>NZ_CP010803.1:657500-1025000 GCF_000960975.1 Martelella endophytica | reverse complement strand
AAGTTAATCTGAGCAGGGTTAGCCGGCCCCTAAGACGAGGCGGAAACGCGTAGTCGATGGGAACCACGTTAATATTCGTGGGCCAGGCGGTGGTGACGGATTGCACAAATCGTACATTCTTATTGGATTGAGTGTGCGGTGGAGCGGTTCCAGGAAATAGCCCCGTCGTGAGACCGTACCCGAAACCGACACAGGTGGTCAGGTAGAGTATACCAAGGCGCTTGAGAGAACTGCGTTGAAGGAACTCGGCAAATTGCACGCGTAACTTCGGAAGAAGCGTGACCTCTTTATACGCAAGTATTGAGAGGTGGCACAGACCAGGGGGTAGCGACTGTTTATCAAAAACACAGGGCTCTGCGAAGTCTTTAAGACGACGTATAGGGTCTGACGCCTGCCCGGTGCTGGAAGGTTAAAAGGAGATGTGCAAGCATTGAATTGAAGCCCCAGTAAACGGCGGCCGTAACTATAACGGTCCTAAGGTAGCGAAATTCCTTGTCGGGTAAGTTCCGACCTGCACGAATGGCGTAACGACTTCCCCGCTGTCTCCAACGCAGACTCAGTGAAATTGAATTCCCCGTGAAGATGCGGGGTTCCTGCGGTCAGACGGAAAGACCCCGTGCACCTTTACTATAGCTTTACACTGGCATTCGCCAAGGCATGTGTAGGATAGGTGGTAGGCTTTGAAGCAGGGACGCCAGTTCTTGTGGAGCCATCCTTGAAATACCACCCTTATCTTCGTGGATGTCTAACCGCGATCCGTTATCCGGATCCGGGACAGTGTATGGTGGGTAGTTTGACTGGGGCGGTCGCCTCCTAAAGAGTAACGGAGGCGCGCGATGGTGGGCTCAGAACGGTCGGAAATCGTTCGTCGAGTGCAATGGCATAAGCCCGCCTGACTGCAAGACTGACAAGTCGAGCAGAGACGAAAGTCGGTCATAGTGATCCGGTGGTCCCGCGTGGAAGGGCCATCGCTCAACGGATAAAAGGTACGCCGGGGATAACAGGCTGATGACCCCCAAGAGTCCATATCGACGGGGTTGTTTGGCACCTCGATGTCGGCTCATCGCATCCTGGGGCTGGAGCAGGTCCCAAGGGTTTGGCTGTTCGCCAATTAAAGCGGTACGTGAGCTGGGTTCAGAACGTCGTGAGACAGTTCGGTCCCTATCTGCCGTGGGTGTAGGAATATTGACAGGATCTGTCCCTAGTACGAGAGGACCGGGATGGACATATCTCTGGTGGACCTGTTGTCCTGCCAAGGGCATAGCAGGGTAGCTATATATGGAATGGATAACCGCTGAAGGCATCTAAGCGGGAAACCAACCTGAAAACGAGTATTCCCTATCAGAGCCGTTGTAGACGACAACGTTGATAGGCCGGGTGTGGAAGCGCAGCAATGTGTGAAGCTTACCGGTACTAATCGCTCGATCGGCTTGATCGTTCTCATTGTTCATGTTCATCGGCATAGCCGATGAACACGATCTTTTGTCCTCACGCTGTCGCGATCTTCGATCGCTTCGCTGCGGACGGCGCTGCTCACGCGACGCAGGCAAGCTGCTGAGGGTCGTCCCTCGACAGTCTTCGCCAATGTGCGTTACTGAAGCGCTTCAACAACAACCAGCTTCTCGAAAACATGCTGCATTTGGCCGACCTGGTGGTTATGGCGGGGTCCTCAACACCCGTTCCCATTCCGAACACGGCCGTGAAATGCCCCAGCGCCAATGGTACTTTGTCTCAAGACACGGGAGAGTAGGTCGCTGCCAGGTCTGCCAAATGCAACACATCTTCTCAATTCATAAACGGCGACTGCCGATCAAAAGCCGCCGTCAAGGCGGCTTTTTGCTGTGTAACAAAACAATAGCCCGGGCAGGAACGAGACCAACCCTCTCAAACCATAACCCAGGACGCTCAAACATAACGCGGGGTGGAGCAGCCCGGTAGCTCGTCAGGCTCATAACCTGAAGGCCGCAGGTTCAAATCCTGCCCCCGCAACCAACACTAATTTACCAGAAATATCAAAGGCTTCACTTTTAGCAGGTGAGGCCTTTTTGCTATTCTGCGCCGAAACGCCCGTCGCGAGATGCAGTAGCCCCGCGATCGCACCATAGAGGTCGATATCGAGACCGGCGCCGCCTTCCGATGGCGTTAGAACGATCTTTTCGATCAGATCGCGCAGCGCTTCCTTCGAGCCCAGCATCTGGTCAGCTTCGCTCAGCCCAGCGATGAGCGCTGTAACCTGCTCGCGATAGCGTGCCGCCATTGACGGGTGGAACAGGACCGGCTCCGGCGCCTCGATGGATGCAAGTTCGTGCTCAAGGGCCTTGCGGCGGCGATCGAGGTCGTTCATGCGGTCCTTGACTTGATCGGCCGGCACGCCCGCGACAATCGCATCGACCAGCTTGGCATGGTCGTTTTTGACCTTGGCGAGCTCTGCTTCCTTGCCTTTGCGATCTGATGCTGCCGAATTGGCCAGCCGGTTCCGTTCCGCGGTATACTCTTCACAGAAAATCCTGACAGCTTCCGGCTCCATCAGATTGTTGGTCAGCGCTTCAAGAACACGGTCCTCGAGATCTCGCTGCTTTATGGTGAGCATGTTGGTACAGACGGCGTTGCCCTTGTTGCGCGGCGCAGAGCATCCGAAAGCATCTTTCTGTATTTTGGAAAAGCCGCTGCCGCAGCAACCGCAACGCATCAGGCCGGAAAACAGCGTTCGCGGACGCCGCCGGTCCCAGACGGCTGTCCCTGTTCCCTTCGACTTGAGTACGCCTTGTCGGGCTTTGGCTGCCTCCCAGGCGCCCTGATCGACGATGCGAAGATCCGGGACTTCGGTGATGGTCAGATCCTCTTGCCTGTTTGGACGCGACACTCGCTTTCCCGTCTCGGGATCCTTGATATAAGTCAGACGGTTCCAGACCAGCCTGCCGACATAGAGTTCATTATTGAGAATGCCGGTGCCTCGTTCCCGGTTTCCATGGATTGTTGAGGCGCCCCAGTGCTTTCCGCGGGGCGCCGGAACCTGTTCGCGGTTCAGCGCTTCCGCAATCTTCTTCGGCGAGATACCATTCGCATAGTCTCGGAAAATACGTCGGACAATGGCCGCTTCACTCTGGTTGATCGCGCGTTCTCCATGGACGGGTTCGCCCGTCTGATCGCGTTTGGCAACAACATCATATCCATAGGTCTTGCCGCCGGCGGACTTGCCAGCCGATGCCCGGCCGCGAAGCCCTTCGCGTGTCTTTTTGCCGAGATCCTTGAGGTAGAGCGCATTCATCGTGCCTTTCAGGCCGATATGCATCTCATCGATGCTGCCTTCCGAGATCGTCTCGATCATGACGCCGGCAAACTGAAGTTTTTGATAGAGGCCTGCGATGTCGGCCTGATTGCGTGACAGACGATCGAGGGCGTGCGTGATCACGATATCGAACTGTCGCGACTGGGCATCGCGCATCAGCTTCTGGATTCCGCTGCGCATCAGGCTGGCGCCGGACGTTGCGCGGTCGGAATATATCTCGACTACATCGAGACCCTGACGCTTTGCATAGGCATCGCAGGCGCGAACCTGGTCATCAATCGAGGCGTCCCGCTGAAGGTCGGTCGAGTAACGGGCGTATATGACAGCGCGGATGGGACTGGACATCGCTGGTCTCCGGATCACAATCACCCCCGATCGCGATCATGGTCCTTGCGTGCCTGATCACGAGCGAGAGCGCGGATGAAATTGTAGAAGTCTTCTTTATGGTCTGAAGGAGCAGTCGCATTGTCAACAGGCAAGGCGCGGATGGCACCCGCTGCCTTGTTCCTGATTTTGACATGCCTCGTCCGTTCTCGCGCCATAGGCCCCGAGTGCTCCAGTCCGTTGGAGGCCTTGCCTCCGCTTTGGTTGATGGGAGCAGTTTACCCGGTGTGCGAAAATGTTATCCAGTCCAAAAAATACGAAAAACTGCGTAAAATGTTGATAACTAAAAGAAATCTTATGAAAGATTCCCCTTATAACAAGAATGCATGTTGGTTATGCTGAAACGTCTGTACCCGTCCATCGTTTAGTGAGGGCAAATGCCTCTCGCTTTATGGCGCATCCCGCAGACGCGCTTTCGCCAAAAAAGCCTGATTGGCGAATATCCTGGCGACCATATCGTCATCGTTGCCGAAGCCAACCCGTTGGCGTGCCCCGGATCGCGCCGGACGTCGCCAGCTCAGGATCGCCGCATCCCGGGAGAACTCATTCGTAGCCCTGTATTACGGCGTCCGTTTCGCCAGAACCTCGAAATCTGGCTGCAGTGCTGGAGGCTGAGGCGTGGAGACTTTTGCGGTCGACCGGGTGAACTCGGAGCCATTTCGGCGAGATCACGCCATCAGCGGCTCTGAACGTCCTTCCGATGGCGGATGTCAGATCTTGCTTCATAGACCCGGGAGGCCGGCAGTGTTGAGTGGGCTCACCGCATAGTAATCCGACTTCTTTTAAGATTTAAGTGATTGATATTGCAACATTATCAATCATAATAGAGAAAAGACAAGCTGTGCGCTTTGTATCGATTTCTCTGGTATTAACCGCTCATATTCTGTAGCCTCATCGCCATGGATTCGCGCGCCGCCACACCTGCCAGCACAGTTCCGCCCAACGCCGCCATGCCGGCCTGGGCTCGCCCGCGCGGACCCGACGTGACCGAAGCCGATGCCGCCTTCTCGGCCGGTATCGCTCTGAAATCTCTTGATGATATCGTCGGCTCCGAACCAGCGTGGGCTGGATGCTGGCGCTCTCGGCAGGCCCTGAAGTGTGCCGCTGCCGCCGTCCGCCTGACCGGCCGCACCGAGGATGAAGCGACGCTGCGCGACGCCGTGCTGCTCACCGCCGCCGGTGACGATCCGGGCCCTGCGGGAAAGATGTTTCTGGCCTTCAAAAGGCTCGCCGCCCGAAAACCCGGTTTTTCCACAAAGCAGGTCGAAGACCTCGCCGAGCTGATGGGGATCGCCTTGGACGACCGCCTCGCCGCCATCCCGGAGCTGGCAGACACCGCGCTGCAGTCCGGTCGCGCCGTGCCCTTCGTGGTCGCCGACCTTGTGACCGCAATCCTCGCGGGCCGGCCGGATGCCGAGCCGCTGGCCTGGGCCATGGCCGACATGATGATCGCCACCCAACTCAAATGGGACCGGCCCGTGCCGCTGCTGATGGCGGAGCGTTATGGCCGGGCGTTTCGGACCTTCGGGGGCAGGGGGCGCGTCCGGGCCGGGGAACCGGGATTTGGCCGTGCCGTCTGCCTTGCCATGGTTGACGGCGCTGCAGCGGCACTGCGCTCGGCCGACACGATCGCGCGCCGGGCTGATGTTCTTGTGGCCGTGGCGCCGAAGGTGCGGACCAAGGGTGCGGGCCCTGTCATTCAGGCGTTGCTCGACGAGGACGCCATGCCGGCGAGTGCACCCGGCAGCAATCTCTCTCGCTGGGCCGCCTCCCGCCTGTTCGAACGGCTCGAAGGTTTTGGCGCCGTGCGCGAATTGTCGGGCCGTTCCTTCTTCCGCATTTACGGGTTGTGACCATGACCGGTGCAGCCGATAACAGGCCATCCCGCCGCAAGAAAGCAAATGCCGCAGACGAAAACGCGGGAGGCGAACGCCTCTTCGACCGTGAGCTCGAGGCTTTGCCGCCAGACCTGCGCTGGCGCGAATGGATGCTCAGGGTCGAGGCGGTGATCTTCGCCGCCGCCGAGCCGGTCACCCGCGAGACGCTCGCCCGCGTCGTCGGCAAGGCCTGCAGCATCGACCTCCTGATTGATGATCTCCAGCAGGAGCTCGCCGGCCGCCCCTACGAGATCGTCCCGGTCGCCGGCGGCTGGCAGCACCGCAGCCGCCCCGCCTATGCCGACGCCATCCGCGCCTCCGCTGCGCCAACGCGGGGCGGAGGCGCGGCACTCTCCGAATTCGAATCCATGGTTCTGATGGCCATCGGCTATTTCCAGCCCATCACCCGCGCCGAACTGTCAAAGATCTTCGGCAAGGCGGTCAGCCGCGACACCATCGCGTCCCTCCGCAACGCCGCCCTCATCGCCTCCGGCCCCCGCAGCCCGACGCCCGGCGCGCCCTATACCTACGTCACGACAAAGCACTTCCTTTCGGCATTCGACATGGAAACACTCCGCGACCTGCCGGATATCGAGGCATTGGAGGATGCGGGGTTGCTGAGCAGAGCCGCCGTGCAGGAGGAGGCGATGGCGGCCGTGGGCGATGATGAGGAAGAATGAGGCTGTCGCCGCAGGGCTCTGGCGACGTCTTGAGCGTGCAGCAGCATCCAGCTTGAGGGAGCGCCTGCTCATGAAGCCGCGCGTTCAGCGCTGCCGAAGCCTGACAAAATCGGTCTTTTCTCGCCCGCACCCCCCAAATGGGGGGCGCTCGGTTTCCGGGCCGTCTTTAAACCTTTCCTCCAGCATCGCGAGGGGTGATGCATATGCCATTTGCGAAGCGGCAGGCTTCGCGATCACGAGGGAATAATTTCTAGATGCCGAACTTCAAGACAGCTCTTTGCCTGGTCCCGATCGTTTTTCTGGCGGCCTGTACCGACTCGTCCTTCGATTCGCTTTCGGATTCCGATTACGACACCGGCGGCTCTTCCTCCGGCGGCGGCACGCCGAAATCGTCGATCCTGCAGTGCCCGAGTTCCTGCACCACCACCAGCGGCGCGCCCGTCAACATCCAGGTGGCCTCCCACTGCGACGCCGCGCGCAGCTACTACAACGAATACAAACTCGCCGTGCAGCAGTACGGCACGGCCGGCGCAGAGCAATATTGGGATGCCTATGAGCAGACGGCGGACCTGGCGAATGAAATGTATTCCAGCTTCGGTTGCAAGGCGGATTACTAGGTCTTTTAATCCGGGCCGCTTCAGGGCGGCTCGGATGTTTCCGGGCGGTTACGGCCATGGCTGAACCTCTGCTTGATGTCCGCGGGGTCGGGAAGACCGTTGTATCCGCGGGCGATCGCATTGAGATACTGAAGAAGATCGACCTGACGCTCGACGCCGGCGGGCGGCTTTGCATCATCGGTGCGTCCGGTTCGGGCAAGTCGTCGCTGCTTGAAATACTCGGCACGCTGTCCACGCCGGATGAGGGCAGCGTGACGATTTCCGGCGTCGATGTCGCGGCGATTTCAGATGCCCGCAAGACCCGGTTCCGGCGTCAGCAAATCGGCTTCGTATTTCAGGGCTTCAACCTGATCGATCATATCAGCGCGGCAGAAAATGTGGCGATGCCGCTTCGATACCAGGGCGTTTCGCGGGGCGTTGCGATGCGGCGCGCCGAGGAGGAGCTCGAAAGGGTTGGTCTTGCTGGGCGCGCCCGCTCGCGCGCAAGCCGCCTTTCGGGCGGCGAGAAACAGCGCGTTGCGCTGGCGAGAGCGCTGGTGTCCCGGCCGGCGCTCATTCTCTCCGACGAGCCGACGGGCAATCTCGACGAGGAGACCGGCCGATACGTCCTCAACCTGCTCCTGCAGAACTGCAGCGAGGGATGCGGGCTGGTGATGGTCACCCACAATCTCGATCATGCGCGCAGGTTCGAGCGGGTGCTGAAATTATCGGGCGGGCAATGTCATGCTGTTGCCGTTTGAACCGATCCTCGCCCGGCTCAGGGCCTTTGGCCTCGCGCGGCTGTTCTTCGCGGTGGTCACGCTGTCGATGACGCTTGCCGGCACCATTGCCAACTACGCGCTTTCCGGCAATGCGCTGCGCCACTTCGAAACGTTGCTGGAACTCGGCGCGGCCGAAACCTTCGTGATCAGCGGCGCCAATTACGAGGTAGGCATGCTGACCGGCGGCACATTCGACCCCGGTGCGCTCGCTCTGCTCGGTCCGGATATGATCGCCGGGCTGTTGCCCGGCGGCTTTTCCGTGACGCCGTTTCGGGCCTTTCCGGTGACTTTGGAAAGCGGTGGCACTGCGCAACTCGCCAAGGCCTATGCCGTCGGCGACGGTTTCGCCCGGCAGGCCGGACTGACCACGGATCTGCCGCCGGGTACGGCAATCGGCGATTTGATGCAGGATAGCTGTCTGTTCGGGCGCGCGTTGGCCGAAAGCCTCGACGGCGCCTCGATCGTTTGGGTGGAGGGCAAGGCCTGCCAGGTGGCCGGCTTCTTCGATGCGCCGGTACGTCCCCCTTTTGCCGAACTCTCGCGATCGCTGCTGATCCCTCAAGGGGAAGATTCCTTCGAGGGCGTCGATGCCGGAAATTTCAACTTTCTCGTGACCGGGCCCGCGGAAAGCCTCCCGGAGCCGCGCCTGAAAGGCCTGTTGTCGCTCGCGTTCGATGTTTCGCGGCTGACCTTCTGGTCGAGCGCGCCGATCATCGAACAGGCGCGCGAACTGAAATTCATCGCGCTCGCCATATCGGTGGGGCTGAGCGCGATCATCCTGATGATCGGCGGCGTGTCGATAGCGGCGCTGATGTCGTTTTCGGTGACGGAGCGCCGGCGTGAAATCGCCATCCGTCGCACGCTGGGAGCAACGCGGGGGCGAATAGTTGTTGAGATCGTGCAGGAAACAGCCCTGATCGCAGCACTTGCACTGATCGTCGGTATCGTGGGCGGTCTAATTCTTGCAGAGGTCTTGCAGCAGCCGCTCAGCCGCTATTTCGTGGCGGGCAGCATCGCCGGTTCGGGTGTTGCCATCGGGCCGATTGCCCGCGCCGTCGCTGGTTTTTTCGTGGTCACGCTTCTCGCCGGCATCGTGCCGGCACTGAACGCCGCGCGCACCGATCCGGCAACCGTGCTGAGGGAAAGCTGATGGCGAGGGAACTCTGCATGGAAAGGGGGCATCATGTCGCTGGTTAGAACCTCCGTTATAGCCTTTGGCGTCGTGATGGGTGTTGGTGCTGCTGCATGGGCGGTGCAGGGCGGTGTCTGGCCGCGGGAACAGGCGGCTGATCAGGCGCCGAACCGGACGGAATGGCGTATTGCCGACCGCGCCTTCACAGAGCGCGTCGTGCGGCAATGCCATATCGAATATGGCGCGCCGCGCGCGCTTTCGGCGCCGGCCGATGGTTTGCTGGAACTGCTTGTCGCAGACGGCGCTGCAGTCAAGAAGGGCGATATCATTGCGCGTTACGCGATCGACACGCTCGAAAGCGAGGAGCGGAGCCTGGCGGCAGACATTGAAAGCCTGCGTTCACGGATCGCCTTCAAATCCGGTCCCTATCGCACCGAAACCGAGGCGATCTGGCAGATCGAGCGCGAAACGCAGGAGGGCAGCCGCGCCCGGATTCGCGCGAAACTCGAGGAGATGGAGAGGCTGGAGGCGAATGGCCAGATTGCGCCGCAGCGGCTGGAAGAAACCCGGCTGCGACTGGAGGAGGCGGATGCCGAGTATGCCCGGCTTTCCCATCAGCGCACTCTCGACCGCGCCCAGATGAAGCTCGATATCGGTCAGATGGAGCATGATCTGACTGTCGCCGAGGCAAGGCTTGAAGATATCGGGCGCGAGAAGGACCGCAGCGCTCTGGCGGCGCCTGAAAACGGCGTGGTGATCTGGCGCGATCCGCAGCTTGCCGAAGCAGGCGGCGGCGAGTTGCGCCGCGGCACGCCGATCGCCTCCCTGGTCACGCCCGGCCGCTACGGCGCGGTCGTTCGCTTCGGCGACAGCGACATGGGCGTCATTGAGGGCGCGACGGTGAGTGTCGGCTTCGAAGATGGGCGGCAGCCCGTCAGGGCCGAGATCGTTTCGAAACGGCTGGTCGATGACCCCATCGAACAGAAGCGGGGGCGCTACGCCTATGACGTCGCCATTGTTTTTAAGGGCGATGAGACAATGTTGCACAGTCAGGCGCTGTGCAGCTTCAGCCGGCCCGTCGCGACCCCATCGGCTGCGATACCGGCTAGCGCGCTCCGGTTTCAGTCCGGCCGCGTCTATGCGATGAAGCTTGAAGACGGCAAGACCGGCCTTGTCGAACTTGAACTCGGCGAGGTGGCGGATGGTTATGTCCGCGTCCTCGCCGGTCTGAAAAGCGGTGACATCGTTGTCGAATAGCCGCCTTTCACCGCTCCGGCGACTGGCGGCGCTGGCGCTTCCGCTCGTTCTCGCCGCCTGCGCCTCGCCCGCGCTGAAGCAGACCAGCGCCGATATCGATGCGCTCCAGCGCCAGATTGATGCTCCGTCGCCTCTGTCTGCGTCCGAAGGTCCCCTTGGCCCGGTCGCGCTCGTCGCTTCCGCCGATCGGCGCGGGCATGATGTGATGAAGGCGCGGCTGAAGCGCGCCGAAGCGGAACTGGCGCTCGACGAAACCCGCTCGCGCCGGTTTCCGCGCCTTTCGGTGGAAGCGCGCGACTTCGTCACCTATGATCGGCGCAACGGGATGACCGACAACGCCAATGTCGTGCTCGGCGTCAACTGGGATATCGCCTATGCGCTGCTCGGGCTCGACAGCCGCAATATCGCCATCGCCGAAGAACTCATTCCGGTCCAGTATCAGCTTTCCTACCGCAACGCGCTGGGGGCGTTGCTTGCCGCCTATGCTTCGTTGAGCGAGATGGATTTCAAGCGCCGACACACGCTGCTGGAGGCGGATGCGCTTTCCTGCCAGGCGAAATCGATGCGTGCCGAACAGAAACTCGGCACGGTCTCGGTGGTGGAGGTTGACGCGATGAGTGCGCGGATTGCCGCGGTGCGGAGCGAAGCGAACGCCATTGCCATGGCGATGGAGACGGAAGAAAGCAAGGTTCTGGCGCTGGCCGGCCTGAAGGCAGGCGGTGCGCCGGTTGCGGCGTCAAGATCCGTCCTGCCGGCGCTGGCGAGCCTGCCGAAATCTGTTGCGGAGAACGGCGAAAGCTGTTTTTCGGCTTCCGGCAGCCAGGCGCTGGAAAATCTTCTGGTCGAAGCTGCCGGCGCCCAGCTCGATCTCGCCAGGAAATCGCGCTTTACCAAGCTGACGGCGGCGCTCCCGACCTTTATGAGCGAGGATGGCGGTCTCAGCCTTCAGTTCCTGGTTGGTTATGTGTTGCCGCTGATCGATCAGGGCGACAGCCTGCGGCTGACCGATCGTGCGCGCATCCGCCTGCTGGAGACGATCCTGGCGGCGCGCGAAAACCACCGTGAATTTCTGAACCGCTACAACGAAACCGTGCTGAACACGGCCGCTGCCCGTCGCGCGCTCGCCGCGGCCGATGCCGCCATTGCGACGGCGCGGATATCCCTTTCCGCAGCGCCCGATGCCGAGCAATGCGCCGCCGAAACGGCGCTGGCGAAAGCGCGGCTGGAGCGTGCCGAGGCGTTGTTTGCAATCGAGATGGCGCGCGGCCGGCAAACGCTGATGTGCGCGCCGCTGCCGGAAGCTCAGGACCCGCCTGAGGGTTAGCGCATCGGCGGCGCGGCGGCGCGTGCTTCCCTGCCGGCCTGTGCGGACTTCTTTTCCGAACAGGAGACTTCGGCAAGGGTGCTGGCCAGCATTTCGAAACGACTGGCGGCGACGTGATGGCCGACCTCTGGAATGATCCTGCAATCTGCATTCGGATTGGTCTCGGCCAAAGCCGCAATGGGCGCGGGGGGCGACATCTTGTCGTCGGCGCCCTGAAGAAACAGGACCGGCATCTCCAGCCCGCCGATATCCTGATCCCAGCCGCGTTGATTGACGGCGAGATCGGCGACCACGCTTGCCGATGACCGTTCGCCGATCAGCCGCAACCACGAAAGCGCCCAGCCGGCCTCGATGGATTGGTCGATCACGGCCAGATCGGCAGGGCTTTCGCGATAGGCGTGACGGTAGGCGCGCGCGGCAAGGGCAGGGGAGCGCGCCAGTGCTGCATAGGCCTTGACGATGGCGCCGATCACGATCGGTCGCTGGCGGACGGCGCTCGTCAGGGCGGCCTGCATGCTGCGTTCCGATGCCGGCGCGGATTTCGATGGCGGAAACGGCGCGCCGGCAATCACCAGGTTCTCGACAAGGCCGGGGTGGCGGGCAGCGAAATGCGTGGCCCACGAGACCCCGGAATTGACCGCGACGCATGTCACCGGTCCGCCGATGAGGTGATGCACCATTTCGGCAACCGCCTCGGTATAGGTCTCGAGAAAACGCAACGGATCCGAATGGTCGATCCCATCGACGAAAAACCGGGGCGCCGCCAGAAAGCGCAGGCCATGGCGTCGCAAAATATCGACCTTGTCTTCGCAGTAGAGCGTCGGTGATAACAGGCCGTGGAAAAACAGACATGGCTTGCCGCTGCGCGCGCCGAATTCCCAGATCGGCAGTTCGGCGCCGTTTTGAAGCGCAACGGAATGGACCGTCACCCTGCCTGCGAAATGGCAGGCCAGAAGCTCGCGCTCCGGACTATGGTCCCGGGTGCCGGAAAAGGTGGCGATGAAATAGCTCATCAGGCTTGCGGAGATCGAGCGGGCCAGTGCTGCCTGATTGGTGACGCCGAATTTCTGGAAGATGACCTGCAGCTGCTTGCGCTTGGTACCGTAGGAAGCGCCAAGCCTTTCGGCCGCGTCCTTCAGTTCGTGACCGGCCAGAAGCTGCGCGATCAACTGATATTCGCTGGCGGTCAGCGGCGCGACATCGAGCGGCGTATGTTTTTCGAAGAATGTGCGGTCGATTTCCAGCGCAAGCCACTCGGCCCCCTCCGGCGCTTGCGGCCAGTAGTGTCTGACCGCCAGAATGACCTGCAGCAGGTTTTCATGTTCTCTGAAGGCGAAGCCTTGTTGGTCGCCCGGCGGCAGGTCGAAACGACGCGGCAGCGCATCGGCTTCTCCGTCGCTCAGGATAACCGTGCCGTCGCGATCAAGCAGGCAGACCGGCAGATCGAATGGGGGCAGGGTTTTGTAGAAGAAATCCTGGATCGCGATCTGCCGGCGGGCGTCGCGGATTTCCGGGGCATCCCCATCCCACCGCGCCGGCAGTACGGACGGTTTGAAAATCTGGGGAATTTCGGCAAGCCTTGCGATCTGCCGTCGGAGTGCTGCGCGAGACGCGGTCATGGCGCAGATTTTTGAGAAAACCCGGATGCGAGGTCAAGGGGCGGACTGCGAAATGTGGCATTTTTGCGGCAAAACCTGCGTAGCAGGGCCATGGGTCGCTCGCCCCGTCGACTTAATTGACGCCCGTGATCATCCCGATGATCTCGGTCTCGGCGGCGCGGGTCATGCCATGGTTGTTGTTTTCCACCGAGACGTGCCGTTGGTTTACCGTCGAGAACTGACGCACTTTGAAGGTATGTCTCTGTGCTCAGTATTGTCGTGATGACGACGCTGGTGCGCTCATAGAACTTGCTGAGCAGATGGAAGGCCCAGATCACCGAAGATCCCAGATGAACAGTTTTGCGCCAATTTCATCAGCTTGCTACACCATATATAAATTTAGCAAGATCTCAGAGAGTTCATTTTATGGAGTTTCCCATGTGTGACGACAGAGCCAGGCCATACCCGATTCCTGAGAACGAAGAAGATCGGCTCCTTGCGCTGGAAGAATATCACTTGCTGGATACGCCTCCCGAACAAAGCTTCGAGCGACTGACGGGACTTGCTTCCCGGCTGTTCAACGTTCCGATTGTGTTGATCTCGCTTATCGAGCGGGATCGCCAGTTCTTCAAGTCACATGTCGGCCTCGACATCTGCGAGACCAGCCGGGAGGTCTCGTTTTGCACCCATGCCATCATGCGGGACGATATCCTGGTGGTCCCGGACGCGACAAAAGACCCGAGATTTTCGAGCAATCCCCTGGTGCTCGGCCCGCCTTTCATTCGATTCTATGCGGGCAAACCGCTTGCTACCCCGTCGGGCGAAAAACTGGGCACGGTCTGTCTGATTGATACCAAGCCGCGCTTCTCGTTCACTGAACAGGATCGCGAGCACCTGAGCGATATCGCATCACTGGTGATGGAACACATGGAAACGAGAAGGCTCGATTTCATTCGATCCATCAATCAGGCCCGCTTTGAAAGCATTGCCCGCACATCGGCAGATGCGATTCTGTTTTCGAACAGTCAGAGCCTGATCACGTTCTGGAACCGTTCGGCGGAACGGATTTTCGGTTATCAGGAAGCGGAGATTTTGAACCGCTCGACCGAGCTTCTTGTTCCCGACAGCTGGCTGCCATTATACAAGGCAGAGGTGGAAAGACTGAGGCAGGGCGAGCAGTTGCAGCTCGCCGACCGCATTGTCGAGCTTTCCGGCCTCAGGAAAGACGGTACGGAATTTCCGGCCGAGTTTTCTCTCTCGGTCTGGAGAGAGGGCGCAAAAAGCAATGTCGGGGCTATCATCCGCGACATAACCGAACGAAAGGAACACGAAGATCGACTGTTCCGGCTTGCTTCCCTTGATCCCTTGACGGACCTGCCCAACCGGGGCGCATGGCGAGAGCAGATTGGCGAAACGCTCGATGCGGGAAAGCCTTGCACCGTGCTGCTGCTGGACCTCGATCGTTTCAAGGAAACCAACGATACACACGGACATTCTGTCGGCGACGCTGTGCTCAAGGAGGTCGCCGCGCGGCTGTTGTCGACCTGCAGCGATGCAAAAATGGTCGCCAGGCTTGGCGGCGATGAATTTGTCATCCTCTACGATGGCAGCGAGGATCGCCATGCTCGGATGATCGCAGCGCAAATCCTGTCAGCCATTTGCGAACCATATGCGTTTTCTGGGCAGAAGGCAGAAATCGGGGTGAGTATCGGTATCGCTTTTGCGCCCCGCCACAGCCAGTGCCCCGACGAACTCATGGGTGCCGCAGATCTTGCACTGTATCGCGCAAAGGCAGCGGGCAAAGGCCAGTTTAAAATCTTCGAACCGGCGCTCAGGGACGTTGCGGTGGCGCGACGAGCATTTGAAGAGGAGCTCAGACGCGCTTTCATCAGGCAGGAGTTCGAACTTTTCTATCAGCCGCAGTTCTCAGCGGATTCTCTCCGACTGACTGGAGCAGAAGCGCTTATCCGCTGGAACCACCCGGAGAGAGGCCTTCTGAGCCCGGCCTCTTTCATCGACATTCTCGGTCAGAAACAGACAGCCCCGGAGATCGGAGACTGGATCCTGCGCACAGCTTGCCGCCAGGCGGCGAAGTGGCGCGAGAGGCAAACGGGTTTCAAAATCGGCGTAAACCTGTTTGAAGTCCAATTCCGGCAAGGAAATCTTCTCGAGAACGTCAGGGCCATCCTTTCAGAAGCCGACCTACCCGCGGAGGCGCTTGAACTGGAACTCGTCGAAAACATCCTGCTCCATAACGACCGCGATACACTGAGGCTTCTGAACGCTCTCAGGACGCTTGGTGTCGGCCTCGCCTTTGACGATTATGGCACGGGCTTCGCTTCCCTCAGCTTTCTAAAGCGCTACCCGGTATCGCGCCTCAAGATTGACCGCACATTTGTACGTGATGTGGACAGCGACCCGGAAGACGAGGCCGTGGTCAGAGCAATCCTCTATCTTGGACGGAGCTTCGGGATGGAGGTAATCGCGGAAGGGGTCGAGACCAACTCGCAGCTAGCGCTTCTGCGCAAGCACGGCTGCGGCGAGGTGCAGGGCTATCTGTTCGGCCATCCCGTTCCGGCCGGCGAATTCGAGGCTCGGTTTCTTGCAGGCTCTGCCGAACAGGAATGAACTCACCCCGGAAGGGCTTGTTCCTCCTAGGACGAAACGACATTCATCGGGCCAGATAGCAATTGCGGCAAGGTAGGCAAATCACTTCGAAGTGAGGCCTTCGGGCAGCACGTCTCCCGCTGATCCAGCAGGTTATCATGCAGTTTGCGGTAGCCGTAAGGTGTCTACAGTTCCCGGGGTTATTCAGGATAACAGAAACCGATTGGCGACTTGAGATCGACGGTGGCCGCGTTAAGCCAGCAACGGAAATGGTGCGCGACAGGACCGAGAAGATGGCGTAACGCTTGATAGTAGCGCAATGCAAGCAGCGACGGATGCCATGAATATAAAACAGCTCGAAGTTTTCCGCGCGGTGCTTTCGACGGGCTCTACGATGGGGGCTGCCAAGAGCACAGGGCTCAGCCAGTCGGGCGTCAGCCGCATGATCCAGCACCTGGAATCCGATCTCAATCTGACGCTGTTTCAGCGCGTCAAGGGAAGGCTGGTGCCGACGCCGGAGGCGCGCACGCTGGAGGCGGAGGCGAAGACCGTTTTGCTGAACCTGGCCCGCTTCAGCCAGCTTGCCGATGAGATCCGCACCGGCGCGTCGGAAACCGAGGCGGTGCGCATCGGCCTGCCGAGCAGCATGTGGGAAAATTTCGCGCCCGCCATGCTGAAGGATTATCGCGAGGGTTTTCCCGGCGTCAGGGTCGAGACCTTTTTCGAGACAACCATGACCATTCAGCGGATGATCGACCAGCGTGTGATCGATTTCGGCTTCCTGCGCCACGAGGGCGAAATCAGTCCCGGCATCCGGCTCGAGATCGTTGCCGAGGGGCGAAGCGTGGCCGTCATGCAACGGGACCACCCGCTCGCTGCCCGCGACGTCATCCGGCCGGAGGATCTGCGCGGCGAACCGCTGATCATGCTCGGCCGGCTGCGCGCCCATCGGGTGATGCTCGACCGGCTGTTGCAGAACGAGGCCGTGCGTGCCGACGTGCGCATCGAAACGCATTCCAACTCCTCCGCCTGCGCCTATGCCGCCGAGGGGTTGGGGATTGCGCTTGCGAGCAGTTTCTACGCCAATCTCTACAAGCACCTGCCCGTGGTGCAACGGCCGTTCGAGCCCAGGCTGACGCAGCGCTTCGGGATCGCGACTGCCGAGGGCGTACCGATGTCGCTTGCCGCGAAGGGGCTGATGGCGGCTTTGAAGCGCCAGATCGAACGCTCTCAGGTGGACGAGTAGACCGGCCCCTTTGCCGGTTTCCCTGATGAAACATGTCCTTGGACGGTGAGCACGACTGCATATTCCTATGAAGATTATCATAGTGTTGCGGTATCTTTTTCGCTTCGTCATACTTTTGACAATAAACAAACCTGCCGCCGCAAGGGCAGGGCTCAGAGGGGTTCTGATGCTCAGATTTTTCCTCCATCGCGTCGCGATGGCGATACCGACGGTGATCATCGTATCGATCACGGTGTTCGGCCTGATCCGTCTCATTCCCGGCAATCCGGCGGAACTGTTGCTCGGCGAAATGGCCGATGACCGACAGATCGCCGCGCTCGAGACCGAGCTTGGCCTCGACAAACCGCTGCCGCAGCAATTTCTGATCTGGAGCGAGAACGCGCTCTCCGGCGATCTTGGCCGCTCGATCATCAATGACGAGCCGGTGTTGCCGCTGGTCGCCGCGCGCTTCGTCATCAGCGGCGAGATCGTGCTGATCGCGGTGGTGCTGGCCGCCATTCTGGCCGTGCCCGCGGGCATTATCGCGGCGTGGCGGCAGAATTCGGTGACGGACCTCGCGCTTGTCGGAACGGCGACGCTGCTTCTTTCGATCCCGACCTTCTGGCTCGGCCTTCTGCTTCTCCTGCTGTTCGGTCTCGAGCTTGGCTGGCTTCCGGTGCTCGGCTACGTGTCGCTGCGCGACAATCTCACCGAGGGGCTGATCTATATCATCCTGCCGGTCGCCACGCTTGTGATGCATGAGATGGGCGTACTGCTGCGCATGTCCCGCGCCTCGACGCTCGAAGTCCTGCGCCTCGATTACATCACCCATGCCCGCGCCAAGGGGCTTTCCGAAATGGCCGTTCTATGGCGTCACGCCTTCAAGAACGCCTTCGGCCCGACCTGGACGATGATCGGCCTGATCCTCGGCAACCTGCTCGGCGGCATTGCGGTGATCGAGACCGTGTTCTCGATCCCCGGGCTCGGCCGGCTGATGGTCGACAGCATTTTCCAGCGTGATTACCCGGTCATTCAGGGCTGCCTGCTGTTCGTCGCGCTCTCCTATGTCGTCGTCAACCTGATCATCGACCTGTTCTATCCGCTGTTCGATCCCCGGGTGACGGCACAATGAGAAAACTTTCCTATAATGCCGCGATCGGCGGTTTCCTGATCGGTCTCCTGCTCGTTGTCGCGCTTCTCGGCGCGTTCTGGACGCCCTACGACCCGCTCAAACTCGATTTCGTCGCCCGGCTGAAGCCGCCGAGCTTTGCCCATTGGATGGGCACCGACGAATTCGGCCGCGACGTGCTCAGCCGGATCATGGTCGGCGCCGGCGCCAGCGTGTGGATCGGCACGCTCACCGTCACCTTCACCATTGTCATGGGCACGCTGATCGGCCTCGTCAGCGGCTATACGCGCGGCCTCACCGACGGGCTGATCATGGCCGTCAACAATGCGCTGCTCGCCTTTCCGGGTATCCTGTTGGCGCTCGGCCTGCTCGCCGTTTTCGGGGCCAACCAGTACGGCATCATCTTCGCGCTCGGCATTGCCTACACGCCGTCGATGGCGCGGCTGGTGCGCGGCGTGGTGCTGACGCTGCGCGAAGCGGAATTCATCGAAGCCTCTAAGCTGATGGGCAATAGCGAGTTCTACACGGTGTTCCGCCATATCTTGCCCAATTGCCTGGCCCCGATGTCGGTGCTGGCGACCACCATGTTCGGCTGGGCCATTCTTTCGGAAAGCGCGCTCTCCTTCCTCGGCCTCGGCGTGCCGCCGCCGGCGCCCACCTGGGGGAACATGCTGGCCGCCGGCCGGCCGTTCATCGAGCAGGCCGTCTGGCTCGGCGTTTTCCCCGGCCTCTGCATCGCGCTCACGCTGCTCGGCATCAATCTTCTGGGCGACGCGTTGCGCGACCGGCTCGACCCGCGCATGAGGGGGCTGAAATGATGAAGGATATTCTCCTTTCCGTTCGCGAGCTGACGCTTTCCCTCGGCAATGGCGTCAAGCTCGTCGACAATGTCTCTTTCGATGTCCGTCCCGGCGAGATCTTCGGCATTGTCGGCGAATCCGGCTCCGGCAAGACGCTGGCGACCCGCGCGCTGATGTCGCTTCTGCCCGCCGGCATCACGCCCGTGAGCGGCGAGACGGTGTTCGAGGGCCGCGATACGCTGACCATGAGCCCGCGTGATCTTCGATCGCTGCGCGGCGCGCGGATCGGCATGGTGTTCCAGGAGCCGATGACCTCGCTCAACCCGTCGATGACCATCGGGCGGCAGCTGGAAGAGGGGCTGAAGCTCCATACCGGGCTTTCCCGAGAAAAACGCCGGGATGCGATCCTTGCCATGCTGGAAAGGGTCGGCATCGTCGATCCGAAGGGCGCGCTGTCAGCCTATCCGCACGAGTTTTCCGGCGGCATGCGCCAGCGCATCATGCTGGCCTCGGTGATGCTGCTGAAGCCGGCGCTGCTGATCGCCGACGAGCCGACCACGGCGCTCGACGCGGTGATCCAGCGCGACGTGATGGAGCTGATGGTAGAGTTGACTCGCGCCGAAGGTACGGCGGTTCTGCTGATCAGCCACGACCTGCCGATGGTCGCGCGCTATACCAGCCGGATCGCGGTGATGGAAAAGGGCGTCGTCGTCGAGACCGGCACCACCGACGACATCCTGACCAACCCGCAACATGCCTATACCCGCAAGCTGCTGTCGTCGCTGCCGGGGCGCGGTGAAACGCGGACATTCCCGCCGGACGATACGCCGGTGCTTTCCGTCGAAAACGTGATCGTCGACTACCACAAGGCCGGTGCGCTGTTTCGCAAGGGGCAGGCCAAGCGTGCGCTACACGGGGTCTCGGTCGATATCCGCCAGGGCGAGGTGGTGGCGCTGGTCGGCGGCTCGGGTTCCGGCAAGACCACGCTCGGCCGCACCATCGCCGGCCTCATTCACCAGACTGAGGGCGATATCCTGTTCAACGGCAAGCCGCGGGAACAGGACTGGGCGCACTATCGGCAGAATTGCCAGATGGTGTTTCAGGACCCGTATTCCTCGCTCGACCCGCGCATGACCATTGTGAAGCTCGTCGAAGAGGCACTGCGCACCATGCCGGGGCTGAGCTCCGCCGAACGGCGCAGGCGGGCGCTCGCGACCCTTGCCGAAGTGGGCCTGCCCGGCGAATTCGCCGACCGCCTGCCGCACGAGCTCTCCGGCGGCCAGCGCCAGCGCGTTGCAATCGCCCGTGCCGTTGTGCGCGAGCCGAAACTGCTGATCGCCGACGAGCCGGTGTCCGCGCTCGACGTGACGGTCAGGGCGCAAGTGCTGGCGCTGTTCGCCGACCTGCAGAAGAAGCACGGCTTTTCCTGCCTGTTCATCAGCCACGACCTTTCCGTGGTCGAGCAGATTGCCGACCGGGTGATCGTGATGCAGCACGGTAGAATCGTCGAGGAAGGCCCGCGCGACGAGATCTTCGACCGGCCGCAGCATGCCTATACGCAACGTCTGCTTTCGGCCATTCCGGCCCTCGATTTCAACGAGAGCGGTGGCGTGAAGCTCAAATGGCGTCTGGAGGAACACGATGACTGACACAACCGAAAAGACCGAAGCGACGGCCGCCGAACTCGCCAAAATCTGCGATGCGCAGGATTTCACCGTCCGCTTCAAGGTCAAGAACCTGCTGACAGGCGAAACCATCGAGCGCGGCGCGACCGAGGAGACCCCGTCGGCCTCGACCCGCAAGATCTCGATCATGATGGCCGCGCTGCAGGCGATCGGGGAGGGGCGGCTCAGCTTCGACGAGAAGATCGTCTATGAGCCGCGCCACGCCGAACAGGTGGCAAGCGGCGTGCTGCGCCACATGACGCCCGGCATGGTGCTGTCGCTGCGCGATGCGATTGCCGGCATGATCACGCTTTCCGACAATGTTTGCACCCATATGGTGTTCGAACGGCTGACGCTGGAAGAGGTCCAGGCCTATTGCGCGGCAATCGGCATGACCGGCACCCATCACCGCTTCCTGATCCCGCCGATCGCGCTGCCCCACGACCATCCGCTCGACGCGGTGACGGTGACGACGGCCGCCGACCAGGTGATGCTGCTCGACATGATCCTGGCCGCCCAGACCGATGCCGCGGCCTCGGCGCGGCTCGGCATCTCGCAGGAGCTGTCGGCCTTCGCGCTGAAAATGCTGAAATCGCAGGTCCTGCGCTACGGAATTCACGCGCGCCTTCCCTTCGACACGGTGATCGCCAGCAAGGGTGGAAGGGGAAAGCGCGGACGCATGGATGCGGGCATCGTCTATCGCGACGGCGCGCCGCTCTTCATCCTCGCCGCCTACACGGACGGGGTACCGCTCACCATGCCGGACGGGCTTCCCGGCTATACGGTGGCACTCGAGACGATCGGCCGGCTCGCCCGCGCCTGTTTCACCGGACTTTGAAGGCCTGAAAACAGAACCAAAGAGGGATAAACATGAAGAAACTACTCCTGGCCGGCGTGATGCTGGCGGCGCTTACCCAGACGGCGGCCGCGCGCGATATCGTCGTCGCGCTCTCTTCCGACCTCCGCTCCAACGATCCGGGCGTCAATCGTGACGGCAATACCGACGCGATCATGATGCACATTCTCGAAGGTCTGGTCGGCTATACCGAGGATGGCGCGGTTAAGCCGCTTCTCGCAAAGTCGGTCTCGATGTCCGATGACGCGCTGACCTATACCTTCACGCTGCGCGATGACGTCACCTTCCACAATGGCGACAAGATGACCGCCGACGACGTGGTCTGGTCCATGAACCGCTACATGGACGCCGACAGCAAGTGGCGCTGCCTGCCGGATTTCGACGGCAGCCGCGTGGTCAAGCTGACCGGCGTCGAGAAGGTCGATGATGCGACCGTGACGATGACGATTGCCGAGCCCTCGGCGGTCTTCCTCGGCCTGATGGCCCGCCCGGAATGCGGCTTCACCGGCATCATCTCGCCGAAATCCGTGGGCGAGGACGGCAGCTTCGTCGCGCCGATCGGCACGGGCCCGTTCAAGTGGGACGAGTGGAAGAAGGGCGAATATGTCCATCTCGCCAAGAATGACGCCTATGTCTCGCCGCCGAACGACGGCGAACCGGACGGCACGGTCGGGGCCAAGAACCCGCTCGCCGATGGCGTCAAGTTCATGGTGGTTCCGGATGCCTCGACGGTGAAGGCCGGCATCCAGTCCGGCGCGCTCGATCTCGCCGAAGTCTCGCCGGACCTGATGCCGGAATTCGAGGATCGCGATGACAGCAAGCTCATCGTCGCCGTCAACAACGGCAAGAACCTGTTCTACATGCAGACCCGCGATCCGGTTCTGTCCAATCCGGGCGTTCGCCGCGCCATGGCCATGGCGCTCGATCTGCCGCAGCTTGTTGCCGCCGCCTCCAACGGAACCGGCACGCCCAACTGCTCGATGATCGCGACCAACTCGATCTATTACAGCGAGACCCAGCAAGAGTGCCTGCCCTACGATATCGAGGCTGCGAAGAAGGGGCTGCAGGACGCCGGCTATAACGGCGAGCCGATCTCGATCATCGCCAACCGTCGCGGCAATGTGCCAAGCTATCCGGCGGCAATCATTGCCCAGGCGATGATGCAGCAGGCCGGCCTCAACGTTCAGATCGAGGTGCTCGACTACGCCACCCAGGTTGAACGCCGCCGTTCGGGCAATTACCAGGTGATCTCGCAGTCGGTCTCGCCGCGTCTCGACCCGGCGCTGATGATGAGCTTCTATGTCGGCGACAAGGATGAGAACACCTCGCTGATGTGGGAGAATCCGGAGGCCGTAGAACTGCTCGACGCCGCCTATCGCGAAACCGATCAGGAAATGCGCCAGCAGATCTTCGACGATTTCCACACGCTGATGCTTGAGGATATGCCGGGCCTGTTCATGTACGACATGGTCGACATCTGGGCCGCGACCGCGAGCCTTGAAGGCTCCCCCGTATGGCAGGGCAATCCCCGCGTATGGGAAGTCTCGGTCGACTGACCGGCTCGTCGCCGCGCTGCATCTGCGGCGCGGCGTTTCTCCTCAAACACCCTTATCCCGCGGCCCGTCGACATGGGCCGCGCGACCTTTCATGACCCCAGACCCGCTGCCGCGGCAGCAAACAGGACCTCCCCATGACGCAGCAGGCGATCGAACAACTCGCGAATGAAATCGAGGCATTGAAGCCGGAATTCATCGAACTCTCCGACCGGATATGGGAGCTTGCCGAACTGAAATTCGAGGAATTCGAATCGGCGAAGCTCCAGGCCGCACTTCTGGAGAAATACGGGTTTTCCGTCACGCGCGGCGTCGCCGGCATCGAGACTGCCTTTTGCGGGGAGTATGGCGGCGGCAGGCCGGTGATCGCGATCCTCGGCGAATTTGATGCGCTGGCCGGCATGAACCAGGTCGCCGGTATCGCCGAGGAAAAATCCGACAATCCGGGCGCAAGCGGCCATGGCTGCGGCCACAACCTGCTTGGCGCGGGCTCGCTTCTGGCGGCGGTGGGGCTTGCCCGACATCTGGAAAAGAACGGCGTTGCCGCGACCGTGCGCTATTATGGCTGCCCGGCGGAAGAGGGCGGCGGCGCCAAGACGATCATGGCCGAGGCCGGCGTGTTCGACGATGTCGATCTCGCGCTGACCTGGCATCCCGCGCCCTTCAATGGCGTGCGCTCCACCAATAATCTCGCCGTCATCGAATACGATATCCGCTTCAAGGGCGTGGCCGCCCACGCCTCCAACGCCGCCCATCTCGGCCGTTCCGCGCTCGATGCGCTGGAGCTCACCAATATCGGTATCAATTTCCTGCGCGAGCATATCCCGTCCGATTGCCGGATCCATTACGCGATCACCGAGACCGGCGGCGTCGCGGCCAACGTCGTGCAGGCGCACGCGGCCGGCCGCTACATGATCAGAGCTCCGGAAATCGGCGGCGCGCGGGCGCTCGCCGAACGGGTGAAGAAGATTGCCGAAGGTGCCGCCATGATGACGGAGACCAGCGTCGAGCTGGGGCTCGGCAAGGCGACCAACAGCCTGCTGCCCAACATCACGCTCGAAACGGCGATGCACGAGCAGATGACGGCGCTCGGGCCCGTGCCCTTCGATGAGGCCGACGAGGCTTTCGCGAAGGACATTCAGGCGACGTTTTCGCAGGAGGCGATCGACAGCAGCGTCCGGCTCTATCAGGTTCGGGAGGATGCGCTTTCCAACAGCCGGGTCGACGGGTCTCAGCCTCTCCACCGGGGGCTGAGGGCCTTTGAGGGCAAGTCGCATTTCCGCGCCGGTTCCACCGATGTCGGTGATGTCAGCTGGGTTATTCCAACCGCGCAGTGCTGGACGCCGGCCTGGGCAATCGGCACCAATCCCCACACCTGGCAGGTGGTCGCCCAAGGCAAGAGCCCGGCCGCCCACAAGGCCTTCGTGCACGCCGCCAAAACCATCGCCGCCACCGGCCTCAAGGCCGTCGCCGATCCGGCGCTCATCGACAAAACATGGGCCGAGTGGAGCGAAAAGACCGGACGGAAGCGCCTTGGCGAAATGCGTTAACGGCGTAATACGCCCTGTTCCCGCGTAACGCCAAGGTCGAACGACCCCGGAACGTCGCGCCCATAACCCGCGATTTCTGCGTGGTTGGCTTCCGGGGCGAAATGGCCCCGTCAACAAGATGGATTTTCGCGTCTGGGAAATCGCGGATGAAGCGCCCAGCGGCCGGCGTTATGGAGGCCGGATCGTGCTTGCCCCAGACAGCCGGGAACGGGGGCTGCTGGTCGCGGAAACAGGGCTCAATGGCGGGATAGAGAGCCAAATTGCTGCAATAGTCCAGGATTAGGAGGAAACGCTGGACGTCACGCGTGGCTATATCCCTGTCGCCAGCCACATCGGCGTGTGCGGCGCGCGTCAGCCCAGATATCCGGAGAGTTCATCGCGCGGCGCCTGCCCGGGCGTCGCGTCGAAGCCATTGCAGCGCAGTCGCCGTGTCTCTGCTTGCGGCAGCCATACATGATGGTGCCGGAAGCCGGGCTGATATTGACCCGAAACCGCACGGGAAAGGGAGAGTGCATCCCCGTCGCCGGAAAACCGGAACGTGGTGATCGCATGGGCCTCGGGGGACTGCCATCCGGTCGTTTGCCCGTCATCGTCGTAATGAACGCGTTCGCTCTCGAACCGATCAGGCACCGGAAACAGCGCGATCGTTCTGCCGCGGTCGGCATCCTCATGAGCACGGGAGGTTTCGTCGCAGAGGGGAATGACCGCGCCGGCGCGAATGAACAGGGGAATGCTGTCAAGCGCGACCGGAACGGTCACGGACGTGCCCGGCGCGTGATACTGACCGCTTCGCGCGTCCCACCACCCGGTGGCGTTTTCGGGCAGGTAGACGTCCCGTTCGGTGGCCGCCTTGTCGACGACATTGGCAACCAGAATGTCTCTTCCGAGCATGAAGTCGTCGGTTTCGTCGTAGGTGCGCTGATCGTCGGGATGATCGAGGAAGGTCGGGCGCAGGATCGGCTCGTGCGCGCACGTCGCCATCCAGGTCTGGGTGTAGAGATAGGGCAGCAGCCGGTAGCGCAACCTGATCGCCTGCCGGATCAGCGGCAGGACGTCCGGGTACATCCACGGCTCGTTCGCGGTTCCGTCGTCGTTCCATGAGTGAATGGTGAAACGGGGATGGAAGATGCCGTTCTGGACCCAGCGCACGAACAGCTCCGGCTCGGGCTTCGGACCGGAAAAACCGCCGACATCGTGACCTATATTATAGATGCCGGACAGCGAGAGCCCGAGGCCCATGCGGATATTGTAGCGCAGGGTTTCCCAGCGGGTGTAGTTGTCGCCGGTCCATGTCTGGGCGTAGCGCTGGATGCCGGGGCATCCGGCCCTGGAAATGAGATAGGGGCGGCTCTCAGGCGCGAATGCCTGCTGGGCGTCGCGGGACGCCCGGCTCATCAGCATGGAATGCAGCGGCCGGATCAGGGCGATCGGAATTTCGCGGCCGAAGCCGTGGCACCGGGCGCCGTCGTCCCAGATTTCATATTCATTGTTGTCGTTCCAGGTGCAGGCGATGCCGCGTTCAAGAAGCTGCGTGGTCACGCCGTCCTTCCACCACGCCACGGCGGCGGGATTGGTGAAGTCCAGATGGGCGCCGGAATCGTCCCAGAAGACGGCGTCTGCGTAGCCTTCGCTCTCGCTGTCGCGGATGAACAGGCCGGCCTCCAGCGCTTCGCGGAAGCGTGGATGGTCCTGCAGCAAAGCGGGCTTGATGTTGGCAATCAGCGTGACGTCTGCGGCCGCATAGTGGCGCGTCATGCCTTCGACATCGGGAAACTTGTCTTCGTTCCAGTTGAAGACATAGCGCTTGCCGTCGATGGATGTATAGCCCGACGACATCTGGAAGCTGTCACAGGGAATATCGTACTCGGCGAGCTGCGCCAGAAAGCCTTCGAGTTCCTGCTGCGCGTTCGGTCGGTCGGTATAGGCCATGGTGGAGCCCGAATAGCCGAGCGCCCAGCGCGGCATGAAGGCGGTCCCGCCGGTCAGGCGGGTGTGGTTGCGGACGAGGTCGAGCAGTTTCGTCGCCCAGGCGAAATAATAGTCGAGGTCGCCATCGGTGGCGCGATAGGCGCGAAACGGCTTGTGATAATTGTCGAACTCGTTGCCGATATCGAACCAGCACGACGACAGGTTGTCGTAAAACAGCGAGAACGCGCCGGCCTCGGGCGTCACGGTAAATGTTACCGGCAGGTGCTTGTAGAGCGGGTCGGTGGTGCGGGCATCGTAGCCCATCGCATCGAGATTGCGCATCTCGAAGCGGCGTCCGGAACGCTCGAGGTCACCCGCTTTCTCGCCGAGGCCGTAAACCCGCTCGCCCGGCTTGCGCAGCAGGAAGTGGCTGTTGCGGTGGTCGCCGATACCCAGCATGTAGGCGCCGGTCGGCCGCTCCTCGGCCACGAGGGCCCAGTTTCCTTCTGCCGTGCGATGTTCCCAGCGCAGGGTCAGCGGCCGTTCGACCGTCACGCGCAGCGTGGCGGTGGCGATCGTCAGCCGACATGCGTCCGTGTCGATCTTGACCTCGGCCCGGGGGCGCGAAAACCCGGCAAGGTCGTCGCGGGAGCGGCCTTCGGCGGGGACGTCTTCCGTCGGCGCGATCGACCAGGTGCGGTCGAGCCGCCACGTCCCATCCTTGCGCAACGCTACCCTGAACAGCGTCTCCTCGAGAACGGAGATGTCCAGGCTGTGGCGGTCATCGACGATGAGCCTTACGGCGTGGTCGTTCTGCTCGGCAAGTTTCCAGTTTTTCAGGGTGCGCATGACAATGTTCCGGATTTTAGTGAAAGGCGCGGCGCAGGGCGCCGCAGCCGGTGTAGCAGAGGGCAGCGCCCTACATCAGACCCAGCAGGCGCGGCAGGCCGAGCGTGAGCGCCGGGATGTATGTGATCATCAGGAGGGCGATCACCAGCGTGATGAAGAAGGGCAGCAGCGGCTTTGCCACCTTCTCGATGCTGACGCCGGCAATGCTGCAGCCGACGAACAGGACCGAGCCCACCGGCGGCGTCATCGAGCCGATGCCGAGGTTGAAGATCATCATCAGGCCGAACTGGACCGGGTCCATGCCCACTTCCCGCGCGATCGGCAGGAAGATCGGGGTGAAGATCAGCACCGCCGGAGTCAGGTCCATGAAGAAGCCGATGATCAGCAGGCAGATATTCATGATCAGCAAGATGACGATCGGGTTCTTGAAGGTCAGAAGCGCATCAGCGATCGCGTCCGGAATGCCGGTGATGGTCATGACATAGGACATCACCCCTGACGCCGCGATCAGGAACAGGATGACGGCGCTGGTGACCATCGAGCTTTTCAGCACATCGACATATTCGCGCCAGGTTGCAAGCCGGTAGATCAGCGACAGGACGAAGGAGTAGAGGACGGCCACGGCCGCGCCCTCGGTCGCCGTGAAGGCGCCGATGACGATGCCGCCGATCACGACCACCACCATCAGCAGTGGCGGCAGGGCCTGCCAGACGATCTTCGCGGCTTCGCCGAAGCCGGGGATTTCCGAGACCGGAAACTTCCGCCGTTTGGCAATGACGCCGGCGACGATCATCACCGAAAGGCCCATCAGCAGGCCGGGCACGTAGCCGCCGATGAAGAGCGCGGAGATCGAGGTGCCGCCCGAAACCAGCGAGAACAGGATCAGCGGACCGCTCGGCGGGATCAGGATGCCGGAGGGCGCCGAGGCGATGTTGACGGCGGCGGAGAAGGTCGGGTCGTAGCCTTCCTTCTTCTGCAGGGGCGCCATGGTGCCGCCGACGGCGGCGGCCGCCGCGATCGCCGAGCCCGAGATCGAGCCGAACAGCATGTTGGCGATCACGTTGGTATGGGCAAGCGAGCCCGGCAGGCGTCCGCCGATCAGCTTGGCGAGGTTCACCAGCCGGATGGCGATGCCGCCCTTGTTCATGATGTTGCCGGCGAGGATGAAAAAGGGGATTGCCAGCAGGGTGAATGAATCGACGCCCGCAAACATCTTCTGCGTTGCGACGAAGAAGGCGACGCTCGGCGGCAGGAAGAACAGGCCGGTCAGGATCGATGACACCGCGATCGCGACCGAGATGGCGATGCCCTGGGCCAGCATCAGGAAGAACAGGCCGAAGAGCAGGATGGACGCGAAAATGGTCTCGTCCACATAGTCGAAGATAAAGTCCATGTCAGAGGCTCCCCACCGGTTCCAGCGGTGCCCGGTTGCTGTCGCGGACGAGAATGATCATGTTCAGCGACTGAAGGATGAAGATCAGAACGGCGGCGATCGGCATGATCAGGTAGACGTCGCCGATGGGGATGCGCATGATCGGGGAAAACTGCGTCATCGAGGAGGTCACCGCCTTGATGCCGCCGAGGAACATGATCAGCACCGAGAATACCAGGATGACGGTGTCGTTGATCAGCATCAGGATCAGCTTCTTGCGCCCGGACAGCGCCTCGATGGCAAAGACCAGCGAGAGATGCTGGCGCGTGCCGAAGGCATAGGCCGACCCCAGAAAGGCCATCCAGATCATCATGAACCGGAGAAGCTCTTCGGTGTAGAGCGCCGGCGCGGCGAGTACGTAGCGGGTGAAGACCTGCCACAGCATCAGACCGACCATGATCGCAAGCATGGCGGAGGTCAGGTACAACAGCAGGCTTTCCAGCGCGTGTTTTGTTTTATCTATCATGAGCGTCCTCCATGTCGCGAACGAAGGAGCGCGGGCACTGGCGCGATGTCGTCCGGGACAGTTTGATGCGGCAGCGAAGGTTTCCTCCCTGGGCTACCGATTTTGATGATATCATGCATCATGAAAAAAGATTGCGCTATATGAAAGAATATTTCATGCTGTTGGAAACGGAGGGATGCACATGAAAAAGGAAAGCAGGCGGGTCCGGCTGAGCGATCTGGCGCGCTATTGCGGCGTCTCGCCGTCAACCGCCTCGCGCGCGCTGTCGGGTACGCCGGGGGTGCGGCCGGAGCTCAGGGAAAAGATCCTGCAGGCGGCCAAGTCGCAGAACTACCATGTGCCGATGTCGATCGCGGGCCTGAAGGTCATCGTCGCGGCCAGCGCCAGCGCCATGCTCGACTATCAGCGGAACCAGTTCACCGCCTTCGTTCTGGAGGGCATGCGCGAGCGCGCCGAGATTCTCGGCCTGTCGCTGGCGACAAAGGCGATTTCGAACGCGGAGGACGAGCGCCGCATGCTGGACGAGGCTGCCGGTGATCCCGAAATCGCCGGTGTGCTGATGCTGACCATCGATGAGGATGAGATGCTGGTGCCGGCCCGCGCGTTCCGCAAGCCCGTTCTGCTGGTCAATGGCGACGATCCGCTGATGCGGCTGTCGAGCATCGCGCCCCACAATCGCGCGGCCGCAGCCCTTGCCACACGCTACCTGAAATCGCTTGGCCATTCCCGCATCCTGTTTCTTGCCCGCCCCGGCCGGCGCACCATTCTGCGGCGCCTCGAAGGCTGGCGCGACGAGATCGAGACGATCGAGGGCGTCCACTGGCGTGATCTCGTGGTCGATGCGACCGACTGGACACCCGAGGCCGCGATCGAGGCGATACGCCGTCATGTCGGGGAAAAGGGCAACGCCTTCACGGCCGTTCTCGCGGCCGGC
Source organism: Martelella endophytica (assembly GCF_000960975.1). Classification (NCBI taxonomy): domain Bacteria; kingdom Pseudomonadati; phylum Pseudomonadota; class Alphaproteobacteria; order Hyphomicrobiales; family Aurantimonadaceae; genus Martelella; species Martelella endophytica. The sequence continues at coordinate 995,108 of NZ_CP010803.1, read as the reverse complement.
GACAGCCTTGCGGCCGGCGCCATTTTCGGTTTGCGCGAACTTGGCCTGTCGGTTCCCGGCGATGTTTCGGTGATGGGGATAGACGGCCTGCCGCAAAGCGACTTCCTTGATCCGCCGCTGACCACGGTTCAGATCCCGATGCGCGAGATGGGGGCGGCTGCGCTGGACATGATCCGCGACCTTCTCGACAACGAACCCTTCCTGTCGCGCCGCACGGAACTGTCCTGCTCGCTGACCGAACGCGGGTCGACGGCGCGGGCGAAGGGTGGCAAGGGCTGAGCGAGAAGAACACGCCGGCGGAGGCCCAGGGCGCCGCCCGCCGGCATTGTTCGAACCGCCTAGTCGAAGCTGCGGATCGTGCCCTCGATCGTCCAGTCGGCGGGGTTGAGGCTGCGGCCCTCCGCCGCAATCGTGCCATCCGTTCCGAAGGCGACGGCGCCATAGTCCGGATCGTCGACGGTGATGGTCCCGTCTTCGGCGAGGGCGTAGGCCAAGGCTTCGAAACGCTGGCGGAAGTCGGCGAGCCCGCCTTCCACCTCTCCGCTTTCCGCCAGCCGGAACAGCCATGCGGTCCTGCGGCCGGTCTGGCGGATTTCCATTCCGGCGGTCGGGCCGTTCTCGATCGGCTCGAGAGGGGCCGTACCGCTGACCATGACAAATCCGTCACCCGAACGCGCGCAGGCAAGGCTGGGCGCTGCGACGGTTTCGTCGAAGGCCCTTGCGGGGAACCAGATATGGCTGAAATCCGGTTGTCCCTCATGGGTTTCGAACAGAACCACGGCAAGGTTGCGGTACTGGTGCACACGTGGCAGCGCGCCGCAACCACCCCAGTAGGAGGGCCTGCCGAAACCGCAATGGATCACCTCGCCGGGATGGTTCACCCAGATCTGGGCATCGGGATTGCGGCCGATCCGCAGTTGCAGCACGGTTTCCTGATAGCCCCATTCGCCCCAGCGATAGCGGGCCAGCGAGCCCATCGCCGTTTCCGCGGTCTTGTAGTGGTAAAGGTGAGCGAACCGGTTTTCGCCCTGCGAGAACGTCCATTCCTGGTGTGCGCCACCGGCAAGCCGGGCCTTGTCGCGATCGCTTTCAGGGATCGAAAGGCCGAAATCGCGCAGGCACAGCAGGAATTGCGGTAGCGTCTGGAAGGTGCGGCCGTAATTGCCGAGCCCCCAGAGAACGCGGGCCATTGCCGACAGTTCGCTGGTGCGTGCGGCCATCAGCGTATGCTCGTAGGAGCGGCCCTGTGCGGCGGTCAGCGTGCCGTGATGGGCGGAGGCGGCAACCACCGAGATCAGCCGCAGGATCGCCTTGCCGGCGCGCTCGCGGATATCCTCGTCATGGGCAAGGGCGTAGAGCGTCGTCAGGCCCTTGAGGTCGATCGGGAAATAGGGAACCGAGTTGAACTCGGCCATCTCCCATTTTTCGAAATGGTCGAACCAGTCCCTAAGCCGCGCCGCGCCGCGTTCTGACTGTTCGGCCCCCGTCACATTGGCGCGAACGAACATCTTGTCCGCATGGAAATGCCCCGCCAGATAGGCGGCGGTGTGGAACAGCAGCGCGTGGTTTTCCGAATAATACCACTGCACGTCATTGCCGGGCTCGTCCAGCCAGTAGCGGAAGTTGAGCGTGGCGGCATCAATCCGCGCGCGAATGGCCTCCGAAATAAGATCGCCGTAGCGGATCCGCCCGAACAGCAGCGGCACGAGATGAAAATCGGCGCAGTCGTGGCAGTTCTCGATTTTCGGCAGAGAAGCCTCGATCATCGCCTCGGTCTCTGCGTCGCCAAGACCGAGTCCGAGCCGCGCCAGCGCCGAAATCGCATCCGCATAGCCATTCTCGGCGACATGGCGGAGCGCTTCGTCGATGCGACCGTCGAGGCTTTCGGGTGGTGCGCCCTGGTCCTCGCAGCGCGCGATCTCAACCGTGAACGGCCGCGACAGGGTCAGGCCGCCGGCGCTGAGGCGCACCTCGAAATGGCGGAAGTCGCTGTGAAACGACGACACGTCGCCGACGACCAGCCGCTCGGAACCGGCGGGTAGGCGGGTCGTAAATGTGTCGTGTTCCTCGGCGAGGAAATCGCCCGCGACGAGGATCTCGACATCGAGGTCGCGGCTGACGGTCTGCGGGCAATGAAAGGCGACGGTTCCCGAGGAATAGGCCGGCTGCTCGAAATGCATGGTTTCCAGCATGCTTTCGATCTCGTCGGCAAGTCCGCTTTCGCAAGGGACATCTAGAGAAACGACGGCTTCCGGCCCGTCGCAGTAGTCGAGCTCGAAGAAATAGCGGGCGTCGCGTTCGGCGAGATCATCGAAGAATACGGCAATCTCGTTCAGTCCGGCTTTCAGCTCCACTTCGAATGCCTGATCGGTTTCGAAATTGCGCTGATAGACGCTCATGAACCCCGCCTCTTCGCCGTTGACGAAGAGGATGGCGCCGCCGCAGCAGCTGAGTTTCAGCGTCGCCGTTCCGGCGGTTTTAGCCTCGATGCGCGTTTCCGCCCAAGCGGAAACCGCGGTGGCGCGGAACCAGAAGCCGGACAGGTCGACGCGCGGCGAGCCGAACGGCGTCCAGATCCGCCCGGGCCTCTGTTTTTCGACGATCAAAGGGCGCTTGCCGCGCCGTTCGCTGACGAACTGCGTGCGGCAGGGATATTCGTGCGGGATGAAGTTCTTTTCCTTGGTGAGGAAGAACTGGGCATCCATATGGCCCGACATGGTGGCGTCGGGCACGTTGTATTCTTCTTGCGCAATGGCCGATACATGCCAGTAGCAGACCGGCGTGCCGTTCGGCAGCGGCCGGCGCATTGCGCCATTTTTTGGTTGTTGGGCCATCACAGAAGATCTTTCACGGCAACGGGCGTCACATCATTATAGGCTTTGTTTTCACCGGTCATGCCCCAGACGAAGCAGTAGGGTCCAGTGCCGGCACCCATATGGATCGACCATGCGGGCGAAAGAATGCCCTGCCGGTCGGCGACCACGATATTGCGCACCTGTTTCGGCTCGCCCATGAAATGCATGACCCGGTCTTCGGGCGACATGTTGAAATAGACATAGGCTTCCATGCGGCGTTCGTGGACATGCGGCGGCTCGGTGTTCCAGATGCTGCCGGGCGCGGGTTCGGTGATGCCCATCAACAGCAGGCAGCTCGGCGACACTTCCGGATGGATATACATGCGCAGCGTGCGCTTGTTGGCATGCGCCTCGTCGCCCATGGTGACGGGCTTGGAATCGGCCTTGCGGATCAGCGCCGACGGCACGGCGTAACCGGCGGGAACCGAGTTCATGTAGAACGCGGCAGGGTTGGCCGGGTCCTCGGAGGTCATGCGGACGGATTTCGTGTCGCGTCCGACATAGACGATATCGCGGTGCTCGACCGTATGGACCGTACCGTCGACCGTCACGGTTCCCGTGCCGCCGAGATTGACGATGCCCATCTCGCGGGCATCGAAGAAGCCGGGCGTGCCAACCGCGGCGCCGTCAGCGATTTCGGCTTCGCCGTCCACCGCCAGAAAGCCGCCGATGATCATCCGGTCGACATGGGTGTAGACCATCTGCAGCGTGTCGGCGACGAACAGGTTGTCGATGAGGAATTCCTCCCGCAGGCGTTCGTTGCTGTAGCCGCGAACGTCTTTCGGGGAAACGGAATAGCGTGTGTCTTCAAACATCATTCTTCCTCCGCTTTGGCAATATTGAGGGCCTCGACCAGCAGCAGCAGGGCCATGGACTGGCCATAGCCGGTCGGCTGGATCGGAATGTCCTTGTAGAACTGGAGATCGTGGCCCATGCGGGTGCCATAGGACACATTGTCGACGATGCCGTCCTCGCCGATATTGTCGAGCGTGACGGCAAGCGCCTTCAGACCTGCCTCGCGCCAGCTTTCCGGGCCGATGCCGAGCCGCGCGCCTTTCAGAAGCGCGTAGCCGATGGCGGCGGTGGCGGAGATTTCCTCATAGGAAGACGGGTCGTCCACCAGCGTGTGCCAGGCGCCGCTTTTAGCCTGATAGCCGATCAGCGTTTCAAGCTGGGCCTTGACCACTTCCGTGAGGTAGCGCTTGGTGGCGTCATCGAGTTCGGCAAGCTCGAGAAGGTCAAGAACGCCGGCGGAAATCCAGGAATTGCCGCGCGCCCAGCGGGCGCGGGCGAAATTGTGGTTGCCGTCAAAGGTCCAGCCGTGGAACCACAGCCCGGTTTCCGGCTCCGCCAGATAATGCGTGTGCACCAGAAACTGGAAGGCGGCCTCGCTCACGAGGTCGCGGCGTCCCGCGCCCTCGCCATAGCTTGCCAGAAACAGCGCCACCATGAACAGCGTGTCGTCCCACAATTCGTCGTCATTGATTTTGTCCGAGACATTGTGCTGGAAACCGCCGCAGCGCGTGCGCGGCATTTCGGTCAGGATCCTGTCCGCCCAGTCCTTCATCGGCGCTTCGAAGCGGGGATCGCGGGTTTCGCGCCACAGCAGCGAAAGCGCCAGCATCGGCGCGGTGGTGTTGACGTTTTGCGGCGGCAGACCCTTTTCGATATGGGCGGAATACCAGTCCTCCAGCAGGGTCTTCACATCGGCATCACCCGTCTTCAGCCACATCTGGGCGAGACCGTAGAGCCCGACGCCCTGCGGCCATTCCCAGGCGTTGAAGCTGACATAGTCGCCGGCAGTCCCGTCGAGATTCGGTTCGTTGAACTTGCCTTCATCCCGCAGTGACTTCAGGCCCGCGACCAGGAGTTCGATCTTCTGTTTCAGTTGCTTTTTGGAAAGCACGGCTTTTCCTCCGGTGCATGATTGTGATGGCAGTAATATGCATCATGAAAAATGTTTGCGAAACATGAAAGAAAATTTCATACCGGAGTGTTTGGCGCGCGACCGTTTGCAGCGGCCAATACACAAAAGCGGCTGAGCTTGCGCGCAACCGCCTTGTTCAGATTCTGTCCTGCAGACTGACCGCCGGTTATCGGCAGGCCGCAGTATGATCACCGGGCGAGCCAGCCGCCATCGACCGCGAGGGTATAGCCGTTCACATAAGAGGAGGCGTCACTGGCAAGAAACACCACCGGTCCGGCAAGATCGCGCGGCAGACCCCAGCGCGCGGCCGGAATGCGGCCGAGGATCTCGTTGCTGCGTTCTTCGTCGGCCCTGAGCGCCGCGGTGTTGTTGGTGGCCATGTAGCCGGGAGCGATGGCGTTGACGTTGATGCCATGATGCGCCCATTCATTGGCAAGCAGCTTGGTGATGCCCATGACGCCGCTCTTCGAGGCGGTGTAGGAGGGTACCCGGATGCCGCCCTGGAACGACAGCATCGACGCGACATTGATGATCTTGCCGCCATGCCCCTGTTCGATGAACCGGCGGGCAACGGCCTGCGAAAGGAAGAAGACGCTCTTGATGTTGATGTTCATGACGTCGTCCCAGTCCTTTTCGGAAAAGGCAACGGCATCCTCGCGGCGGATAATCCCGGCATTGTTGACCAGAATATCGACTTTTCCGAATGCGCGGACGGCCGTTTCCACGATCTGAGGGATGTCATCCTGCTTCATCAGATTGGCCTCGATCGACACGAAACGGCGTCCAAGCGCCTCGACCTTGGCAATGGTTTCCGTCGGAGCGACGATATTGACGCCGACAATGTCCGCACCCGCTTCGGCCAGCGCGACGGCCATGCCCTGGCCAAGGCCGGTATCGCAGCCGGTGACGATGGCCGTTTTTCCGGAAAGGTGAAAATCATCGGTGATCATGGGTTTCTTCCAGTCTTTTGATGGGGGAACGTTGCCGCGGCAACGTCTGGAAAAGAAAAGGCGCTCCCTGCTTGATGAGACAAGAAGCGCCTTAGCGGTCAAATCCGGGAGGATTTTACTGAGCGTTCTGAATGGCATCGACCAGCTGGCCGATTGCCGGATCCTTCTTGTATTCCTCGATCAGAGGGGCAACTTTTTCCTGGAAAGGCGCCTTGTCGGGGGTCACGATGGTGACGCCCATTTCCTTGATCTGCTGCATGGCCTCGTCGACGGCCTCGTTCCAGACCTGCTTCTGCGCCTGCGTGGCTTTCACGGCGGCCTCCTTGATGATGGCGACCTGCTCATCCGTCAGCTTGTCCAACGCGGTCTTGGAGATCACCAGGAAATCCGGAATGCGCAGGTGTTCGTCCAGCGAATAGCATTTGACCACTTCGCCGTGACGGCCGAGCGTCAGCGCTGTCGGGTTGTTTTCCGCGCCGTCAATCACGCCCTGCTGCAGGGCGGTGTAGATTTCGCCATAGGGCAGGGGCGTGGGAATGCCGCCCATCAGTTCGACCATCCGGATCGAGGTATGCGAGTTGATGACGCGCAGCTTCTGGCCATTGAGGTCGTCGGGCGTCTCGACGCATTTCGACTTGGTGTAGAACGAGCGGGCGCCGCTGTCGAAATAGGTCAGGCCCATGAAGCCGCTGTCGAGCGAAGCCTGGTAGACCGGGTCGACGATCGGACCATCCATGACCTCGTAGAAATGCTCCTGGCTGTTGAACAGGTAGGGCAGTGTAAAGGCCTGGTAGATCGGATTGAAGTTCTCGAGATTGGCAGCGCTGACGCGGGTGATGTCCACGGCGCCATTCTGCACCTGTTCCAGAACCTCGCGCTCGGAGCCGAGAACGCCGTTCATGTAGAGCCGGATCTTGACCTCGCCGTCGGTCTTTTCTTCAACCTCGTCGGCAAACTGTTCCAGAATCACGCTTGTCGGATGGTCGGCGGCCAGCGCGTCGGCCAGCTTCAGGCGCACGGTGGCGTTGGCGGAACCGGCTGCAAGCGTCATGCCTGCGGCCAATACAGCCAGTGCAGATGTCATTTTCTTCATTGTCTCACTCCCTGTGGCACATTGTCGTCCGCTCATCTGGCGTTCAAAACGCAAATGAACGCTCGTGATGGAATTCATTATGCAGTATGAAAAAATATTCTCAATATGAAAGAAAATTTCATTCCCTTTTGACGCGCGCTGGGTTCAGCCGACTTCCCGCCCACCCGCGAGGCGAATAAAGGACCGGATCGATGGTTGCTGAAAGCTGTCCTGCCCGCAAATGCCGGGTGTGGATCGTTGCGGCGACGCAATGGAGATCGGCAAGGGTCATGACCTTGCCTGTCATGTCTTGCCAGCTATCGGAAACCACCGGCCGGGCGGCGTCGCCGCGCCCTCGATTGTCAGGCAACCCAGCGTTAAGCGGATCGCAGCCGCCGGCGGTCCGACCAATGGGCGACTGCAAGGCTGCGGCGAACTAAACCCAATCCAGACAAGGTTCGGTGTTCGGGTCACTCCGGATCAAAGTAGTTTGCTCCGGCTTGCGAAAGGTGGGCAATCGTCTCATCGAGACGGGAAAGGTGGAGCATGCCCCTGCTCACCGCCAGCTGAGGAGAATGGGCCTTTACCGCATCGGCTATCGCCCGATGGTCCTCAATCAGGTCGGGCATGCGGTCTTCTTTCGAAAGGCCCAACATGCAAAGCCTGTCAACCTTCGCCTTTTCCGCCAGGATGATATCGAAAGCATAGTCGACCTTGGCGATCTGACAAAGTGTCTGATGAAATTGGTAGTCGAGCGCTCCAAAGTCATCGACACTTTTGTTTTCCAGTGCTTCGTCCTGTCTGGCGAGGGCTTCGTCAAGCATGGCCGCACCTTGCGCGTCGCAGTGTTCGGCTGCCCGGCGCAGGACCTCGCTCTCGACGGCGGCGCGCAGGAAGCGCGCCTTCTCGATCTCGCGCGAGGAAAACCGCTTCACCTCCGTCGCGCGCTGTGGGCGGATCAGCAGAAGTTCCATGTTGGCAAGGCGGCTGAAGGCGTCGCGCACCGGTTGGCGCGACACGCCGAAGCGCGCCGCGACCTCCGCTTCCGATATCTTGTCGCCGGGACGGAGCCGAAGCGTCATGATTTCCTTTTCGAGATACTCGAAAATGTCATCGACCCGCGGACGCCGCCCGCTCGTATCTACTGCCTCTGCCACTGCGTCATCTCCGTCTTACCCTCGGTTTCCGAATCTATTCAGGTTTTCGCTGTTTTCAACGCTACACGAAATTTATCTTGTATACCAGTCTAATGACTAGTATACCAGTTGGCGACGAAGCGACTCGATCGCTCGTATTGCTGCGTTGGGGAAGCGCTTGGCAAAAGGGAGGTAGTGCATGTCTGGCGTATGTCTTGAAGGCATCGTTAAGTTCTACGGGGCATTGGAGGTCGTTCGCGGTATCGATCTCGAGGTGCGTGAGAAGGAATTCGTGGTGCTTGTCGGCCCGTCGGGCTGCGGCAAGTCGACCACGCTTCGCATGATTGCGGGGCTCGAGGAGATCTCGGGAGGCACGCTGAAAATCGGAGAGCGCGTCGTCAACCGCGTCGCCCCGAAGGATCGCGACGTAGCGATGGTGTTCCAGAACTATGCGCTCTATCCGCACTTGAGCGTCGCCGAGAACATCGCCTTCGGGCTCCGGATCCGGCGCACGCCGAAGGACGAGATCAAGAAATCGGTCGCCGATGTCGCCGAGGTTCTGGGGCTCACGCCCTATCTCGAACGCCGGCCCTCCGATCTTTCCGGCGGCCAGCGCCAGCGCGTGGCCATGGGCCGCGCGATCGTGCGGCGGCCGGACGTGTTCCTGTTCGACGAACCCCTGTCGAACCTCGATGCCAAGCTGCGCACCCAGATGCGCGCCGAGGTCAAACGCCTGCACAACCGGCTCGGCGTCACCTCCATCTACGTCACCCATGACCAGGTCGAGGCGATGACGCTCGCCGACCGGATCGTGGTGATGAACAACGGCATGATCGAGCAGATCGGCGCGCCGATGGACTTGTTCAACAATCCCGCAAACACCTTCGTCGCCGGCTTCATCGGCTCGCCGCCGATGAACCAGATGGATGCGACCGTCGCGCTTACGCCGGAGGGGCCGGTGGGCGTGATCGCCGACGGCACACGGGTGGCGCTGCCGCCGCTCGAGGCGCTTCGCCATTTCGAGGGCCGGAAGGTCGTTATCGGTGTCCGGCCCGAGCATGTCATCCTTGGCGAGGGCGGACGACCCGTGCCGGTGGAACTCGACCTGATCGAGACGCTCGGTTCGGAGGCGCTGCTTCATACCCATGTCGGCGGCGTGCCGTTTGTTGCCAAGGTGGAGACCCACGGCCGGATCGATCATTTGAAGGGCGTCACCGCCTTTCAGTTCCCGCCCGACCTGATCAAGGTCTTCGATGCCGAGACCGGTCGCGCCTTCGACGCGCCGGCCCTGGTCAGCGCGTGAGGCACGGCCATGACACGCTCCCAACGCATCGTCGACCATCTGCGCGCCGAATGGCAGCTCTATCTTATGCTCGCGCCGATGGTCATCTGGCTCGTCGTCTTCCTCTACAAGCCGATGTACGGCCTGCAGATCGCCTTCAAGGACTACAGCGTCTTCCGGGGTATCTCGGGCTCCCCCTGGGTCGGCTTCGAGCATTTCCAGGCGCTGTTCGACAGTCCGCAGTTCATGCGGGCCTTCAAGAACACGGTGATCATCTCGTTCGAAAGCCTCGTCTTCGGCTTTCCGATGCCGATCATTCTCGCGCTGATGTTCAACGAGATCCTGCACCAGAGCTTCAAGCGCACGGCCCAGACGATCGTCTACCTGCCGCACTTCATCTCGACCGTGATCATCGCCGGCATCATCATCACGGCGCTGTCGCCGTCGGCCGGCATCGTCAACACCGTTATCGGCTGGTTCGGCGTCGAGCCGATCTACTTCCTCACCCGGCCCGAATGGTTCCGCACCATCTTCATCACCTCCGGTATCTGGCAGGAGGCGGGTTTCGGCTCGATCGTGTTCCTGGCGGCGATAGCCGGAGTCTCGCCCTCGCTCTATGAAAGCGCGGTGGTCGACGGCGCCTCGCGCTGGCAGATGATGTGGCGGATCACCATTCCCTGCATCATGCCGACCATCGTCATCATGCTGATCATCCGCATCGGCAACCTGCTTGAGGTCTCGTTCGAAAAGGTTTTGCTGCTCTATCAGCCGGCCACCTACGAGACGGCCGACGTCATCAACACCTTCATCTATCGGCAGGGCCTGCAGCAGGGCCAGTACGATCTCGCCGCCGCCGCGGGCCTCTTCAACGCGGTCGTCGCCTTCGTGCTCGTGATGACGGCCAATACGATTGCCAAGCGCCGTTCCGGCACGTCGCTGTGGTGAGGAGGACAAGATGTCGCAAAACATGAACCTCTATTCGCGCGGCGACAAGCTGTTCGTCTGGATCAACATTGTCCTGATCGGCCTGTTCACGCTCTCGACGCTCTACCCGTTCATCTATATTGCCGCGCTGTCGTTTTCCTCGGGCTTTGCCGCCCGCGCCGGCGAGGTGGTGCTCACCCCGGTCAACGTCACACTTGCCGCCTATGGCCGGGTGCTTTCCGAGCCGCAATTCTGGCTCTCCTATCTCAACACCTTCATCTACACGATCGGCGGCACGGCGATGTCGCTTCTGATCATCATTCCGGGCGCCTATGCGCTGTCGCGGCGCAAGCTGTTCGGCCGGCGCTTCTTCAACCTGCTGGTGGCGTTCACCATGTGGTTCCATGCCGGCATGATCCCGTTCTTCCTGAACATGCGCGACCTCAGTCTGCTCGACAGCTATTTCGGCATCATCATCGGCTTTGCCGTCTCCGCCTTCAACGTCATCCTGCTGCGCAACTTCTTCGAGAGCATTCCGCAATCCTTCGAGGAGGCGGCGAAGATGGACGGGGCGAATGAATTCCAGATCCTCTGGAAGGTGTTCATCCCGCTTTCGAAGCCGGCGATCGCCACCGTCACGCTGTTCTGCGTCGTTGCGCGCTGGAACGGGTTCTTCTGGGCGATGGTGCTTTTGACCGACGAGGGCAAGGTGCCGCTGCAGGTCTACCTGCGCCAGACGATCGCCACCATCGCCGATGACGATCAGTTCACCGCGACGCTGATGACGGCGCCCTATTCGGTCGAGACGGTCACGGCGGCGATCATCGTCTGCTCGATCATCCCGATCCTGATTTTCTACCCCTTCATCCAGAAGTACTTCAACAAGGGCATCCTTCTCGGGGGTGTGAAGGAATAGCCCTGATTTCGCGAGAGCCATGGGAGGATTTCATGCGAAAACTGATACTGGCAACGACGGCGCTCAGCCTGGGCCTTGGTCTCGGCGCCATCACGGCTCATGCAGAGGACACGGCCGACTCCGGCCTCTTGCAACTGCCGATCGTCGAGACGCCGCTCGAGCTCACGATCCACATGCACCACAAGCGCTACACCAGCTACAACGAGAACTGGCCGGTCGAGCAGGCGGCGCGGGAGATCACCAATATCTACCTGAAAAACGCCACCGTCGGCTCGAATTCGGACAATTCGGACGAGGCGCTGAACCTGCTGCTCGCATCCGGCAAGATACCCGACATCGTCGCCATGGCCGGGATCAAGCCGCAGGTCGATAAATACGGACCGGAAGGCGCCTTCCTGCCGCTCAACGACCTGATCGACGAGTATGCGCCCGACATCAAGGCCTTCTTCGACAACCATCCGGAGGTCAGGGATGCCATCACCTCGTCGGACGGCAATATCTATTACATTCCCTACCTGCCGGACGGCAAATACGGGCGCGGCTACTTCATCCGCTATGACTGGCTGAACAAGCTCGGCCTCGACGTGCCGCAGGATGTCGAAGCGCTTCACGAAGTGCTGCTCGCCTTCCGCAATGGCGATCCGAACGGCAACGGGCTGAAGGACGAGGTTCCCTATTTCGCGACCCAGTTCAACGAGCTGATCCGGCTGGTGACGCTCTGGGACGGCCGTTCCTCCGGTTCCGACACCCAGTTCGATTTCTACGTCAAGGACGGGGAAATCCACCACGGCTTCGTCGAGAACGGTTATCATGAGGGCATCAGCAACCTCGCCCAGTGGTATCGGGAAGGGCTGATCGATCCGGAAATCTTCACCCGTGGCAATAATTCCCGCGAGACGCTGCTCGGCCAGAACCTCGGCGGGATGACCCATGACTGGTTCGCCTCGACCGCCGGCTTCAACGACAGCCTCAAGGACAGGATCGCCGGTTTCGACTGGGGAGCCATGGCCCCGCCCGCCTCGATCTCGGGTGTGAGGATGGAGGAACATCGCCGGATTCCGGTCAAGCCCGACGGCTGGGCGATGGGCTATGCCAACAAGCATCCGGAAGAGACCATGAAATATTTCGACTTCTGGTTCACGCCGGAGGGCAGGGATCTCGCCAATTTCGGCGTCGAGGGCCAGTACTGGGACATGGTCGACGGTCATCCGCAGTTCAAGACGGAAATCCTCACCAATGGCCAGCCGGTCAACAACCAGCTCTATGCCGTCGGCGCGCAGCTCCAGGCCCGTGGCTATCCGCAGGACTATGCCTATGAGGAACAGTGGACCAACCAGACCGCGCTCGACGGTATCGCCCTTTATGACGAGGGCAACTACCTGATCGACCAGTTCCTCGGCGTTTCGATGAACGAGCAGGAACAGGCGGTCTACGACAAGTATTGGCCGGCCGTGCGCACCTACATGCTGGAAAAACAGCAGGCCTGGATCCTCGGCTCCGCCAGTGTCGACGACGACTGGGAAGGCTATCTGAACCAGGTCGACAAGATGGGCTACTGGAAGGTGATCGCCGCCATGCAGGAAGCCTACGACCGCCAGTACAAGAAGAGCAACTGACGACGCGCTTGTCGCCCGCGGGGTCCATCCGCCGCGGGCGACGACAAGTCCTCCATAAAGCATGCGCCGGTGCACCCGGCCGCAGCCAACCGAGAAAGCCGGAAGGGATGCCCCCGGCCTGTCGATCCAAGGAATTTTGTCGATGACAACGACCGCTTCTTCCAAGACCCGCGCCGCGCTGGACGAGCCGCGGGCCGGCCGCCTCACCGTTCAGTATGCCCCGTCCGACAACAAGGTCGTCATCGAGAACCCGCCGCGTTTCACGTTCCTGCCGGTCATCGAGGAGGAGGCGCATTACGTGCTGCGGCTTTCACGCGATCCGGCCTTTCCCGCCGACGCGACGCTGGTCTTTGCCGATCTTCCGCTCAACGTCTTCACCCCGGACAGGGTGCTCGAACCGGGCCACTGGCACTGGGCCTACGCGGTGTGGGACCCGACTGCGAAGCGGCCGGCAACCGGGTGGAGCACCGTGCGGGACTTCACCATTGTCGAGGGCCTGCCGGAAACGCCGCTGCCGTCGCGCGCCGATCGCTACCGGAGCGTCAACAGGGCCCATCCGCGTCTCTGGCTCTCCCCGGATGAGCTCGCGGCTTTCCGCGTGGCGGTCACGGACGATGCCGACACCTGCACCTGGTCGACCTTTTTCGAAAAGAGCGTTGCACCCTGGCTCGAGCGCGGCATCATCGACGAGCCGCCGCCCTATCCCAACAACACCCGGACCGCCGATATCTGGCGCAGCACCTATATCGAGTGCCAGGAACTGATCTACGCGATCCGTCATCTGGCGATCGCCGGTCATGTGCTCGCCGATCAGGCCATGCTCGATCGCGCCAAGAGCTTCCTCCTTGCCATCGCCGCCTGGGACCCCGATGGCACCACGTCGCGCGCCTATACCGATGAATGGGCCTTCCGCGTCACTGTCGCGCTTGCCTGGGGCTATGACTGGCTGTTCGACGAGTTGAGCGAGGAGGAGCGCGTCACTGTGCGCGACGTCCTTGTGACGCGTACGAAAGAGGTGGCCGATCACATCATCAATCACGCCAATATCCACCTCTTCCCCTATGACAGCCACGCCGTGCGCGCCGTTTCGGCCGTGTTGGTGCCGGCGGCGATCGCGCTTTACGACGATGCGGCGGAGGCGGCGGACTGGCTCGACTACGCGATCGAGTTCCTGTTCACCGTCTATTCGCCCTGGGGCGACGAGGATGGCGGCTGGGCGGAAGGCCCGCATTACTGGATGACCGGCATGGCCTATCTGATCGATGCCGCCAATCTCCTGAAGAAATACACCGGGCTCGACCTCTATCGCCGGCCGTTCTTCCAGAAGACCGGTGACTTTCCGCTCTACACCAAGGCGCCGGATACGCGTCGCGGAACTTTCGGCGATGACAGCACCATGGGCGATCTGCCCTGCCTCAAGGTCGGCTACAACCTGCGCCAGTATGCCGGCGTCACCGGCAATCCGGCCTATCAGTGGTATTACGACCGGCTGAAGGCCCAGGATCCGGGCACGGAGATGGCCTTCTACAATTACGGCTGGTGGGACCTCAACTTCGACGAGATGTGCTACCGCCATGACTATCCGATCATCGAAGGGGCGCCGCCCGCCGACGGCGACCGCCTGCATGCCTTCCACGGCATCGGCTGGGCCGCGATCCAGCATCGCATGGGCGACCCGGACGAGCACATCTCCTTTGTGTTCAAGTCGTCGCCCTATGGTTCGATCAGCCACAGCCATGGCGATCAGAACGCCTTCTGCCTGTCCGCCTTCGGCGAGGATCTGGCCATCCAGTCCGGCCACTACGTCGCCTTCGGCTCGACCATGCACCGCAACTGGCGCCGGCAGACGCACTCCAAGAACGCCATCCTGATCAACGGCAAGGGCCAATATGCCGACCGCGACAAGGCGCGCGCGATGCAGGCGACCGGCCGGCTCGTCGAAGCCGTCGACAGGGGCGATCACGTCTACATCAAGGGCGATGCCACCGCGGCCTATCGCAGTCTGACGCCGGAGGTGACCGGAGCCATGCGCGAGGTCTACTTCATCCATGACAGCTATTTCGTTATCGTCGACAGCATCGACGCGGAGACGCCGGTCACGGTCGATTTCCTGCTGCATGCCAATCATGGCTTCGAACTCGGCCGCGATACCTTCCGCTATACCGGCGAGAAGGCCGGCTTCTACGGCAAGTTCCTGTTTTCCGAATCCGGTGCGCCCGAACTTTCCCAGCATGAAGGCTATGGCGATGTCGATCCGAAGGAGATCGAGGGCCTGCCGGTCTCGACCCATCTGAAGGCGCATTTCGCCGCGGCGACGCGCCACAGGATTGCAACCCTGATCGTGCCCTATCCGGCGGCGAGCCCGCGCCGCGTGTTCTCCTTCCTCGATGACCAGGGATACGACTGCGACCTCTATTTCACCGACGCCGGTGAAAACAGTTTCCGCGTCGTGGTGAAGAAAAAAGCCCGCGCCTAGCGGAACGGCCCGAAAGTCAAAATCGATTTTCGGATAGCACAATGCGCCGCTCCGACAGGTCAGAGCGTAGGCAGACGAAACGGCAAGACCCGGCCCCGCGCGCGCGGGGCCGGCAGGGAGAGCTTTTGCAAAATTTCGGGAGGATGACATGCGAAGAACTTTGATATTGGGGCTTCTCGCCCTCGCGGCGGCGGGTGGACCCGCCTATGCGGACGACAACACGGCCACGCGGCCGATCGTGGAGGAGCCGCTGGCGCTCACGATCCACATGCACAACAAGCGCTATCCGCGCTACGACGAAAGCTGGCCGGTGGAGATCGAGGCGTGCAGGCGCACCAATATCTGCCTGAAGAACGCCACGGTCGGCTCCAACACCGAGGACGACAAGGAGGCCTTCAATCTGTTGCTTGCCTCCGGCACCATGCCCGATATCGTCGGCATGATGGGCATTCGCGACGTGGTCAACAAATACGGGCCCGAGGGTGCGTTCCAGCCGCTGAACGACCTGATCGACCAGTATGCGCCGAACATCAAGGCGATCCTCGATGAGAACCCGAACATACGGTCGGCGATAACATCCTCGGATGGCAATATCTATTTCATTCCCGACATGCCCGACGGCAAGTACACGATGGGCTACTTCATCCGCTACGACTGGCTGGACAAGCTCGGCCTCGACGTGCCCCAGACGGTCGACGAGCTGCACGAGGTGCTGCTCGCCTTCCGCAACGGCGATCCGAACGGCAACGGCCTGAAGGACGAGATCCCGTTCTTCGACCGGGCCTGGCAGGAATTCCCGCGCCTCGTCACCCTGTGGGACGGACGAACCTCCGGTTCCGATACCTATTACGACTTCTACGTCGATGACGGGAAGATCGCCCATGGCTTTGCCGGCGAGGGCTATCATGTCGGTATCCGCAACCTTGCCCAGTGGTATAGCGAAGGGCTGATCGATCCGGAAATCTTCACCCGTGGCTCGTCGTCGCGCGAATATCTGCTGTCGGAAAACCTCGGCGGCATGACCCACGACTGGTTCGCTTCGACGGCCGGCTACAATGATTCCATTGGTGCCAAGGTCGAAGGCTTCGACTTCCGCGCCTTCCCGCCGCCCGCCTCGGTTTCCGGCGTGCGCATGGAGGAGACCCGGCGCAGCCCTGTCCGTCCGGATGGCTGGGCGATAACCTATGCCAACGAGCATCCTGTAGAGACGATGAAGTACTTCGATTTCTACTTCTCGCCCGAGGGCAAGAATCTCGTCAATTTCGGCGTCGAGGGCGTGCAATGGGACATGGTCGACGGCAAGGCGAAACTGCGCCCCGACGTTCTCGAAAGCACCCAGCCCGTCAACATGCAGATGATCGCGATCGGCGCCGGCCTGCAGACGCGCGGCTATCCCCGCGACTACGAGCAGGAGCGGCAGTGGACCAACCAGGCCGCGCTCGACGGCATCGCGCTTTATGACCAGGGCGACTACCTGATCGACCTCTTCCCCGGCGTGGCGCTGAGCCCGGAGGAACAGGCCGTCTACGACAAGAAGTGGCCGCCGATCCTCGATTGCATGCTGGAAAAGCAGCAGGTCTGGCTGCTCGGCTCGGCGGATGTCGATGCCGATTGGGAGGGCTATCTGAAGCGGCTGGACACGCTTGGCTACGGCGACGTCCTCGCGGTGATGCAGCAGGCCTATGACCGCCAGTACGGGGAGTAGGGAGAGCCCGGATCAGCCGGCGCGCGCTGCGACCACATGATCGCTCCGCGCGTCGGAACGAAGCGAAATAATTGTTCAGCCAACCGGTTTCTGCCCTCCGCCGGAGGCAGACCGGAATCCCATCACGGATCTTCAGGAGACCAGCGATGACAGTCCAGAACTATTTCCCTGCAGCGGGAAGCGAACTCGAGGATATCGGCGGCGGCATCAAGCGCAGGGTCACCGCCTATGCCGACAATCTGATGTGCGTCGAGGTGCATTTCGAAACCGGCGCGGTCGGCGCGCTGCACAGCCATCCGCACGAGCAGATCACCTACATCCTGTCGGGTCGGTTCGAATTCAACATCGGCGGGACGAAGAAAATCCTGTCCGCCGGGGATGCCACCTACAAGCAGCCCGACATCGAGCATGGCGCCGTCTGCCTGGAGGCCGGCACGCTTCTCGATATCTTCACGCCCTGCCGGGCTGATTTTCTCAAGTGACAGAACGGAGTTTTGAAATGAACAAGATTGCAATGATCACCGGCGGTACCGCCGGCATCGGCCTTGCCACGGCAAAGGTTCTCGGACGTCAGGGCTATCACATCGTCCTCAACGGCATCGACGAGGAGCAGGGCAAGGCGGCGGTTGCGGCGCTGAAGTCCGAGGGGATCGGTGTCGATCTCTACCTCTTCGACGTGACCGACGAGAACGCCGTCCTTGCCGCCTTTGATGAGATCGGGGCGAGATTTCAGGATCTCGATGTGCTGGTCAACAATGCCGGCGGGCTTGGCGGTCGGAGCCGGTTCGAGGGCATGGAAACGGATTTCTTCCGCAAGGTGATGGCGCTCAATCTCGACAGCGTGTTCTTCGTCACCCGTTCGGCGATCCCGCTTCTCAAGAAGGCCGGGGGCGCCTCGATCGTCAACTTCACCTCCAACGCGGGCTGGAATGCCGGCGGTCCGGGTGCCGGCGTCTATGGAACCTCGAAGGCGGCGGTCACCACGCTCACCCGGGCGCTCGCGAAGGACCTCGCGGAATACGGCATCCGGGTCAACGCCGTCTCTCCCGGCACGATCGACACGGACTTCCACGCCAACATCAAGGCGAGCAAGCCCGAGGTGTTCGCGAGCTGGAAGGACAACATTCTGATGAAGCGGCTTGGCCAGCCCGAGGAAGTTGCCTCGGTCATCGAGTTTCTGGTGAGCGACAAAGCCTCCTTCCTGACCGGTGAGATCATCCAGGTGAACGGCGGCCAGGATTTTCTCTAGAACAAAAGGACCTTCCCCATCATGTCGATTGAGAGCCAAAGGCATGTCCCTGCAATCCTTCCACGAAGTGGGAGGGTTGCCCTGATCGGCACCTCGTTGGTGCAGCAGAATCATTGGGCCGATGCACGCAATATCCAGACCTCGGCGCGCGGCTGGATGAGCTGGGCGGAGGTTCTGTCCGGCGGTCGCTTCCGGACGCCGGTGTTTCATGACCCGCGGGTGATCCCCGGTTGGGAACCGAGCGGCCAGCCCGGAAGAACGCGCGGATTCTCCGGGTTCAATTTCGGCGTCTCCGGACAAAAAGCGATCGAGATCGAGCGCCGGCTGGACCGGGTTTTGGCCGCCGATTTCGACATCATCATCGTCGACGCCGGCACCAACGACATGATGGTCGAAACCAAGGAAACCATCCTTGCCATCCGCGAACGCATCTGCCGCCGCCTGCTCGATGCCGGAAAGACCGTTCTGCTTCTGCCGGTCCTCGCGCGGGGAACCGAGAAGTGGGTTGCCGGCAGCGCGCCGCGGGCCAAGGCGCACTGGATCAATCGCATGGGCCTCGCCTTTGCGGACGCGCACGTCAATTGCCACGTGCTCGACTGGAACGAAGCGTGGGTTGACCCGATGAGCCCCGACGGCTCTCCTCGGGACGGATATTCCAACGACGGAACGCATTTCTCGATTCTGGGGGGCTACCATGTCGGCAAGTGGCTGGCAGGCCGGCTACAACAGATCCTGCCTCCGCTGCCCGTATCGCTTCATTCCCGGGATGACCGTTACGATCCGGTTGACAATCCTCTGGGTTGTCTCTTCCCCAACCCGTTTCTGGACGGAGAGGGCAGCAGCGGCAAATGCGTATCGCTTGAGGGAAGCATCATGCCTGCGGGTCTGTGCCGGCGCAATGACGGCTCTGGAAACTGGCAGCGCCTCGCGGTCGGTGTCGGGGAGGGCAGAGTTGTTTTTGACACACCCCAGTCATTGAGTGCGGGTACGTGGGTCGAGGCCGCATGCCAGGTGGAAGTCTCGGCCAGTTCCTGCTGGCGTCAGATTTCACTGGAACTGGTCGACCCGTCGGAAACGGGTCTGACGGCGACGGCGATGGCCCCTCCGGCCGAGAGCTTCCCGTTCCTTTATCCGACCGAAACATGGACCGGGGTCTTGCGGACCCCGCCAATCCGGATGGCCGCGAGTGGTGACCGTGTACGGCTGACGCTCAGGACCCGTCTTGCCGATGGTCAAGGCGACGCCGCGCTTAAGGTGAGCGCTGTGGAATTGCGGCCGGTATTGTCCCCGCTTCTGTCGTCCGGCGTCTAGAGACAGCCGGTATCCTCATGTCCATCGCATCTGTCGGGACACGCCCGACGGCGGCCGCCTTGATCGGTATGCCCTGCGTCATGGCAAGCCGTCATGCAACTTTGTTTGCGCGAAGCGCTTCCCTGAACAGTTCGAAAGCGGGCGTGTCGCGATTGTTGAAACGGGATGAGGTTTCGACGGTCGTGCGTGTCGTGGGCATCAAGGTGGGGAGCGACATTGCCTTGAGGGCAAGCCTTCTTGTCGAGCTCCAGAGCAGCATTCCGCTCACATAAAGCGAAATGTTCGGGCGACTTCAGTGAACGGTCCGGTTTTCAAGGGGGCAGTGCAGTTCAAAGTATTACCAGAAATGGTCTCGGTCCTGCATTGATTTTATCGCGGTTAGATTTGACTTCCGCTTCTCGATCGCCGACTGAATGTAAGGCTTGGCAAGCGAAGCCGCATTTATGAACAATATGGAAGTCCGTCTGTGCCCGACAATCGTCTCTCCTCATCGTCATTTCGTCACAGTGCCAGCACGCTGATCATCGCAATTTGCTTGTGTTCAACTATTGCCGAGGCCCACGATTATCGTGGGCAATACGGAACATTGCACGTCTACAATCGCGGGAACAACGGACAAGACTACAGATACAGCTTCTTCGGCTCCAGTACATTTCCAACCAACGGCGAACGCCCCTCCGACATCTATGACCGCAATTTCGGCACGATGGGCGAGGCTGGACAAACCGGCGCGCAGATCAAGCTGGAATCGGTCGGTGGAAATGGTGGCAGGGGAGATCCGCCGACCAGTTCGTTCGGTTACAACGTGAACTCCTACTCCGGCGGTGATGGAAGCGCGGTCGATTTCTACCAGCATGGAACGATCGTCACGCTTTCCCGCAATCAGAGTTCCGCCACACCCTTGATTCTTCTGAGTTCAACAGGTGGTAACGGAGCGGATGGTGAGCGCAACTATTATGCTGTTTCGACAGGCGGGCTCGGCGGCAATGGCTCTGAAGTCAAACTTGGGATCCATTCACCGACGACAGTGCGCGGCGACCGATATGCTATTGCCAAACTTGTCTCCAGAGGTGGAAACGGCGGAAGAGAGACGAAGCATTCTGGCGACGCGCGGGGTGGCAATGGTGGAAACGTGAAAGCCACCATAACCTCGTTGGTCGAGACAGACGGGCGGAACGCGCCCGCACTGATATTGCTGTCTGCCGGCGGCGAAGGTGGTTCAAGCGACAAATGGAGGAGAGAGCATTTCTCGATAACCGCGGCGTTCGGCGGCGATGCGGGCGCTGTGGACTTCAGCAATAGTGGCAATATCACCACAAAGGGAAGCGCTTCGACGGCTGTCGTGCTGCAAAGCGTCGGCGGCAAGGGCGGCTCCGCCCTTGGGGAGGACGTAAACGGCGGCCGCGGTGGCGATGCAGGCAATGTCTCGGCCACCAACGCGGGTAAGATCAACACGCTCGGCGCGTTTTCTTTCGGAATTGTTGCGCAGTCGGTGTCGGGTTCAGGCGGGAACGGTCGCGGCGGCACGGTCTTCAGCGCGGATGGCGGCGCTTCCGGCCTTGCCGGCAGCGTCGACGTCGACAATGCAGGCACAATCCTCACCTTGGGCGATGGCTCAACGGCAATCGTCGCGCAGTCAATCGGTGGCGGCGATCCTATGAATGCGTTCGATTCCACCGCCGGCCTTTACGTGCGCGGCGGCGGCGGCGATGGCGGTGGCGCCGGCTTTCTTTCGTTTCTCGGTGGTGGAGCCGCCAGCGGCGGAAATGGCGGCGCGGGCAATACCGTCAGGGTCTCGAATACCGGAACGATCAGGACCGAAGGGATCGCCGCCAACGGCATTCAGGCGCAGTCCATCGGTGGCGACGGGGGGGACGGAGGCGCCTCGAAAAACTATTCATTCCTTCTATCGGTGGCGATTGGCGGCAGCGGAGGCAACGGTGGCGATGGCGGAACGGTCACGGTCGGCAATCTTCGGGATGCCAGACAGCAAACGAGTGCGCGCGGATCAATCGTGACCCTGGATGAGGCATCTTTCGCAATCCTGGCTCAGAGCATTGGCGGGGGCGGCGGCGCTGGCGGGGCGGCGTCCTCGAACAGCGCGGGAATCCTTCCCTCAATCAGCATTGCAGTCGGCGGTTCGGGTGGGGGCGGCGGGGCTGGCGGAGCGGTCAATGTCGGTAATGTCTCCGACCTGGTCACCTATGGCGATTCAGCGATCGCGCTTTTTGCCCAGAGCATCGGCGGGGGCGGCGGCACAGGTGGTAGAGCCGATGCATCTTCGGTGGCGATCTCGGCAGAAATGATTCCTGCCATATCGCTCCCCGTTTCTGTTGGCGGATCCGGTGGAGATGGCGGTTCTGGCGGTACGGTCACGCTCGTCAACCGCGGTGCGATCACGACAGCCGGGGCCGATTCATCGGCGATTGCCGCGCAAAGCGTTGGCGGCGGCGGTGGCGATGCAGGCGATGCGTCGTCATATGCGCTGGCCGCGCAGTTGAAGGACGCGCCTGCCGTGGATGTCAGCGTTGCTGTCGGCGGCTCAGGCGGCGGCGGTGGTCAAGGCGGCAATGTTGCTGTCACGAATTACGGTTCGCTGGCGACATTAGGATCGAACGCCACGGCGATCATTGCCCGCAGCGTTGGCGGCGGTGGCGGCAATGGCGGCGATTCCGATTCGGTCGGCGATCTGATCAGTTATTTCAACAGTGTGTCGGTCTCCACCGCGGTCGGCGGCTCGGGCGGCGGCGGCGGCAATGGCGGGACCGTCGGCGTCGAGAACGAAGGTACGATCTCCACGGCCAGAAACTTTGCCTATGCGATCGATGCGAGCAGCGTCGGCGGCGGTGGCGGCAATGGCGGATCGGCGGACGCGGCGTCCGGCTCCGGTATTTCCGCCGACTGGTTCGTCGATTACGGGCTGGACAAATATCTCGATCTTCTCGGTCTGGAAGGTGACTTCATCTCGACCAATGTCGCGGTTGGCGGCGCCGGTGGCGACGGCGGCGATGGCGGCCGGGTTTCCGTGTCAAATCGCGGTTCGATTTCCACGCTTGGCAGCAATGCGAGTGCGATTGTTGTCCGTTCCATCGGCGGCGGCGGCGGCGATGGTGGCGGCTTCCAGGGCAGCGGCGATACGGCGATTTCCGTCAATGTATCCGTTGGGGGATCGGGCGGCGGCGGCGGCTCGGGCGGGGCGATAACCGCCGGCAATACCGGCTCCGTGACAACCGAGGGGGCGGGTTCGCACGGTATCTTTGCCCAGTCCGTCGGCGGTGGTGGCGGCAATGGCGGTTCGTTTACCGGCGAGAAACGTCATTCCTATTCCCTCTCCGATATTTCCAGCGTCGATGGGGCGCTCTCGATTGTGACCGAGGCGTTTTCGGAAGCGTCGACGATTTCCAAGCTGATCGATAAAGACAGCAAGTCTACAAAGTTTCTGGGTAAAGCGAAGGAATTGAGCGCCGCGGTCAGCGAAATCTACGAGATCCACGAGACCATTGACCGGATGGACAATGCCGAGGTAACCGCCGACCTCTTCAAGGTCACAGCCATCGCCGCCACAACCTATCTGAAGGTGATGAAGGCGGAGGCCCTGGAAAGTTTCCAGAAGAAGCTCAAAACCTCGTTGCTCGGTTACGATGAAGACTTCGATTTGATCGACGCCTCCGTGAATGTCGGCGTTGGCGGTTCCGGCGGCAGGGGCGGACGAGGCGGAGATATCGCCGCGACGAACGACGAAAGCGCGATCATTTCGACAGCGGGCAGCAACGCCTATGGCATGTTCGCCCAGTCGATCGGCGGTGGCGGTGGCGCCGGAGGAACTGCCTATGCAAGCGGCACGCAGAAGCTCAATGTAACGGTTGCCGTTGGCGGATCGGGCGGCGATGGCGGCGA
The DNA here is from genome assembly GCF_000960975.1 of Martelella endophytica. Taxonomy (NCBI): domain Bacteria; kingdom Pseudomonadati; phylum Pseudomonadota; class Alphaproteobacteria; order Hyphomicrobiales; family Aurantimonadaceae; genus Martelella; species Martelella endophytica. The sequence continues at coordinate 971,792 of NZ_CP010803.1, read as the reverse complement.
TGGCGGTCGCGTTGCCGCGAGCAATGCAGGCGCGATTCTCACCGAGGGCGACGGCTCCTATGGCATGTGGGCGCAGTCCGTGGGCGGCGGCGGCGGCGTTGGGGGCGCATCGTCCTCCGATAACGCGCTGAGCATAGCGGTGGGCGTGACGGTTGGAGGTAACGAGGGCGCGCAGGGCCACGGCGGCAAGGTTACGGTGAACAATACCGGCTCGGTCCATACCTCGGGCGCTTCCTCTCACGCTATTGTCGCGCAATCCATTGGGGGTGGCGGCGGCGCGTTTTATGTCAATCTCGATGATGCGGCATCCTCCGTTACGCAGCAAAGCGTCGCTGAGGAACTTGGTGAACTCGACGCTGCGCTCGCCGCGCTGAACGACGCGGACAATGTTTCGGCGGACGTTGCAAAACGCATCCGGGAAACCAAAACGCTGATCTCGGATCTTGCGTTCGAGACGCAGCAGGCAGCTAGCGTCCTGCCCGATGCCGGAACGGCGACATATGATTCTTCGACGAACCTGCTTCCGGTTTTGTCGAAAGTGACCGTCACGGTGGGAGGCGATGGCGGTGCGTCCGGCCATGGCGGCGACATCGATCTTGTCAACGAAGGCAAGGTCTCGACCGAGGGCGACAGCGCGTTGGGGATATTCGCGCAGACGATCGGTGGGGGCGGCGGGTTTGGCAAGAACGCAACCAGCGGCGGCAGTGTCATCATTGTGAATGACCTCAGCTTCGGCGGCGATGGCGCCTCGTCCGGAAACGGGGGCAATATCAAGCTGACACTTGGCGATCGCAGTGTGATCACAACTGCGGGCACCGCCTCCCATGCTATCTTCGCCCAGACTGTGGGCGGTGGCGGTGGCTATGGCGGCATCGGCACGACCAACGGCGTTTACGGTGCGTACAAGAATGAAGGTTTTGTCGGAGATACCGGTTCGATAGGCGACGGCGGCGCGATCGACATTGCGATGTCAGGCGCCGAACCCGGAATGGCGATCACGACGACGGGCGAGCAGTCCCACGGCATATGGGCGCAATCGCTCGGCGGCGGTGGCGGCGCCCTTACCGTTCTCAATGCGCTTGGCGCAGCACCGGGCGCTGCTCCCGATGCCTCATCGAGCAAAGAACGCTTTGAATCCAAGGGCAGGGGTGGCGCGATCACGATCGATACGGTCGGGAGCATTTCAGCGACAGGCGAGGATTCCTACGGTATTTACGCCCAGAGCGGCTTTCAGGAAACGAGCGGCATTCTGGATCAGAAGACCAGCAAAGGCGGGTCCATCTCGATCACCCATAACGGGGTTCTGACCGGCGGCACGGGTAGCGGCGCTGCTCTCTTCATCGAAGGCGGAACGGAGAGCAACACGATCAATTTCGGACGCAACGCTATCGTCAGCGCCGGCTCAGGCGTTGCGATCAAAGGAACCTACGGCAACGAAACGATCTACAATCGCGGTACAATTATCGGTAATATCGAGGTTAATGGCGGCCGCGCGAAGGAGCGCAACTTTTTCTACAACGAGACCGGCGCGACGTATCGTTCCGCTGCAAACGGGATCGTCGACCTTGGAACAAGTTCGGGGCATTTTTTCTATAATTCAGGGGTTTTCGACGTCGGCGGAACGGAGAACGTCACGTCGACCATGGTTGACGGCAATCTGGTCGTCCGCTCGGGCGGCAGCCTTCTCGTAGACTTGCTGCGTGACGACAGCGATCAATACAGCGCCGATATGGTCACCTCGACTCGCGACATAAAGTTCCAGAGCGGCGGCGGCGTCGATCCCCATGTCGTCGGCAAGCTGCTTCCCGGTGACACTTTTAAGATCGCCAAGGCGATGGGTACACTGGTCGGCTCGCCGGTGACGATCAAGGATGGCTCTCCTATAAGATGGAAGTACTCCGGCGGTTCGGACGGGGCGCTTTCAGCGACGGCGACGAGCGCAACCTTCCTTGCCTCGGCGCCGCGACAGTTGACGCCCACGGAAGCATCGATGCTCGACGCGCTCCAGCGTGCATGGGATCAATCCGACGGGGATGCGGCCTACGCATTTGGCGCGATCGCCAATGCGGACACGAGGGGCGACTACGACGAGGCGATCGACAGCCTTTCGCCGGAGAGCACCATGCAGGATGCGGCGGCGATGACGCTTTCAAGCCAGTTGTCCCTGTCTTCGGCGTTGAGTTGCCCGACCTTCCTTGGCGATGGAACCATGGTTGTTGAAAGCGCCTGCGTTTGGGGCAAGGTCGGTACGCGCCGTTCCGAGACGGGCGATTCCGGAAAGAGCGACGGTTTCGTTGATCATGACCAGACTTGGCGCGTGGGTGCGCAATGGGAAATCGGGGACAATTGGTATCTCGGCGGAACACTCGGCTACACCAATTCCTGGGGCAACAGCGCCGATCAATTCACGAAAACCAGCGCAAACAGCGGCGATGCCGCGCTTGCGCTGAAGCATCAGTCCGGTGGATGGCTGTTCGCCGGTGCGGCGCAAATCGGCTATGCCGGCAATGAGATAACCAATACATTCGACATAGGCGATGACGTCTGGACGAGTTCGGCCTCGCCGAACGTCTTCACCGCCGGTCTGCGCGCCCGCGCGGCCTACGAGTTTTCGTTCTCGGACTGGTATCTGCGTCCGCTCGTGGACCTCGATCTCGTTTATACCCATATGTCGGACTACCAGTTGAATGGCACGATCCTGAACATGGCGGTCAGCGGCATCGATCAATGGACCTTTGCCGCCCATCCGGCGATCGAAACGGGCGCGCGGTTCGATCTCGGCCAAAGCAGCTGGCTGCGGCCTTATTCCTCCGTCGGATTAACCTATCAGTCCAACGATGGCATCGCTACGGATGTAACGGCTTATTATCGCGGCCAGAAAGCCTTCGATTTTACTTCAACGGCAGCAATGCCAGACACCCTGCTTGATGTGACCGCTGGACTGCAGTTCATGGCCAATGACAAGTACGAGCTTCGCGGTGAGTATCGGGGCCAATTTGCGGAAAACTTCCGGAGCCAGGAAGCGACGCTGAGATTTTCCATGCAATTTTAATTCCTTGCTGAGAGGACGTCATCCCTGCCGGATCGCTGGTTCGAATCCCTTCGAGACCTTTGATGCCGGCCATCGCTAAGGGCTGTCTCATTCCAATATCCGGGCAAAGACCCGAAAGGGAGTGCTCTGCCCGTGAAAGCTGGATGGTTTAATCCTGGAGACTTCTTCGGCGTCTTCGCCGTCGCGATCAAGGGCAGGAAAACGATGGCCGGGCTCTTGTGGCAGTTCGATCTCCACGCCAAACAGCTCGAACAATGGCAAGATCGATTGCTCCAACAGGTCGAGCGACATCAGTCAGTCTTCGCACATCGCGATCGCGGCGTAGATCTGCCCGGCGTCGGTGGCGGATCTGATGGTCTTGAGTGTTTCGGAAGACCGCAATTTGCGGGATATCGTCGATAGAAGCTTCAGGTACTCCGCCTGGTCGCCGGGCGGCGTGAGGATCAGACAAATGACATCCACGGGTCGATCGTCGATCGCTTCAAACGCGATCGGCCTCGCAAGCCGGATCAGGAGCGCAAACGGCGCGGCTACGCCTTCAACCGGCGCGTGAGGAATGGCGATCCCGGCGCCGAAACCTGTTGATCCCAGCTTCTCGCGATGCTCCAACGCGCCAACAATGTCCGATCGATCAGCGCCAAGGACCTGTGCCCCCCGATTGGACATCAGCTGCAGCAGGTTGGCTTTGGAGGCGGCAGATACATCGATCAGGACATCGTCCGGCCGCATGACTTCGGAGATTTTCATATGCTACTCACTTCCAGTGCTTGACCCCGTGGGCTGCGCTCGCGGGCGCTTCCAGGTCGATATCAGTCGGCTTCGCGCAGCCGGTAACCGACGCCCGTTTCCGTCGTGATGTATTGCGGCTCGTCCGGGCTCAGCTCGATCTTCTGTCGAAGCTGCCGGACATAGACGCGGAGATACTGGACGTCGGCGGAGCCGCCCCAGACCGCCTCGAGCAAGTGCCGATGGGTGATGACCTTGCCGGCGTGTTGCACGAGAACGCGCAGGATGTCGTATTCCTTCGGCGACAGCTTGATCTCCTTTTCGCCGACCCTGACGATCCGCTTGACGAGATCGACGGAGAGCGCGCCGGTCTGGAAGACCGGACGTTCGCCCTGTTGCTGGAGCTTGTGACGCAAGGCGACGCGGATGCGCGCCGCCAGTTCCTTGGTGCCGAAGGGCTTGGTGACATAGTCGTCGGCGCCGAGTTCCAGCGCCCTGACGATGCCGGCTTCGTCCGTCCGGCTCGATAGGATGATGATCGGCAGTTCGACGCCTTCGTTGCGCCACTTGGCCAGGAGGTCATGTCCTGGCATATCGGGAAGGCCGAGGTCCAGGATGATCAGGTCGGGCTCGCCTGCGGCGACGCTCTCCGTCGCCTCCCTGGCATTCATCGCTTCGACGACCTTGTAGCCTTCGACCGACAGACCGACGCGCAGCAGTTTGCGGATCGGCACTTCATCGTCGACGATGAGTATCCGGATGGTTGGATTGGTCATGATGCATCTCCCACTCTCGGCGGGTTCGCCGGCGTCGGCATCCGGATCGTGAAGACGGCGCCGCTGCGATCCGTCCTGTTGGCGGATGTGATCGTGCCCCCCATCGCCTCGACGAACCCCCTGCATATCGAAAGGCCCAGACCCGTGCCGGCGAGAACATGGTCGCGCTTGCGCGCGCGATGGAAGCTGTCGAAGACCCTTTCCAGGTCGGCCGGCGGAATGCCCGGTCCCTCGTCCAGTATCTGGATCATCACCCAATTTCCATCCTTCCACGCTCGCATCCGGATCGCGGTCTGCGGTGGCGCGTATTTCGCCGCATTGTCCAGAAGATTGAAGATCACCTGCTCGAACAGGACGGGATCAACCTTGAGCATGGGAAGATCTGCCGGCAGTTCGGTGCGAACATGATGCCGCGACAACATCTTTTGCGCCCGGCGGAGCGCTGATCCCACCATGTCGTCGAGATATTGCAGCGAAGCGTTCGGCTCCATCGCGCCGGTTTCGATCCGCGACATGTCGAGGAGATTGGCAATGAACCTGTTCAACCGCTCGGACTCGTCGACGATCGTGGAAAGCATGTCATTGCGATCCTGTTCGCTCAGCGCCGCCGAATAGTCACGGAGGTTTCCGGCAGCACCCAGAATGGCCGCCAGCGGGGTCTTGAGGTCGTGCGATATCGATGCCAGCAATGCGGAGCGCAGTTTGTCGGCTTCCGCGGCCAGCCTTGCCTTGTCGACGTCCGCGACCAACTGGATGCGCTCGATGGCAACCGCTGCCTGGTCGGCCAGCGCATCCAGCAGCCGCTGCTCTTCAGGCGTAAGCAGCGGTCCTTGCCTGTCACTGTCCAGGCCGACCACGCCCACCGGCGTCTCGCCTGTGGTGAGGGGGACATAGAGGCGGGCGGCGCCCGGCAAGGTGTCCGCCCCCCGTCCGGCCGGTCGGTTATGTTCCAACGCCCAGCGTGCCGCCGCGATGTCGGCATCGACAAGCGTATCATCCGGAGGCACGCCCGCCCTGACCGCCACCGTGCCGTTTTCCGGCAGAAGGATGATGATGCGCGCCTTGAGCATGGAGGCCATCTGATGGGCCGATGCCCACAGCACGTCATCCAGCGTACTTGCTCCGGCCAGTTTCCGGCTGAATGAATAGAGCGCTTCCGTCGTTCGGGCCCGGGCCTTGGCGGCGATCGTCTGCGCCCTGGCGCGCGCGGCGACATTCGACACGATCACGGCCACGATCGTGAAAAACACGACGGATACGATCTCGCGCGGTCGCGAAATCAGGAATGTATGATAGGGATTGGTGAAGAAGAAATTGTAGCAGGCGGCCGACAAAACGCTGGCGTAAAGCGATGGTAACAGGCCGAACCAGACGGCGACGGTGACCACGCCGGTCAGGAATATCAGCGCGATGTGTTCGACGCCGAGCCAGGGCCAGAGCGCCAAGCCGAAGCCGACCGCCATCGCAACGACCATCGTTGCTTTCAGATAGGCCTTCCAGTCCGGGCGCGAACGCGGTTCCGCGACCGCGACGGAGGCTCTGGACGCCGGCACGCCGCCAGGCTTGCTTCCGGCCACCACATCGACGCTGATGTCGCCAGCATGACGGACAAGTTCGTGAACGACGGAACCGTGCAGGATCTCGAACCATCGAGACCGCTCGCTCTTGCCGATGACGATATGGGTGATGTTGTTGGCGCGGGCATAGGCGACGATATCGGCGGCGACACGACCGCCTCCACCGGGAACGGTCACCGCATCCCCTTCGAGGCTCTGGGCCAGACGCAGCGCCGCGGCGATCCGATCCCGACCATCATCGTCCAGGCTCTGCGTGCGCCGCCCTTCGACATGGAGCGCGACCCATGGCGCGTGCAGCCGGTCCGCGAGCCTTTTGGCGTAACGCACAAGCCCTGACGAGCATGGATCCTCGTTGACGCAAACAAGAATCCGCTCGCCGGCCGGCCACGGCCCCTCGATCGCGCTCTGGCGCATTTGGGAGAGGAGTTGCTGGTCGACCCGCTGGGCCGTCTGGCGCAAGGCCAGTTCGCGCAGCGCCGTCAGGTTCCGCGGCGAGAAATAGTTCTCGATCGCGCGCTTGGCGGTCCTCGGAACATAGACCTTGCCTTCATTCAGCCGCTTGATCAGGTCGTCGGGGGTAATGTCGATGATCTCGACGTCATCGGCCTTTTGGAGAATGGAATCGGGAAGCGTCTCCCGGACCCGAATCCGCGTGATCTGCGCGACCACATCATTCAGGCTCTCCAGATGCTGGATATTGAGCGTCGTATAGACGTCGATACCATGGTCGAGGAGTTCGAGAACATCGAGATACCGCTTGGGATGACGGCTGCCCGGCGCGTTCGTGTGCGCCAGTTCATCGACAAGCACCAGGGCCGGACCGCGTTCCAGCACCGCATCCAGATCCATTTCCTCAAGGATCCGGCCCTTATATTCGATCTTTGTCCTTGGAATGATCTCGAAACCGCGAACCAGGGCCTCGGTTTCCTTCCGGCCATGGGTTTCGACCACGCCGATGACGACATCGTCGCCATCGGACTTGCGGGCGCGGCCGGACAGCAACATTTCGTAGGTCTTGCCGACGCCGGGCGCGGCGCCCAGAAAGATCTTCAGGCGACCGCGTGTTTCCTGCTCCGCCTTTTCCAGCAGCGCGTCAGGAGAAGGCCGTGTTGTATCGCGCGTTGACTCTTCCGATCCCATCTCGCTATTCCCGCCACGTTGAGGCCATCAAATGCAACCACCCGATCGTGCAGCCGCTTGTCGAGCCGTCCGCCGTTCCACTTTCCATGATGCCGCCTCCGGGTCTGCGAACCGTCGATCCCGGAGACGGCTTCGATGGACATGTCATCGCATAGGTATGGCGCTTTTGGTCTGCGGACAATCACGCTCAATCCACTGCGTCCAATGCGATGTTGAGCTCAAGGACGTTGACGATGCGGTCCGTGCTGAGGAATCCGCCGGGCGAAAACGACGCCTGGCGGACGAGTTCCTCGATCTGTGCCCTCTCCAGTCCACGCGCGGCCGCCACGCGTCCGGCCTGATAGAGCGCGCCCTCTTCGGAAATGTGCGGATCGAGACCCGCTCCGGATGCGGCTGCGAGATCGGCAGGCAACGGGTTGTCCGGGGTCGCGCCGTAGCGTTCCACCATCGCGCGACCGCGATCTTCGACATCGGCGCTCGTCGGCGACTTGTTGCTGCCGCCGGCGCCCGCGCCGTTATAATCGACGGCCGATGGCCGCGGCCAGAAATAGCGGGGTTCGGTGAAGGCCTGCGCCACCTGGCGGCTGCCGATGACCGCGCCGCTTTCGCCGATGATCAGCGAACCATTGGCCGTGTCGGGGGCGATCGCCCGGGCCACGGCCCAGACGGCTGTTGCATAGCCCGCGACGCATATCACCATGGTCGCCGCGGCAATGCGAATACTCGAGAGAAAAAGTTGCATCTTTCGGATCTCCGGATCAGTTCATGAACATGACGTGTTCGGCAATCGGGCCGAGCGTCGCCGCCGGGAAGAAGGTAAGTGCGCCGATGACGAAAATCGTCGAGGCGAGCATGGTCGCGAAGACGCCGCTTTCGACGCTGAGCGTTCCGCTCGATTCGACACTCCGACGTTTGGCCGAGAGCGAGCCGACGATCGCGAGCGGCAGGATGATCGGAATGAACCGCGCGAGCAGCATCACGATCCCGGTCGCGATGTTCCACGGAACGGTGCCATCGCCGAGCCCCTCGAAGCCGGAGCCGTTGTTGGCGCTGGCCGACGTAAACTCGTAGAGCATTTCGGAGAAGCCGTGCGGTCCGACATTGTTGAGCGTGTCGGCGCCCCACGGTGTTGCGGCGAAGATTGCTGTTCCTCCCAGGATGAAGAGGCCGTGCGCCAACAGGGCGAACAGCGCGAACTTCACCTCCCGCGCTTCCACGCGCCAGCCGAGATATTCCGGCGTGCGGCCGATCATCATCCCGGCAATGAAGACGCCGACGACGATATAGAGGAACATGTTGATCATGCCGACGCCGACGCCGCCGAAGGTGGAATTGAGCCACATGCCGATCATCGGCATCAGGCCTGTCATCGGGTTGAGGCTGTCATGCATGGCCCCGACCGAACCGTTCGAAGTCGAGGTCGTCAGCACCGACCATAGAGGGCCGCCGGTCGCGCCGAAGCGCAGTTCCTTGCCCTCGAGATTGCCGACGGTCTGCTCGATCGACAGGTTGGCGAAGGCTTCGGTCGGCGCGGATTCGAAATAGACCGCGCCAGCGATCTTGACCGCGATGAAGCCCAGCATGACCGCGAAGATCACCATGGCGTGGCGCTTGCGCTCGAAGATCCGGCCGAACATCCATACGCAGGCCATCGGGATCAGGATGATGGCGACCATTTCGATGATATTGGTCCAGAAGCTGGGGTTCTCCAGCGGATGGGTCGAGTTGGGACCGAAGAAGCCGCCGCCATTGGTGCCGAGCTGCTTGATCGACACGAAGGCGGCGACCGGACCACGGGCAATGGTTTGCTGCACGCCTTCCAGCGTGATCGCGACCGCCGCTCCATCGAAGGTCATCGGCACGCCGCCGAGAACGAGCAGGATGGCGAATACGAAGGCGACCGGCAGCAGGACGAGGAAGGTGGCGCGCTGCAGGTCAACGAAGAAATTGCCAAGCGGCTTGCCGGCAAGACCGCGGGCGAGCGCGGCAAGCGCCGCGATGCCGGTGGCCGCAGACACAAACTGCAACCACATCAGCCCGCCGAGCTGCGACAGGTAGCTGAGCGATACCTCACCCGAATAATGCTGCAGATTGGTGTTGGAGGTGAACGAGGCCGCCGTGTTGAAGATCAGGCTGCCCTCCAATGCGCCCTTGCCGTCGGGATTGAGCGGCAGGGCCTGTTGCAGGGCGAGAAACCCGAAGGTGACCACGAACATGACGATGTTGAAGGCCAGCATGGCGACCATGTAGCGCTTCCAGTTCTGGTCCTGCATGCATGTGGCGCCGCCGATCGACTGGAACAGGCGGGTGAAGCCGCCGGCCTCGCCCCTGTTCGGGTCCATGGCCCATTTCATGTAGCGGCCGAGCGGCCAGGAGATGAGCGCCGTGCCGCCAACGACGAGGACGACGAAGAATATGGATTGAATGAACATCGAGAAGTCTCCGACATCGTTGGAAGATCAGGCGCGGTCGACGGCGTCGGTCATGACGAGCAGAAGCCCGAAGACCGCCAGTCCGAGAACGAGATAGAGGATGGTCATGTGTCGCGTTCCTTGTGGTCAGGCGAGGCCGATGGCGGTGATGACGAGGTCGATCGCCTTGATGCCGATGAACGGCACGATCAGGCCGCCAAGCCCGTAGATGAGAAGATTGCGCCTCAGGAGCCCGTCCGCGCCGATGGCCTTGTAGGCAACGCCTTTGAGCGAAAGCGGGATGAGGGCGATGATGATCAGCGCGTTGAAGATGATCGCCGACAGGATCGCGCTTTGCGGCGTTGCGAGCCCCATGATGTTGAGCACGCCGAGTTTCGGATAGAGCGCGATGAACATGGCCGGCACAATCGCGAAATACTTCGCGACGTCGTTGGCGATCGAGAACGTGGTCAGCGCCCCGCGGGTCATCAGCAGTTGCTTGCCGATCTCGACGATCTCGATCAGCTTGGTCGGATCGGAATCCAGATCCACCATGTTGCCGGCCTCGCGGGCTGCGACCGTGCCGGTGTTCATGGCGACGCCGACATCGGCCTGGGCGAGGGCAGGAGCGTCGTTGGTGCCGTCGCCGCACATGGCGACGAGCTTGCCCTTGGCCTGTTCCTCGCGGATCAGAGTCAGCTTGTTTTCCGGCGTGGCTTCGGCCAGGAAATCGTCGACGCCGGCTTCCGCCGCGATCGCCGCCGCCGTCATCGGGTTGTCGCCGGTGATCATCACCGTGCGGATGCCCATGCGGCGCAGTTCGTTAAAACGCTCGCGAATACCCCCCTTCACGATATCCTTGAGATGGACGACGCCGAGCAGTTTGCCGTCCCTGACCACGGCAAGCGGCGTGCCGCCTGTCTTGGCGATGTCGTTGGCGATCGTCTCGAGTTCGCGTTTGCTTTCGGCGCTGGCGCGTGTCGACCCATTTGCGGCCGATGCCTGTTCGACATATTTGAGAACGGCGTCGACGGCGCCCTTGCGGATCGATGATCCGTCAATGTCGACGCCCGACATGCGGCTCTGCGCCGTGAACGGCACGAAGGTCGCGTGCAGCGATTGCATGTCCCGCCCGCGAATGCCGTATTTCTCCTTGGCGAGCACGACGATGGAGCGGCCTTCCGGCGTCTCGTCGGCGAGCGAGGCCAGGTGAGCGGCATCGGCCAGTTCCTGCGCGGTGACACCCTTGACGGGCCGGAACTCGGTCGCCTGACGGTTGCCGAGCGTGATCGTGCCGGTCTTGTCGAGCAGCAGTGTGTCGACGTCGCCTGCCGCCTCGACGGCGCGGCCGGACATGGCGAGAACGTTGAAGCGCACCAGGCGGTCCATGCCGGCGATGCCGATGGCCGAAAGCAGCGCGCCGATCGTCGTCGGGATCAGCGTCACGAACAGCGCCACCAGCACGATGATCGGAATGGAACCGCCGGCATAGGCTGCGAAGGCGGGGATCGTCGCCGTCGCCATGACGAAGATCAGCGTCAGGCCGGCGAGCATCACGTTCAGCGCGATCTCGTTCGGCGTCTTCTGGCGCTCCGCGCCTTCGACCAGGGCGATCATGCGGTCGATGAAGGTCGATCCCGCCTCGGCGGTGATCCTGACCTTGATCCAGTCCGACAGCACCTGCGTGCCGCCGGTCACCGCCGAACGGTCGCCGCCGGATTCTCGGATGACCGGCGCGGACTCGCCCGTGATCGCCGCCTCGTTCACCGAGGCGATGCCCTCGATGATCTCGCCATCGGACGGGATGATGTCGCCAGCCTCGACCAGGACGATGTCGCCCGTCTTCAGGCTTGTGCCCGGGACGAGCTTGGTCTCGTTGCTCTCAGAATTGGCGAGCAGCTTGGCCTGCGTCTCGGTGCGCGAACGGCGAAGCGAGTCGGCCTGCGCCTTGCCGCGTCCCTCCGCGACCGCCTCGGCGAAGTTCGCGAACAGGATCGTGAACCAGAGCCAGAGGATGATCTGGAAGGAGAAGCCGAGGTCGCCCGCGCCGGTCGCGACGTCCTTGAGAAACAGCACTGTCGTCAGAACTGAGACGACGCCGACGACGAACATTACCGGGTTCTTCGCCAACGTACGCGGATTGAGTTTCTTGAAAGCGCCCCCAAGTGCGGGGACAAGGATGCGAGCGTCGAAGAGACTCGCGGATCGGGACTGGCTCATGCGTGACTCCAGCATGTTAATGAGTGACGGTTCGGTCCGTTCAGCCGCACCCGAAAAGCGCGGCGGAAAGCCGGGCGACAAGCGCGAACAGCACCATCGCCACGGTCAGGGCGAGGATGATGTCCGATGCCCGCAGCGGCTTTCCTGCCTTGGGGGGGGTGGGCTGCTTCGGATCGAGGGATTTGCGGATCTGGCGAAGCGGCGTTCCTATGGTCCGTGCCTGTTTCATCGGACTGGACCTTCGGGAACTCAGAAGCGCTCCGGCCGAAGCAGCGCGTAGATCAGATAGGCAGCGACGAACAGCGTCACCGCACCGCTCAGAGCATACTCGACGATCATTTCTCACCTCTTCTCGTATGCGGGGTCTTTATTTGCTCCACGCATTTGCCATGCAGGTCATCGCCACAAGATCGGATGCGCTATGGGGAGCTATGAGAGCGCCCGTCGCATTCCGGCCGACTACCGATGATGGCAAGAATATGGCGCGGAACCGCATAAGGGTTCGAGAGAGGGGGAAAGGCCAAGACATAAAAATCTCATAGGAAAAGCGCGAATTTGCGATCGGGAAATAGGTCAGGTCGCTGTCGACCTAGAACATTGCCGTATCGCGGCAAGAGAGATAAACGTCGCGCCACATTCGCCGAACATCTTCATTAGACTTGGGCGGGCTTCTTCAGTCCGCGTGGTGACAAGCTTCAAATCACCGGCAAAAATGCTTCAGCAGCTCGCGGACACGGGTCGTTTGATCACACCCCGGCAACCGCACAAAAAGCGGTTGTGGGATGGCTGATCTGGGCTTTGACGCTCAGACGTATGCCGTAGCCGCACGGTCCTGCTTCAGTGCCCAAGGTTGCCGCAGCTCGAGGGGTTTTTATCATTCGAAGAGGATGGCGCCATAGTCGGTGGCGCCATGCAGAATATGAATTATGACCACCTTTGCACTGTCAGCGCGGTAGAAGATCAGGTAGTTGCCGTGAACGCGTCGACGGATTTGATGATGTTCATAGCGCGGGACGAGAGCGAAGGCGTTGGGGCTAACGACGATATCCTCACAGCTGCTCCGCAATTCCCGGAGGAATGAAAGGGCGCGTCTTGGGTTTCGTTCGGCAATATAATCGGCGATCTGCTCAAGATCGTTTTCGGCCTCTCGGGAAAACTCAAGGATCATGCCGATTTGTCGGCGTTGTCAGCCATTGCACTGTATTTCGCGTCGAGACGGTTGAAGACATCGCTGGCCGGCTTGGTCCGGCCTGCATCCGCATCGGCGATGCCGCGCATGATGGAAGCATCCAGCGCGGCAAGCCGGGTCTCGCGGTCCTGGACCAGTCGCACGCCTTCACGCAGCACTTCGCTTTTCGAGCCGTAGCGGCCTGTCTCCACGAGTTGCTGAATATAGCTTTCAAGCTGCTTTCCCAGATCGGCGCTAATCACGCGGTCCTCCATCGTATTGTGACAAACACAACATAGGCGGATTATCAACTATTATCAAGAAGAGCATGCTCATTCTTGATGGCCAGTGCTGGCCAATCTTGCCTCCGCAATCTGCCTGAAGGCCCGTCGGCGATCATTTTTACTGTGCAAACTCAGGTTCTGTCGGGCGGGATCCTGCCGGCAAGACCTTCCTGGATGTCGTGAAGCGCAGTCGCAACTGCGCTTGGATGGCTCTGCGAAAAGCCATACGGGTAGCAATTGATGGGTCCGCAGTTCGATTCCCATCAAGACCTTTGTGCCGAACCCCACTGACAGGTTGTGTCACTGCTGAAATTGGCAGCATCGAGTTAGTGACTTATGCACTCTTTGTCGTTCGGATTTTCACCGTGATTCCCGTGCACCGGGTTCTCGCGTGAACTGGACCGGTGGAAAATGCGCTGGCTCGGCGGGCTGTTTGCTGCACCGGGATACCATGCGTTTCAGGACGGCCGACAGGTGTGTGACAAATGTGGCGCTTGCCGTATCATGCGCGTTCTCCGCGCCTGAGGCGGTGGGCGATCTGCAGAATGTTGGTCCGCGCCGTATGTCTGTCGCACACATTCACGCAAGGGGCCCCGCGTTTTGCCACCCACGGGATCAGCACGTCGAAGTCCAGTTCTGCGATGGCCTCAAGGCTGGCGATGTAATTCTGGCGCTTGCTTTCGCCGAGCACCACCGCCTCCCAGCGGCCGTCATGGTTCCAGATGCTGTCGCCGCAGAACAGAACCCTGTGGTCTCCTGAGGTCCAGAGGAACATGACGGAGCCAGCGGTGTGACCGGGCGTCGGGATGATGTCGATATCCGCCCGGCTATCTTGATACGCATCGAAGGTCCGGACGTTTGGCAGGGAGCGTGCCGTCTCGGCCCGATCGGCGGCCGCGACATAGGGCGTCAGGTCCAGGTCGGGCGGCCCATACATTTCCTCGTGCCAATGGCTCATCAGCAGCGTTTTCGGCGCGCCGCCTTCCATCGTGGCGCTTTCCGACAGGCCTGGCGCGTTGTAGATCGCCAGCGTGCCGTTCTCTCCCGTGATGAGGAAGGACCGGACGACGACATCGCGCATGAAGGGCAGGTCCGCGGGCGGCGTGGTGAAGAGATTGGACAGGGAAATTTCGCTGCTCGTGACCTGCATCAGCATTGGCTTCCTCCGTTTATTGTCTGTGCGGCTTGTATGTTGCGGCTGCTGTCCATCATCACGCCGCAAGCGATCCGCCGAAACGTTGGGGAACGAGATCCGCCCGCTCGTCGCCGCTCCTGATCAGGTCGAGAATTCTGTCCGCGACCCTCTCTGGCGTGTGGGCCACGGCCGCGGCGGGCTCGGCCCTGGCCGCCTCGCTGCCGGCCTTGAGTGCATCGGTGAATTCCGTGGCGGTGACGAAGGGAAGCATGGTCGAGACCGCGATTCCCTGATCGGCCAGTTCCGCGCGCGCCACGGCGGAGAGCATGTTGAGTCCTGCCTTGGCGCTGTTATAGGCGCCGCTATGCGGGCGCGGGTAAAACGTCACCCCCGAGCTCACATTGATGATGGCGCCGGCGCCCTGGGCGTGCATCAGTGGAAGCACCGCCTGCATCATGATCAGCGGCGCCACCAGGTTGAGGTCGAGAATATCCCGGAAATCCTCGATCGCGATATCTTCGATGGCGGCTTCGAGTCCCTGACCGGCATTGTTGACCAGCACGTCGACCCGTCCATAGGTGTCTTTGGCCTGCTGGATGGCGACGGCTACCTGATCCCTGTCGGTGACATCGCAACGGACGGCCAGTGCATTGCCCAGTTCTTCGGCGAGGGTGGTGATGCGATCCTCGCGCCGCGCCAGCAGGACAAGGCGCGCGCCGGCGGCGAACGTCGCCCGCGCCGTCGCAGCGCCGATGCCGGACGATGCGCCGGTAATCATGATGACGGAACCTTCAATGTTCATGCCGTTTATCCCTGTTGTGGCCGGCTGGATATGCGGGCCTATGCCGATGGGTTGAGATATGCTATCATAAGATAACTATCACATAATAGGTAAAGTGGCAACCATGAACGACGACACCGCGCGCAAGCTCTACACGCTCGCAGACCTGATTCACGCCGTCGGACGTCACTTGTCCGTTCCGGACGGCCTCGAGCCGGGGCCGTGCACGCCGGTCGAAATCCTGGTGATGCGCCATGTTCTGCAAAACCCCGGCACGTCCGCGCGCGAAGCCGCCGAGGCTGCCCTTCTGCCCCCGAGCAACTTCAGCCGCGTTCTTCGCGGATTAACCGAAAAAGGCCTGCTGCGGCAGGACGCGGATGAGCGCGATGCGCGGGGTAAGAGGCTTTACCTCACCGATCGGGCCAAGGCCAACTTCAAACGGATGCAGGAGGTCTGGAGCCGCGACCTCGCGGGACTGATCGAAGATGACCGTCAGCTTGAAGCCGTGAACGCAACGCTGAAGCATATCGAGACCAGGCTCATCGAGCGCCGGAAGGTTGTCGCTTCCGGGAGCAGGGGCACCGCCCGTCAGGCCTCCGTTTAGGACCCGAAGCGGTCGCCCGCCAACTGGACTTTCCGTCACAGCGGTCATGCTGAAACACATCTAAGCGGCTGCTCTCTCGCGAAAACAGCCGCTTCGGTTGTCCCGGCCATCACCGATCCCGGAAACGGTGTGCGTTCTTCATGAGGTTTGCCAGCGCGCCCTCGCGATTGGTGGTCATCTCATAGGACTGGTGCATGAGGTGGAAGCCCATGTCCTCCACCACGGCCTGCCGCCAGGGGCGCGACAGGATCGCGTGGGTGAGGTGGCGGGTCATCTTGGAGCGCTCCATCATCATCCGGGCGATCTCCCGGGCGCGCGGCAGCAGGTCCTCGCGCGGCAGGCATTCATTCGCCAGCCCCAGTTCCACGGCGGTGTGGCCATCGATTTTCTTGCCGGTATAGGCGTAATAGGCCGCCCGCTTCGGCCCGATGGTCCGCTGCAGCGTCAGCGCCATGCCGTCGCCGGGCGGGGTGCCGCCGAGAAAATGCGGGTCGAAGAAGTCGGCATCCTCGGTGCAGAGCGTGATGTCGCATAGCGTTGCGAGCTCGCAATGCGTGCCCGGTCCGTTGACGATGCCGATCGTCGGAATATCGATGTTGAAGACCATGTTTTCGATCAGCCGCGAACTGTCGTGGTAAAGCGCAAGCTGTTCCTCGCGATCCCACTCACGAAATGGCGTCTTCCAGACTTCGGGATTGCCGATCTGCCAGCGATCGCCGGTTCCGGTGACGATCAGTACCTCGTTTTCCGGGTCGCGCCCGATGTCGATCCAGACCTCGCGCCAGGCATGGTGCGCCTCCCAGCCATGGACGGCCGGCCCATCCTCGTGATGCAGTCTGCACTCGAGAATGCCGTCCTCACGCTCGAGCGCCATGAAGTCCTTGTATTTTTCCCGATAGCTCTCGAGGCGCTCGTGGCGGCCGTTCTTCAGGAAACTCATCTGCTCGGTCATCTGTAACTCCTGTGTCATCTCGTCATCTGTTGCTTGGTCACGTCCGCCTTGAAAGGCGACGCCCGATGGCATCCGCTTGGCGTCATGGTTCGAGGCTTGCGGGTCAGGTCGGCGAGCATCGAGGCCAATTAGATACATAATTGCATCTAATCATCGCACAAGCGCTCGTCAAGATGCATTTATGTATCTTATTTAAAGTTGGCGAGTTCAGGCGCAGGCGGCGCCAGGAGCGGGCCGGCTTGGGGCGGCGCACTATCCGCGCATCGTCTCGAACAGGATCGTTGAAACGCGGTCTGGAGATTGAAATCTCAAGGGGCGGCAAAGAGGAGAGGGCGCGGCGCCGCTTCACGGGCCGCAAATCCGTCAGTCAGGCCGGACCAGCGGAAGAAATATGCTGTCAACCCAGGCTTCCCTGAGGGCTATGGGCGGCGCGGAAAAGTTCATGATGACATGATGACGGAACAGGTCTCCAAGCAGGGTGGAGACGGGCGGGACCAGCTTGCGGCCCTCCACCTCGCCGCGGGCAACGGCGCGTTTCAGGATCTGCGTTTCGGTTTCCGCCTCGCCGCGGATCAGCGCGCTGTGCAGGCTTTCTGGGCTTGAACCGACCTCCGAGAAATACTCGCTGGTAAACAGAGAGAAGGCTGCCGCGATGCCTTCCGCACGGTCGGAGGCGCGCGCCAGATAGGCAAGCAGTTGCGTTCTCACATCGCCCTGGTCGGGCACGTCGACAGGAAATGCCTCCATCTGCCGGCGAATGGCGGCAACCGCCAGCGGGGCCTTGCCGTCCCAGCGGCGGGCGATCACCGGGCGGCTGGTGCCGGCGCGCTCCGCCACGGCCTCCATTGTCAGGTGCGCGTAACCATGCGTCCTCAGTTCTTCCCAGGCCGCATCCAGCAGAGCCTGATCGAGCGCTTCACCCCGCCGTCGTTCACCCGCCAAATCGCCCTCCATTAGTTCTTTGCGTGGCGGCTTCCCGATTGCATCGCGATGCCGCCCTAGATGCCTATTTGAGTCTTATCTCCGCCCCTGATCTGGCGCAAGTCGCGAGCCGTCGGCGTTACCGGAACGCGTCGACATTGTCCTCCGCCCACTGGCAGAAACGCCTCGGCGGCCGTCCGGTGATCTCGAAGACGCTATTCGTGGGCATGCCGGGTCGCGCCTCAGCCGCCGCAAGCACGGCAAGCTTCAGTTCTACGAATTCGGATGGCATGAACCGGCTAAACATTGCGCGCGCCTCGTTAACGCCGAGCGGCTGGAACGCAACCGGCTTGCCGATCACTTCGGCGATGATCTCCACCTGGCGCCGCTGCCTCAGGCTTTCCGGGCCGGTCAGGACCGGCGCCTCACCGATCAGCGCCTCCGAGTTGAAAGCCACCGCCGCGCATTCCGCGATATCGAGCGGATCGATCAGCGCCTGTGCTGCCTCGGGGTAGGGGGAGCGAACGGTTGCGGTGTGGCGGATCTGCTCCTTCCAGAACAGCGCATTCGAGGCAAAGGCCGTGGGTCGCAGAAACGTCCATTCGAGGCCGGATTGTTCGATGGTGCGCTCCGGCTCGCGATGGCGGCGGCTGTTGAAGCTTCTCTCGCTCTCATGGAGCGCGTCTTCCGACGACAGCAGCACGAGTCGGCGGACGCCCGCGCGGCTCAGCTCTTCGGCCAGAACCGGCGCCGTCTCCGGCTCGGTATAGGCGAACACCGCGGTGACGCCGTTAAGCGCATCGCGCAGCGTTGCCGGATCGGCAAGGTCGACAATTGCGCCCTCAATGCCAGCGGGGAAGGCGGCGGCCTTCCGGCTTGTCGCCCTGACGGAGAGATCGCGGCGGCTGAGCGCCTGCACCACGCGGGAACCGACCAGCCCGGTTCCGCCAATCACCAATATCGTCATTTCCACATGTCCTCTTGTTGAAAACGCGGACACGGATCGGGAAGGGAAGGCCAAGGCAACCACGACCGATCACAGGCAGGAAAACCCTGCCGCATCCGGCCATGGCCAAGAGCGGCGCACCGCTCAAGCGTGACTGTCTCGAAGGAGACCGCAGGTTATCACCATACCTGCATTGCTGTCTTTTCAGGCGGTTTTGAAATACGCCTCCGCCACACGTCCTGTCAACGACAGTGTTGCCGGACAGGCCAGAGCGCCACCCCGCCGAGGGCATTGCCGCCTACTTGCCGCCGGTCACGTCAAGGAATGTGCCGGTCACGAAGGAGGCTTCCTCGCTTGCAAGCCAGAGGATCGCGCGGGCGACCTCTTCCGGCTGGCCGCCTCTGCCCATGGGGATCGTGTCGCGTACTCGGTCCACCCGCCCCGGTTCACCGCCGCTGGCGTGCATGTCCGTATAGATATGGCCGGGGCGAATGCAGCAGACGCGGATGCCTTCCCGCGCCACTTCCTTGGAAAAGCCCGTGGTGAAGGTTTCGAGCGCGCCCTTGGAGGCGGCGTAGTCGACATATTCGTTCGGACTGCCGAGCCGCGCCGAGGCCGAGGAGATGTTGATCACCACACCGCCCGATCCGCCGTTTCGGGTGGACATTCGCTTCGCCGCCTGTTGCGCACAGAGCATCGGACCGATTGCATTGACCGCGAAGATGCGTTGCATCCGCTGAAACCCGATCCCTTCGAGCCGGGATTGCTGCGCAATGATCCCGGCATTGTTCACCAGCACATCGATGCGGCCGAACGTCTGGTCGATGGCCGCAAACAACTGCTCGATCTCACCGGGATCGGCGCTGTCTGCCCGAACCGCCAGCGCGCGCTGGCCAGCGGCTTCCACGTCGGCCGAAACCGCATGTGCCGCCGCTTCATTGGCGACGAAGGTGAGCACGACATCATAGCCTCTTGCGGCAGCGAGCCGCGCGGTCGCCGCACCGACCCCGCGGCTTCCTCCGGTTATCACGATCACGGGGGACTCGGAAACTGCCTTCATGGGTCTATCTTTTCTCTGGATTTGGCGTAGCGCGCGGCTCAGATCGGCGGCGCAGGGCCTGGTGACTGGATTTGCGTGGTTCAGCGACCGTTGCCGCAGGATTTGTCAGATGCGGCCCCAAGGCCAGGACCAGCGGCAGGATCAGGGCGGCGGTGGCGGCGGTGGCCACGATACCAAGTGTGCGGCTGCTATTATCGGCGATTGCGCCGTAGAGGATCGGAGCGATGCCGCCCGACCCGATAACGCTTGTATAGAATATCGCGAAAGCCCGACCGGTATCGCCATCCGACAATTCGGGCACGGTGCCATAGAGGACCGACGAGGTGCCGTTGAGTACAAGCCCGAGCAGTGGCAAGAGCATGAGCATCAGGGGGAGCGAGGTGAAAAGTGTCGCCACGATCAACGATGCTGTCGTGGCCTCGGCAATCATCACCGTTCTGACAACGCCTAGCCGTTCGCCGAGGTCGCCGAAAATGGCCTTGCCGAATGCGCCTCCGATAAACACCAGGGCAAGCGCGATGCCGACCGTTGGCAGGCTGCCGCCGCGGCCCTCGACGAGGAAGGGAAGAAACAGCAGATACCCCATTCGGGTTGCGGTATCGAAGCCGCCAATGACTGTCAGAAGACGGAAGCCATCGCGCCGGGAACCGGGCTTAGGCCGTTTCTCCTTGTATGTGGTTGCAGGAATGGCGGGAAGTAAACGCATCAGGGCGAAGATCAGGGCGAGGCCGAGCGCCGCCATCAACCCGAGCACGGGTCTCCAGCTCATGACCGGCAATAGCAACGCGACAAGCGCCGGTAAGGCGGCTTTGCCAAGGTCGCCGGAGAAATTATATATCCCGAGCGGGCGGCGCGTGGCCGTTCCGAAGCTTTCGCTGACCAGCACGGAGGCGCAGGGATGCTGTATGCTCGATCCGATGCCTGCTACCATCAGACCGACGCAAAGTCCGGTCAGACCGAATGGTAGCGACATGAAGATGAGGCCAATTGCGGCAATTGCTGTCGAAAGGATCAGCGCTGCGCGCGGCGTCCAGCCGCGCAGGCGGTGATTGGCGGGCATTTGCAATCCGCCCATGGTTGCGTAGTAAAGGGCGCGGATGGCTGCAAGCGCCGCATAGGAAAGCCCGAACTGTGCCTGCCAAACCGGCATGAAAGCATAGAGCGCATCCGTGTATCCATCATGCAGCGCGTGGACGAGACAGGCGCCGGCAAGGCTGCGTTTTTCCGTATTCCATCGTCTGTTGTGGCTCATGTCCTTCTTTTCTTCTGTCTTCTTGTTCTCCTGCCGCAGCCGGCGATATTCTCTCTTCAAGCTATACGCGTGAGATTTCGTGGACTAGACTGCATTTGATCACGGATGCCGTTCCATTTTCTCACGGATACAGAATGCGTCACCTTCCACCTCTGAATGCCCTGCGGATATTCGAAGTTGCTGCCCGGACCGGGAGCTACGCCGAGGCCGGCGCTGAACTCGGGCTTACCCATGGTGCGGTCAGCCGTCAGATCGCCGTGCTGGAGGGCTGGTTGGGGCAGAGGCTATTTGTGAAGGAGGGGCGGCGCATGGTCGCGACGCCGACGGCCAAGATCTTCGCCGCGGAGGTCGGCCTGTCGTTCGACAGGCTGTCGGTCGCGGCAGAAGCCTGCGGTCGTCCAGGCGCGCGGCGTATTCTGCGGGTCAGCGCCCCGACCAGCCTAGCGATGCGCTGGCTCATTCCCCGGCTTTCGCGCTACCACGCCGATCACCCGCAGGTCGAGGTCGTCGTCACCACCGTGTCCTGCGTTCAGGAGGATTTGCGCGGCGGCGTCGATCTCTCCATCCGGCGCGGTGTCGTGCGTGACGATGTCTGGCCGCAGCATGATGTCGTGCCGGTACTGGAGGATGTGGATACGCTGATCATGAGCCCGGCCCTGTTCGAAAGCCGTCCGATCCTGAAGCCGGCAGACATCGAGGGGCATACGCTGCTTGCCAGCGAAACCCGCCCCGGCGACTGGACGAACTGGCTGGAAAAGGCAGGGCTTCAGCATCTGACCGGCCTTCCGCGTCAGACATTCGACCACTTCTTCGTCGCGCGCCAGGCAGTGGAAGACGGGCTTGGCATCGGGATCGGTCCCCTTCCCATGCTCGACATCGATATCACCAGCCATCGTCTGATGACGCCGCTGCCGGAGATCCGGGTACCAAGGACCGGTTATGTCGCGGTCATCCCCCGCCAGGCAGACAGCGGTGGCATCGTCGGCGGTTTCGTGGACTGGCTGGTTGATGAGGCCCACCGAGGCGAAAAGGCCGCGGCGGAAAATCCGCCACGGCGCTGAATCGCGCTATCTTGTAAGCAATTCCAGACGGTGAACCGGCATCCGCATCAGCCGGAGTTGCTCTGGCGCGACTTTGCATCCGATTTGCCCTTTTCTTCAACGGTTACAGTGGCGCTCCGACCCACGGTGAGGTGGCCCGTCCCCGGACTGTCGTCGATCGCGATCCTGACCGGAACGCGCTGGGCCAGACGGACCCATGAGAATGTGGGTGCAACGCTTGCGAGCGAGCCGGCGGTGTCGCTTCGCTCCCGGTCCTCGATACCGGCGGCAATGCTCGCCACATGTCCGAAGACCGGTTCCGGTTCTCCCATGATGTCGATCCTGACGCGATCATCGATGTGGATTCGGGCAAGCTTTGTCTCCTCGAAATAGCCCGCGACGTAGATCGCCTGTCTTTCGAGGAGTACGCCGACCGAATTGCCGGCTGAAACGTAGTTTCCAGCGCGCAGTGAGAAATTCGTCACCGTTCCGGCAGCCGGGGCCTTCACGGTCGTCCGTTCAAGATTCAGAGCTGCAAGATCACGGGCGGCTAACGCCGATTGAAGGGCGGCGTCTGCCTGTTGCATCTGACTTTTTGCCTGCTGCATCTGCTTGAGGCTCACGGCTTCCTTGGACGCGAGGCGCTGATAGCGCTCGAAATCTGTCCTGGCCAGCACCGCCGCCGCCCTGGTGCTCTCCACTTGCGCTTCGGCTTCCCTCAGTGCGATCTCGAAGCGGTCCGTTTCAATGCGAAACAGTGCATCCCCTTTCTGCACCTTGGCATTGTCGGTCACCAGCACCGCTGTGACGGGCCCGGAGACATCCGGCGTCAGCCGAACGATATCGGCGCGAACATGCGCATCGCGCGTCCATGGCGCCTCCATATGGAAGGACCAGAGGTGCCAGGAAAGGACTGCGGCGCAGCCGACCATGGCAAGCGTCAACAGGGCGCGCCCCGACAGGATCGTGATCTTGTTCATGTTTGAAACCAGTCTAATGCGATTGAAACGAAGCCGAAAAGCATGAGGTAAAGGGCGCCGTCGAACAGGGCGCGATGCCATACCATGCGATAGAAGCCGACCTTGACCAGAACGGAGACAAGGGCGCGGAAGACGATGTACGCGGCAAGCGCGAGCGCGGCGAGCGACGGGATGAAAACACCGCAAAGGTCGATCTGTCCGGTCAAGCAACCATTCTCCTTTCCGGGTGGGGCATTGAAGCTGAAGGCTCGCCCTCCGGCGCGAGGCAAAGACGCAGGGCTGCGGCGCGCACCAGAAATTCCCGCTCTATTTCCGAAATATGCCCGCCCTGAGCAGAGAGGATGAGGTCGTCCAGAAGCGTGAGCGCCGCTTCCAAAGCGTCAGACTGTTTTGTTGGCTTTCGGCGGTAGAGGCTCTTCGCGGCATTGAAGAGGGTATTCGCCCTGATACGCAGAGCGGGCGAGACGTCGTCCAGGAGATCCTGCATGGCCGTCAGATGAAGTCCCGCTCTCAGAACCCGGATCATATCTGGGTTTGAGGCTTCGGAGCTTGGCGGCAGGCTCCCCGCCCTTGAGGCAAACAGCCCGGTGACATCGAGAACCTTATGCTGCGTCATATGGCCGTCGGCATGTCGACCGGCTGCAATCCTGGCGACATGTTTCCGGGTGACGGCAAACAGCCTTCTGGCATTCGTTTCCGCCCGCACGGAGCGTGTGAGCCCACAGACGATGATCGTCCAGATCATCGCGAGTATGGTGGCAACCCCCGTGTTGGCGAAGGTGAGGAAATCCGCACTCTGTTTGGCCTGCAGCGCCAGAAGAAGGGGGAAATTGATGCAAAGCCCCATGCCGACGATGGCCAGCGACGGTACGGCGAGACATAGGCCCGCCGGGATCAGGAACAGGCCCAGCGCGGCAACGAGCGGCACAAAGCCATCGATCATCGGAAGGACCGCGAAGCCATAGATGAAGGCTGCGATCACCGCGCCGATGGTCACGTCGACAAACTTGCGCATGGCGGGTATCGGATTGTCCATGGTGGCAAGCAGGCAGCACAGGACGCCCGATATCTGAGCGAATGTCATGCCGTCGGACCAGCCGCTCGCAATCCAGAAGCTGATCGATGTGGCGAGGCAGGTCGCGACAGCAAAAGCGGACAGAAAAGCCATGCCGAGGTCGCGATGATAGGCCGGTATCCCGTCGAAATCTGAGAAACGGTGCGCCGTTCTCGCCGCATTCTCCTCGTCGATGGCTTCCCGCAGTGCATCGCATTCATCCGAGACACGCAGAATGTCCTTAAGCGTTCGGGAGACATTGGCGAGGACAAGTGTTTCCCAAGACCGGTTTGCATCGGGGCGCACGAGCGCGTTGATCTCGGCATCGCGTGCTTCTGCGGATCTTGGAGAAAGTTGACCGGCCTCGGCGATCAATGACAAAGCCTTTCCCGCTGCGGGCGCGTTCAGCCTTGTCAGTGCCGTTCGCAAATCGTCCAGTTCGCCCAACAAGGGCAGAAGCGTAATCATGCGGTGCTGCAACAACCGGACCAGCGATACGGCGGGCCGATATCGGGAACCATCATATTGGAGATGGGTCGCAAATGATCTGATATCCGCGGCTTCCGCCGCCAGTCCGTGCCGCTCAGTCCTTTTCTGTCTTTTATCTGCCGCGCCGGCCGCCGTCTCGGACAACAGCCTGTGCGCATTCGCCACCCATCCGTCGATCCGGCCCATCAGCACGGTACCGACATGAACCGGGAGGATGAGCTGGCTTACAAGCGAGGCGCAGATAATCCCCAGACCAATCTCCTCGATGCGTGATACGACGGTTTCGAACGTGTCGGCTGGCGCCGTGACCAGAGGCAATCCCGCAAGAAGCACCGTGTAGCCGGCGAGCAGAGGCACGTAGCTGCGCGGTGTGCGGTCCAGAAGGCTGACGAAGGTGCAGGCAGAGACCCAGGCAATGATGGCTGAGGACAGCAGGATCGGCGCCTGGACAAGATTGGGAACCATGACAAGCGTTGCGACGCCCCCGATCATGGTTCCGATGAGCCGATAGACCGATTTCGACACGATCGCGCCAGAGATCGGATGCGCGACGATATAAACGGTCGCCACCGCCCAGAAGGGGCGCGGCAGACCAAACCGGATCGCAATGAAATAGGCCAGCATGGCCGCCAGGAATGTCTTGAGGGAGAAGACGACATTCGCGGTGGTGACGACTGATCGGCCGCTCATGCTTCATCGCCCGGTTGTGTCGCCGGATGCGCATCCTTTCCTTCACCGGCTGTTGGGCCGAGGCCGTAAAGCGCCGGAGAAACATAGCAGAATGGCGGCGCGGAAAGGCAGGCCTGCCGATAGGCCTCCTCCGGGTCCGAACATGAAATGATCGGCCCGTCATAGGCGGGTGGCGTGAACCACGAACGGATTTTGGCGCGGAAAAGGCCGGCCAGCTTCCGCAACGCTCGTTGACGTGGTGCGGCTTCATCGGATGCGTTTGTTTCCGTGTGCTGACGATATTGACGAATGTCCATTGTCATCTCCGAAATTCATATCTTCCGGGAAATGGTATCGACAATTGCGATTGATGAATTTAGACATTCATCAAGATGATAGCGAAATTCAACCAAACACCGATGGCGCTTTCCTGGGCGCGCAGCGATAATGACCTTGACAGGTCAACGGCGCGGGCGAGTGCCATCAGGATCGATGTGTCAGAAAACGAACGGGAAGCGCCTGAACATCACCATCGCAAGGGGCAACTCGTCATGGCGCTGAGGGGCGGCGTCACCTGCCGTGTTCCGAGCGGGATGTGGATGGTGCCGCCGCACTGCGGTATCTGGGTGCCGGGCGGAATGACCCACAGCAATGTCGCGACGGCCAATGCCCGCCTGTTCTTCTTGTTTGTCGAGCCGGGCGCGGCCGATCTTCCCGATCGATGCTGCACGCTGTCGCTTTCGCCGCTTGTCCGGGAATTGATTATCGAGATGGCGGATCAGACCGATGTTGCAAAGGCCGAGGCCGACACCATGACGACATTGCTGTTGTCGGCGCTCTCGCGGATGTCGGTAGAGCATCTGCACCTGCCGCTGACGGACGAGCCACGGCTCAACCGTATCGCGTCGGCGCTGGCGAATGATCCGGGCGATCGCAGCACGGTCGCGCAATGGGCGGCCCGCGTGGCCATGAGCGAGAATTCGCTCGCCCGGCTCGTCCAGCGGGAGACTGGTCTGACCTTCGGTCGCTGGCGCCAGCAATTGCAGCTGATCATCGCCATCCGCAGTCTTTCCGCCGGCGCGACGGTTCAGCAGGTCTCGGGCGATCTCGGCTACGAATCGGTGTCGGCCTTCATCACGATGTTCAGGAAGGCGCTCGGTACCTCGCCGGCTAGGTATCTCAGGGTCTTTGGCGGGTGATGGAGTGGCCGGCCGGTTGATGTGCGGATCCGCGGCCAACGCGACCGGGATCAAAATCGCGCTCTCGGCAAGGAAACCGCTCCTCCCTTTGAGACCGATCGCTCTGGAACTCGTCAGTTCACGAATGGGCGGGATAAAGAAATGATGCCGCTGATGGAGAAGCTGAACGAAGGCGTCGATGGTTCGTATCCCATCAAGACCTGAAGCAGCCCATCAGAATGAACCGTGTAGCTGGAGCACAGCGGCCGCCCAGCAGTCTGCTTTCCGCTTTCCTACGCCGTCGGCAGCTCGTACCTGTTTCGCAGCCGGAAAAGTTCGGCCGTGAAACCGCGCACGAGGGCGGACTTCTGGATGTCGGCGGGAAAGAGAAGGTAGACGCGGAACATCACCTCGGGCGTGAAGGGGCGGAGCGCGATCGCACGGCTTTCCGTGTCGCCGATAACCAGCGGGTTGACCAGACCCACGGCATCTCCCTCCTGCGCCAGCGCGCAGATGGTGGCGGCGTTCGGGGTCTCGATCACATATTTCGGCTCTTGCCCGGCTTGCTTCATTGTCTCGTCGAAGCGCTGCCTCGCCCGGTCCTCCGGGCTGAGCCCGATCAGCGGCCATTCCGCGATCAGATCGGGTGTGATTGCTTTGTGAAGGGTCAGCGGATGGGATTTCGGCATGGCGACGAGGCCCGGAAAGCTGCCGAACAACTGGCTGTCGATGCCCGATCGATCGATCTCGTCTGCTGCGAGCCCCAGAT
This sequence comes from Martelella endophytica, assembly GCF_000960975.1. Taxonomy (NCBI): domain Bacteria; kingdom Pseudomonadati; phylum Pseudomonadota; class Alphaproteobacteria; order Hyphomicrobiales; family Aurantimonadaceae; genus Martelella; species Martelella endophytica. Next base: position 944,608 of record NZ_CP010803.1, on the reverse strand, counting down.
CGTATTGCCCGTCAGTGATGCCGTTCCGGATCGCCGACGACCAGGTGATCTGGAAGGTGATCCTCACGCCCTGATTCTGCCTCCGGAAGGCGCGGATGGCCGCGGGCACCAGAATAGCGCCGGCAGCCGCCAGCGAGGCGATCTTTAGCGTGCCGGCCCCATAATCCCGTATGCTGGCTGCGGTGGCCTGCAGCCGGTCCAGTCCCTTGAAGCTGACCTCGACCTCCCGGAAGAACAGTGTCCCCTCGGGAGTCGCGATCAGCCGACCGCGCACCCGGTCGAACAGCGGAAACCGCACCGCCGCTTCCAGCTCGGCGATCAGACGCGACACGGCCGGCTGGGTGACGCCCATCAGCTCGGCGGCCCGGACGGTCGAGCCCGAGATCATCACGGCATTGAAGGCTTCGAGCTGGCGAAAATTCATGCCTATAAGGTTTCCGCATAGAACTATGTGCCCTGATCAGTATTCCTGCTGCCAACAAAAGGCAACGATGGCATCGTTATTTCAGGAGTTCACATGCGCGACGCAACCAAGAGCGTTCATCACCCGAAGATCGGCGAAGAAGGCTATGCCGCCCTCGGCGTTCCGACCCACCGGGCCTCGACCATCGTCTTTCCGGACGCCGAAGCCTATGCCACCCGGTCGCAACGGGATCTCGACGGCTATTCCTACGGCCTGCACGGCACGCCGACGCAGCGCGTGCTGGAGGCGCAGCTTACAGCACTCGAAAACGGCCTGAAGACGGTCATCCTGCCGTCCGGCCAGGCCGCGATCGCGGTCGTGATGCTCTCGTGCCTGAAGCCCGGCGACCATGTTCTGGTCGCCGACAACGCCTATCCCCCGGTCATTGGCCTTTGCCGCAATTTCCTGGAGCCGCGTGGCATCGCATGGTCGGTGTTCGAGCCGGGTATTGGTGCTGGCATCGAGGACGTTGTGCGCGACAACACAAGGCTGATCTGGATGGAATCGCCCGGTTCCACAACCATGGAAATCGAGGACGTGCCGGCCGTCACCGCGATTGCGAAAAGGCGCGGCATCCTGACCGGCATCGACAATACCTGGGCGACGCCGCTGCTGTTCAAGCCGCTCGACCATGGTGTCGACTTCTCGATGCAGGCGCTGACCAAATATCCGGGCGGCCACTCGGACCTGCTGATGGGCTCGGTCAGCGTCAACGATCTGGATCTGCGCAAGGCCTTGCGCGACACGATGCGTATGCTGGGCTTCGGCGTTTCGCCCGACGCGGTGCAACTGGTGCTGCGCGGGATGGAAACCATGGCGGTGCGCCTCGCCCACGTCGGGCGCGTGGCCGGCGAGATCGCGGTGGAGCTGGAAAGCCGTGATGTCGGGCCGGTGCTGTTTCCCGCACTCGCCTCTAGTCCCGGACATGCCATCTGGAAACGCGATTTCGCCGGCGCCAGCGGCCTGTTTTCGGTCGTTCTGCCGGCCGCGCATGAAGCGCGCCTCGATGCCGCGCTCAATGGCCTGCGCTATTTCGCGATCGGCGCCTCCTGGGGCGGCACCCGCAGCCTGATTGCGCCGATGAGCGTCAAGACATCGCGGCAAATGCCGCATCCCCACAAGGACCGCATCATTCTGCGCGTCAATATCGGCGTGGAAGATCCCTCCGATCTCAGGGAAGACCTCGACGGCTTCTTCACTGCGCTCGGTGGCTGAGAAGTCACATGCAGCATATAAAATCCAACAAGGAGACGGGAACATGACCTGCAAGACCACATTGACCGCGATGGCGGTGATCGCCGCATTCGCCACGCCGGCATTTGCGCAATCGACCTCGACGCTTGACACCGTGAAGGAGCGGGGGCGGCTGATCTGCGGCTCCAGCCAGGGCACGCCCGGCTTCGGCGCGCCGGATGACAATGGCTACTGGCGTGGCCTCGACGTGGAAACCTGCCGGGCCGTCGCCGTGGCCGTGCTCGATGACAAGGATGCGGTCGATTTCGTGCCGCTTTCGGGCCAGCAGCGCATTCCGGCCCTTCAGACCGGCGAGATCGACATGCTGCCGCGCACGCTCACCTGGACGCTGCAGCGCGACGCCAACGGCATCAATTTCACGACGCCGAATTACTATGAATTCACCGGCTTCATGATGCCGAAATCGCTCGGCATCACCAGCGTCGAGGACATGGCGGGCGCATCCGTTTGCGTGCAGACCGGCTCGACCACCGAGGTTGTCGTCAACGACGTCTCGACCAAGAACGATCTCGATCTTCAGCCCGTTGTCTTCGACAACACCACCGCCGGCCGCCAGGCCTTCTTCTCCGGCCGTTGCGATGCGCTGATCACCGATGCCGGTGCGCTCGCCTCCGTGCGCGCGACGATGGCCGACAATCCGGATGATTACGTGATCTTCCCGGCAACGCCCTATATGGACGCGCTGACGCCTGCCGTCCGTCATGGTGACGACCAGTGGCTCGATATCGTGACATGGTCGATCCAGGCGATGATCGCCGCCGAGGCATTCGGGCTTACCAGCGAGAATATCGACGACTATCTCGACAGCGACGACCCGCGCATCCGCCGCTTCCTCGGCACGGATCCGGGCAATGGCGCGGCACTCGGCCTCAGCGACGATTTCGCCTATCGTATCGTGAAATCCGTCGGCAATTACGCCGAGGTCTACGATCGCAATGTCGGCATGGACAGCCCGCTGAAGCTGGAGCGAGGCTATAACGCGCTGTTCAACGACGGCGGGCTGATGTTCCCGCTGGCCTTTCAGTAAAGCCGGTCATGCTGTCGCTCTGGTATTCACAACGAGCCCGTTCCTGGGCCATGCAGATCGCCCTTCTGGGCGGTCTGGTCCTGTTCGTCTGGTGGCTTGCGGGCAATACGCATGAGAACCTGACCGAACGCGGCATCCGCACCGGTTTCGACTATCTCTGGCGGCCGGCGCGCTTTCCGATTTCCGAAAGCATCCTCCGCTACGATGCATCGGACAGCTTCTTCTGGGCCTATGTCGTCGGTCTCGCCAATACGCTGTGGCTGTCGTTCCTGTCGATCCTGTTTGCAACGCTGCTCGGGCTGGTGGTCGGGCTCTCGCGCCGCTCCGCCCATCCGCTGCTGTCGCGCTTTGCCGGTACCTATGTCACGGTGCTGCGCAACGTTCCGCTGATCGTCCAGCTTCTCTTCTGGTATGCGATCGCCACCTCTCTGTTTCCGGTACCGCGCGAGGCGCTCAATCCGCTGCCCGGCGTGTTCCTGTCCATTCGAGGCGTCTATGCGCCGGCCCTGACGCTCGGCCCGGGCGCCAGCATGCTGTTGATCGTTGCGGCGATCCTGCTGGTCATTGCAATCGTCGCCGGCTTCAAGCTTTCCGCCGGAAAGCGCCTGTCGGTAAAAGCCGCGAGCGTCGGCCTCTCTGTCTGCCTCTGGGTGGCAGTCGTTGTCGGGCTCTCCGGCATGCTCGGCCATCCGGTCGGTCTTGAGGCTCCGGCCCTGAAGGGGCTCAATTTCAGGGGCGGCATGGTGCTGTCGCCCGAATTCGCCTCGATCATCACCGGCCTGACGATCTACACGTCGGCCTTTATCGGCGAAATCATCCGCGGCGGCATCGACGCCGTCGAAAAGGGCCAGTGGGAAGGCGGCAGGGCGCTGGGGCTCAGCGAACGCCACATCATGTTCCGTATCATCCTGCCGCAGGCGCTCAGGATCATTGTGCCGCCGATGACGTCGCAATATCTCTCGACCGTGAAGAACACGACGCTTGCCGTGGCGGTCGGCTATCCCGAACTCGGCCTCGTGGTCAACACCGTGATCAATCAGACCGGCCAGGCCATCGAGAGCATCCTGATCATGCTGGCCGTCTTCCTCAGTATTTCGCTCTCTGTTTCCGCTTTCATGAACTGGTACAACGCGCGCGTTGCGCTGGTGGTGCGATGATGACAGATATATCTTTCAAGATCGCTGATGCACCGCAGAAACCGCCCAAGGCCAAGCGCAAGCCGCTTCTGAAGCTGTTGTTCGGCGACCTGCTGTCGGCATTCCTCACGGTTCTGGCCGTCCTGATCATCGTCGGCCTCATCCCGGCCTTCAACTGGGCCGTTCTCGATGCCCACTGGGTGGGCGGCCCGGCCGCATGCCAGGGCGGCGGGGCGTGCTGGACCTTTATCGGGGCCAAGGCGCGGCTGATCCTGTTCGGCCTCTATCCGCCATCAGAACAATGGCGGGCCACCATCGTCATCGTGCTGATCGTCGCCATGGTTCTGGTTTCGCTGTCGCCGAGATTATGGAATGCTCGGCTCTTGCTGGTCTGGGCCGTCGCGATTGCCGCCATGCTGGTGCTGATGGGCGGCGGCGTGCTGGGCCTCGACTACGTGCCGACGTCGAAATGGGGCGGCCTGCCGGTGACGCTGCTTCTGGCGACGCTTTCGCTCGGGCTTGCGTTTCCGCTCGCCGTGCTGCTTGCGCTGGGGCGGCGGGGGAAATTGCCCGTTGCCCGCGCGATCAGCATTTTCGTGATCGAACTGGTGCGCGGTCTTCCGCTGGTCGGCCTGCTGTTCGTGGCGGCGATCCTGCTGCCTTTGCTCCTGCCGCCGGAATGGACCGTCGACAAGCTGGGGCGGACGCTTGCCGCGCTGACGATCTTCGCCGCCGCCTATCTGGCGGAGGTCATTCGCGGCGGCCTTCAGGGGCTGGATGACGGGCAGATCGAGGCCGCCGAGGCGCTCGGCATTCCCTACTGGAAAATGATCTGGCACATAGTTTTGCCGCAGGCGATCCAGAACGTGATCCCGCCGCTGACCAACACCGCCATCGTGATGATCAAGAACACCTCGCTGGTGCTGATCGTCGGCGTGTTCGACATGCTGAGCGCGGCGCGCAGCGCCAGCACCGACCCAGCATGGCCGGCGCCTTCGACCGAGGCCTATCTGTTCGTCGCCGCGATCTACTTCATCATCTGCTTTTCCATATCCATCTATTCGCGCCATCTCGAATGGGGCGTAGCCGCAAGGACACACGGATGAAACCTGCGATCGAAATCGATAACATCGACAAATTCTATGGCGATTTTCACGTGCTCAAGAGGGTGTCAATGACGGTTGCGCCCGGTGAGAAGGTTGTGGTCTGTGGCCCGTCGGGCTCTGGCAAGTCGACGCTGATCCGCTGCATCAACCGGCTCGAGGAGCATCAGGCGGGCCGGATTGTTGTCAACGGCGTCGAGCTTGGCGACGATCTGCGCAATCTCGATGCGGTCCGGCGCGACGCGGGCATGGTGTTCCAGCATTTCAACCTGTTTCCGCATCTGACTGTTCTCGAAAACTGCGTTCTGCCGCAGATCCTGTCGCGGCGCACGCCGCGCGCGGAAGCGGAGACAGCGGCGGAAACCTTCCTGAAGCGCGTTCGGATTCTCGATCAGGCGCCGAAATTCCCCGGGCAGCTTTCAGGCGGGCAAAAGCAAAGGGTCGCCATCGCGCGGGCGCTCTGCATGCGGCCGCGGATCATGCTGTTCGATGAACCGACATCGGCGCTCGATCCGGAGATGATTCGGGAAGTGCTCGACGTGATGGTGGAGCTCGCCGATGACGGCATGACCATGGTGGTCGTCACCCATGAAATGGGCTTCGCCCGCCAGGTCGCCGATCGCGTCGTCTATATGGAAGCCGGCGGGATTGTCGAAACCGCCGCCCCGGATCAGTTCTTCGATGCGCCGGAAGACGAGAGAACCCGACGTTTTCTCTCCAGCATCCGGACAATGATCCACTGACAGTCCCGTCGCGAGCCGACATCTTCTTGTGAGACAGTTCGATGCGACGTGCTTGTGGCGCGCCGCATCGACGCTTTTTAGCTCAGCACGCGCCGAATGCTCGGAACGAGCCGCAGCAGTTTCGCATCCAGCAGCAGGATGAATGCGATGGCAAGCCCGGCCATGGGAAAAATGATCCCGAGCGTGACGACGAGCAGGGCCGCGCCTTTCCAGAAGGGGATGTCCTGCGGTCTGGGCGGGGCGAATAGGCGCTTGCCGGCAGTGGCCGGGCGGCGTTTCCACCACATGATGGCGCCCGAGATCGACACCAGAAGGACGGACAGGCAGAAGGTGGTGTTGAGCACGAGGTTCCAGACGCCGAGATCGCCTTCATGGAAGGCGATGCCGACGGCCATTGCCTTGGCATAGGGCGAATAGTCCGAAAAGCGGATATCCGCCAGCACCCTGCCGGTATACTGGTCGATATGGATCGTCCGGTCGGCGGTCGGGTTCGGGCCGTCATTGGACATGCTGTCATGGCTGATGGTCCACACGCCGGTGGTGTCTTTCGGAAGGTTGAGCTGGAAGCGGCCGTTGAAGCCGAGGCTGCCGGCGAAGGCGGCGACGCTGTCGATATCGACCTTTCCGGCGATCGCTTCGACGCCCGCGAGCGAACCTGATTCCGGTAGCGGCGTTTGCTCCAGCCCCCAGGGAACTTCCTTGCCATCGCCATGGTTCATATCGGCATGAGTGCTGTCGGAGAGTGGCGCGCCCCATTTTTCGGCGGGAAACGTGTTCCAGGCCTGCACCATCTTGCCGCCCCACACGCCGGCCCAGCTGAGGCCGGACAGCAAGAAGACGAGTAGGATCAGCGAGATCCACATTCCGGTGACGCCATGGAGGGATTTCCACAAGGCCCTCTTCCTGAGAGAAAGCTGAGGCGCCAGCGCTGAGCGCCAGCCGGAGCCGTTGCGGGGCCAGTGAAGATAAAGGCCGGTCACGATCATGATGATCGCGAGGCTTGCCGCAATCTCGATCATCCGGTCGCCGAAATCGCCCAGCATCAGCGTGCCGTGGACCTTGTTTGCGAAGTCGTACCAGCCGGCACGCCAGGGGAAGGTTTTCATCACCGCGCCGGAATAGGGATCGAGCGCCACGCCGGTGGTGCCGGCGTCGGTTTCGACGGCAAAGGCGGCTATGCGGTTGTCGGCGAGCGGCGATATATACTGCGTGGCACGGCCGTCGGGAACGGCTGCCTCTGCCGCCGTCTCGAGCGTGCTGACTGCCATCGCTTCGCCCTGCGGCGTGACCGCCATGCGCTCGGCGCCCAGCCCCGCCGACCAGGAGATCCAGAGCATGGTCAGGCCGGTGACTGCCAGCATGCAGAGGAAGGGAATGACGTAGAGGCCGGCGTAGAAATGCCATCGCCAGGCAAGATAATAGTATTTTTTCGCGGCTGCCGCCGGCGGGGTCGCGGCCCTGAGGGTCGTATCTGTCATGATTTTCTTTCGCTTCAATGAGGTTTCAACGGGTTTTGAAACTCATGATGCGAAAGGGGGACCGGTCGCCGGGGGCAGGACTGTGGCGTGCGCGTGCGCAAGCACGGTCGTCCACCGGTCTTGGGCGATCACAAATGCGCCGCTCCCGGTCGGTACGGGAAGCGCGACATAAGGAAGGCTGAACAGGCCGTGCGCCATAGCCCAGTCGCAGGGGCTGCCCTGACCGGATTTTCCGGCAGGCCCTCCTGTCTGCGGGTCTGGCGCGATCTCCAGCGGACCATGGCCGGTGCAGATGACGACCGCTACGCCGTGCGTTGTCGCAACCGGCATGACCCCGGCCGGCACCAGCGAAAACAGCACCAGAAACGCCAGCACAGCGCCGCCGATGAGGTCGCGCGCTGCCCTGAGTTCAGCCATTGTCGGTTTCGATCAGCTTCTTCAGCTTCGCGACGGCGGTTGCCGAGTCCTCCTTGTAGGAGATCGTGCTCTGCAGCACGCCGCCGTCATTCAGGAGAAACACCGAGGCCGTGTGGTTCATCGTGTAGTCGCCGTCCGGGTCGTTCGGATCGAGCGGCACCTTTTCGTAATAGATGCCGAAGCCATCGGCCATGGCACGCACCTTGTCCGGGTCGCCGGAAATGCCGGTGACCCGGTCGGTGACGTTGGAAAGATACAGCCCCATCATCTCCGGCGTGTCCTGGTCGGGGTCGATGGAGATCCAGTAGGCGTCGATCTTGTCGCCGTCGGGATCGACCTCGTGCAGCCAGCCGTTCAGTTCGTAGAGCGTGGTCGGGCAGACTTCCGGGCAATGGGTGAAGCCGAAGAACAGCGCGGTCGGCTTCTGCCGGAAGGCAGCCTGCGTTATCGGGGAGCCGTCATCCGCCGTTAGCGTGAAGTCCGGACCCATGGGGACATGCATCATCTCTTCGTTCGTCTCGCGGATCTGATAGACCAGCCAGACGATCACCACGCAGATGGCTGCGATGGACCCCCAGAGGGCCCTTCTGAAGTTCTTCATGTCCTGAATTCCTGCTTGCGCACACGGGTCCGCGGGGCCGTCGCCGGCCCGGCAGACGCTCTTGTGCGATTTGGGAACGCCCCGCATCGCCGGTCAGGCTGTGCGGGGTCGGTGCGGTGACTGAAACTCAGTTCGCCTTCATGTCGCCATGGTCGGCGTGGTCATGATCCATGCCATGCATGTCGTGGCCGGCTTCCTTCGCGGCGATGCTTTTGACGGCGAAGGGCACGGTCACCTTTCCCGCCTTCTCGAAGGTCAGCTCGACATCGACGACCGTATCTTCGACAAGCGGACCATTCAGCTTCATGAACATGATGTGCAGGCCGCCCGGCGAAAGCTCCACAGTCTCGTGAGCGGGAACCGGAATACCATCGGTCATCTGGTACATTTTCATCACCTCGCCATCCATGCGCATGTTGTGAAGCTGCAGGTCGCCTGCGGCATCGGATGAGGCGGCGATGAGGCGATCGTCGGTATCGCCATTATTGGTGATTGACAGGAACCCGCCGCCGACGGGTGCGCCGGGCAGGGTGGCGCGGGCGAAGGCGCCGGTGATGTCGAGATCACCAAGCTTGATGTCCTCGCTCATGGCGTGGTCCATATCATGGCTCATGTCATGAGACATTGGGGCGTGGTCGTCGTGGCCACCATGTCCGTGACCGGCGGCCGTCACCGTCAGCTTGGGCGCGGGTTCGGCGTCACTTGTCTCGCCCGTACCGGTCCAGTGGTTGGCGCTGCCATCGGCGCAAAGCTGAACGGCCGGGAAATAGAGCACCGTGCCGGGCGCGATATCGGCCGACAGCGAGCCGCGCATTGCGAATTCATCGTAATAGGCGTCGGGCAATTCGCCGCCCTTCCATATCACCTCGGTCACGCCTTCGCTGACCGGCATGCCATGGTTCATATAGGTCTCGGCGTAAGCGCCCGTGACGGTTTCGAGCTCCCAGCCGGCATGCGGCATCGGCTTCACGCTGTAAAAGCCTTCCGGCACCTGAACGCGGATTTCGGTGGTCGCCGCGCCATCGCAGCCATGGGGAACGCGCAATACGGCCTTGTAGCCGCCGCCGGCCGGTGCTTCGCCGGTTTCGAGCGTCATGTGGGCATTGGCAGCGGAAAGGCTGGCAAGGCTGATTGCGCCGGCCCATGCGAGACGGGTCATGAACGTGGTCATGGAAAATACTCCGTTTGGAATTGTCGTGATTTTACGGACCCTGACAGGTCCGCTTTGCGGAATCAGACAGCAAACGGCGGTGCGCGCGGATTGTAATGGCTTGTGTAGACGACGCGGGGCGGGGTCTCGTCTTCAAATGCGAGATCATGTGCCACGAGGCAGGTATAGGCCGGCACGGCCTCGTCCGGCGGCGGCGGCAGGATGGCGGCATCCTGGCGGCAGGCATGGCAGGGGCCGTGGCTCATGGCCCAGTCATCGCCGGGTCCGCTGCCGCAGAGAACGCTCTGGGACGATGCCAGAAGCGAACTCGCATCATGGTGGGTCAGAGCCGGCATGAAGGGCTGATAGATAAAGGCGAGCGCAAAGACGGCGATCACGGCCAGTGCCGCCGCCAGCTCCCGCATCGCTGCCTTCAATCCCCGCAAACCCAAAACCTCCCCATCATTCTGCTGTTCCGCCGAAGCATACAGCATGTCGGCCAGACAAGAATGGAAGCCGCACGTTATTGTAACTTGTCAATTTGACGCAAGCGAAATGCGATCTCGCGCGCGCCGTTTTCATCCATCGTCCTGAACATCCGTCGCCCCAAGGCTGACGTCCTCCAACGTGACATCCGCCATCGCCTTGTGGATGGAAAACTGACCTGTGTCGTTTGGCCCCGCCATCACCAGAATGACCGTTTCCTTCGGCGGACAACCGGGGAGGTGGCAGGCGAGTTCGTTGACCGAGACGATGGTTGCATCGTCGATCTTCAAACACGTGCGTGTCCAGCTCTTGATCCTGCGCGCGGACTCGATGACGTCCGGTTTTTTCGGGGCGAGCGGGTTCACGAAAGCACTGCTCAAGCGGTTTTCCTCCTGCTTTTCTTTGAGCGCGCGACAAGGGCGTCGAAAAGCGCGCGGATCTGCTGTTGCGGGAGGTCCATGCCGATCAGCACGATCCGCGTGCCGCGTTCCTCACCTGGCCATTGCGGCAGGCGCACGGTCGGGTCCATTCTGTGCTGCACGGCGTGGATCACCATTGGCCTTTCGGGATCATCGCTGAGCGCGACCAGCCCCTTCATGCGGATGAGGCCGCGGTTTTGCGGGCTGACGAGAACGCCCAGCAGAATGCCGATCGCATCCGGGTCAAGCGGCGTTTCGCTGGTCAGGTAAAACGCCTCGATCTCGTCGCCGTGGCGATTGGGGTCGTGGTCGTGCTCCGGGTGCGGGGAGAGCCGTTCCATCGCCAGCCAGCCATTGACGTCTTCCGCCTTCTGCGACACCGAATAGGGCGTTTCGCCGAGAAGCGAGACAAGGTCGAAGCCGGGCCCATTCCGGTCGTGAAAGCGCGCAGCCGGGTTGAGCACGGCAAGCTCCCGCGCCCAGTTCCGTTTTTCCTCGGCGATATCGGTTTTCGTCAGGATCACCGCATCGGCAAAGGCCAACTGCTTCCAGCCCTCGATGAAGCTTGCAAGCGTCGAGCGTCCGTCAATCGTATCGAAGGTGGTGATGACGCCCTGCAGATAGAAGTGGCGCGCAACGGCGTGGTCCCTCAGCGCGGTTGCCGGCGCGCCGCCGGGGATCAGGCTGTTGATGATCGGAGCGGGGTCGGCAAGCCCGGTGGTTTCGATGACCACGCGGCTGATCGGGCCGATTGCGCCTTTCATCCGGGCCTCGTGCAATTCGAAAAGCGAGGTGCGGATATCGCTTGTGGCGGAGCAGCAGAGACAGCCTGTCGTGGTGCGGATGTAGCGCTCCGAGCCGGTGCGGACGAGATCGTGATCGATGGCGATGGAGCCGAACTCGTTGATGATCACGGCGGTCTCATGCATGCGCGGATCGCTGACCAGTTCATTGATCAGCGTCGTCTTGCCGGAGCCGAGAAAGCCGGTCAGCAGCGTTACCGCAACGGGGTCGTAGAACTGCTTCAATCCATTCCTCATTGACACGGAGGCGGGCTTGTCGACAAGCCGGTGTGTCCGGCCATGGAAGGCCGGACACTTCTTCGTTGGTTATGGCGCTGACCTCAGTGCGCGAGCATCTCGTCGACGATCTGGTCGGCGTTTAGTGATGACGGGTAGTAGGTCGGCCAGTTGGTGAGTTCCTCCAGCACGGCGGCGCGGTCGTCACCCCAGTAGAGGTGATAGTGATCGGCATCCGCCGGCGCGATCCGGTGGTCGGAGAACTGGATGAACTGCGGTGCGGCCGCGTCGCCACCGGTCTTTTCGAAGATGAAGCGGACGCCCCTGTTGCCCTTGGCATAGGTCAGGATTTCATAGCCGTCGCTTTCGTAGTGGCCTTCAACCGCTTCGCCATCCCGATAGAAGGTGACCGTGTCGCCTTTGATGGTGATCCGCCCGACGTCGGTCTTGTAGCCGGTGTCGTAATAGGCTTTGTATTCTTCGGCGGTCATGCTGCCGGTCTCGGCCTTGTGTTCCATCACCGGATCGAGTGTTCCGTCCTGAAGGTAGGGATACACCGACTGCCAGTCGCCTTCCCAGTCGGAAAGCGTACGGTCCGCGATCTGGCTGTCCTCGAAATAGCCCTTGGCGATCTGCGGGTCGCCATGATCGTGGGCATGGGCATGGTCGTCATGCGCGTGATCGTGGCCTTCATGGTCATGTTCGCCTTCGTGCACCATGCCGCTGCCGCCGGCAACGGCGATGTTGTAGGGCATGCCGCCGACGTCGATCTTACCGACTTCCGTGAGGCCATCCTTGGCGATGCGGCGGACGAGGCCGGCATTCGGATCGGTCATCACGATTTCATCGCCGGCCATGGCGATACGCGGACGCGGATAGTTCCAGTGGCCGTCCATCGAATAGGGTTCGGTGACCTTGGCGCTTTCCGTGAGGCTGGCGTCCAGAATATCGATCTGGTGCAGGCTGCCGTCCTCGGTTAGCACATAGCCGTAGCGGGCATTGGCCGGATCGAGCGCGAAGTCGACGCGGCGGAAAGGCAGTTCGATATAGCTGAAATGCGGTTCTTCGGCCGGGTCGATGACGACGAGTCCATCCTTGCCGTAATTGCCGAGAAACACCTGCATGCTTTTCGCGCCGAGCAGGGTGCCCGTGGTCTGTCCTTCCGGCAGATCGTCGGGGTAAGTCAGCATCTCGAAGACGGGGCCGTCTTCGCCCGGGGTCACGGTCAGAACACCTTCCTGGCAACCGGCGGCCAGATAGGCGCCGGAAAAGGCTTCGCCGTGAATACCGGTGCAGGTCGCGACATCGCCGGCCGGCTCGCCGTCTTCGCTCACGGCGCGCAGGCCGATGCGGGTGCCGTCGACCGGCGTGTCGGTGGCAACACTCGTGACCCAGTACTGGCCGACGGGGGCGGCAAAACCGTGATGGGCGCGCTCCTGCTTCAACTCGCTGGTTTCAATCTCGCCATGGGAAAGTTCATGGGCATCAACGATTGCGGCATAGCCGCCCTTGTCGAAATTGATGACGACCTTGCCGTCATGATCGATGATGTGGAACGGGCGCGGGCCGGTGAGGCTGCCCTCGACGGCGATTGGCTCCTCGATGTCGATATCGGAATGGTCGCCATGGGAATGCAGCGAGATGCCGCTGTCGATGAAATGCACCGCGTCGCTGTCCGACTGGACGGCGACGATGGCCGCGCCGTCATTGACCGCATAAAGCTTGTTCTGGCCGGCGGTGTCGAAGGACCAGCGATGGTCGGGCTCACCGAGGTCGAAGGCCGTGACTTTCGAATCGGAATGATCGCCGACGAAAACGCGGTAGAGGGTGACGCTGTCCTCATGGTCCTCGGCAAACGCCGCCGGAGCGCCAAGTGAAATCGCGAGTGCGGATGCACCCAGGATCCATCGTTTCATATTCGTCTCTCCTTTATGGTATAACGTAACAAAAATGGGCAAGGTTCGGCCTCGCCCTTTTTATGGGTGTCAGCCGTTGTTGATGGCGTTCGCGAGCGTTTCGACATTGTAGTGCATCATGTCGATATAGCTCGGCGCGGGGCCGTCGACTGAAGACAACGCATCCGAATAGAGCGTTCCCACAAGCTCGAGTCCGGCTTCGGACGCGATCTGTTCGACGAGGCGGGCGTCGGAAATGTTTTCGGCAAAGACGGCCGCCGCGCGCTTTTCCCGGATCTCACGGATCAGCGAGGCGACATCCGCGGCGGATGCTTCGGACTCGGTCGAAACGCCCTGCGGCGAAAGGAAGGTAATCCCGTAATCGTGCTCGAAATAGCGGAACGCATTATGGGCGACGACGGCGACGCGGCGATCCTCAGGGATCGCATCGACCGTGGCCCGGATTTCCGCATCGAGCGCCGTCAGATTTTCGAGATAGGCCTCGGCATTGGCCTCGTATGTCGGGCATCCTTCCGCATCGGCGGCGCAGAAGGCCTTTTCGATGTTCTCGACATAGACTTTGGCATTTTTGACCGATTGCCAGGCATGCGGATCGTTCGGCGCGGCGTGGAAGATCGCCTTGCCGTCGATATAGTGATAATGGCCGCCATTGGGATCGTTGAGGATATCGGCGCCATCGGTCACGGTGGTGATCGGCGCGTCCGTCTGGCTCGCCTCGATCAGACGGCCCATGAAGCCTTCGAGCTGCAGGCCGTTGACGAGGGTGACATCGGCCCGCGCCAGCGCCATGGCATCGGCCGGGCGCGGCTCATAGACATGGGCATCGCTGTCCGGTCCGACCAGCGTTCGAAGCGTGATGCGGTCGCCGCCGACCTGTTCGGCAAAGTCGCCGATGATCGAGAAGCTGGCGACCACGGCAAGCCTTTCGTCCTCGGCATGGGCGGGCGCGCAGAATGCAGCGGTGACGATCAGGCTTGTGAAAAGGGCTGTCAGTGTCTTCATGTTGAATTCCGGTAAGTTGCTTGATCAGGCTGCGCGATGCAGCGATTTCGGCAGGCGCGACAGAAGAAGGCCGCGCGGGCTTGCGACGACCGAAACGAAATAGATCGCGCCGGCCGACAGGATGATCGCCGGGCCGGACGGCAGCGATGCGTGATAGGACAGCAAAAGGCCGACGAGGGAGGAGGCAAAGCCGATGGCGATGGCGAGCGCGCACATGGTCGAAACGCGTTGCGTCCAGAAGCGGGCGGCGGCTGCCGGCAGCACCATCAGCCCGACGGACAGGAGCGTGCCGAGCGCCTGAAAGCCCGCCACCAGATTGATGACCACGAGGCCGAGAAAGATGAAATGCACCGGCGAGCCAAGGCGGGAGACGGAGCGCAGGAACAGCGGGTCCATGCATTCGGCCACCAGCGCCCGCCAGAACAGGCCGACGAGAACCATGGAGGTGACGGAGACCAGCGCGATCAGTGTCAGCGCACCGTCGTTCAGCGCCAGAACCGTGCCAAACAGGACATGCATCAGGTCGACGCTGGAGCCGCGCAGCGACACCATCATCACGCCAAGCGCCAGCGAAATCAGATAGAAGGCGGCCATCGAGGCATCTTCCTTCTGCACGGTGAGCCGGGCGATAGCGCCGGCCCCGAGCGCCACGAAGATGCCGGCGACAAGCCCGCCGATCGTCATCGGCACGATTTCGAGGCCATAGAGCAGAAAGCCGGCGGCCGCGCCCGGAAGGATCGCATGCGACATCGCATCGCCGGTCAGGCTCATGCGCCGCAGCATCAGGAACACGCCGACCGGGCAGGCGCTGAGCGACAGCATCAGCGCGCCGGCAAGGGCCCGCTGCATGAAGGCGAACTCGATGAAGGGCAGCACCAGAGCGTCGTAGATCATGATCGCGCTCCCCCCGAGACCTGCCGCAGGCCTGCATCGCCATCGGGCGTACACCACGGCGCATGTTCATCGAAGGGCTCGCTGTAATGGCGGGCGCGCAGCAGGTTCTCCGCCGAAAGCGTGCCATGAACATCGCCCCAGGCGATGGGCCGCCTGGCCAGCAGCAGCGCTTCGGGAAAGTGTTCGCGCACAAGATCGAGGTCATGAACGACAACCATGACCGTGCGCTGCTCCCCGTGCCAGTTCTTGATCAGCGCCACAAGATCGGTGATCGTGCGCGCATCGACCGCGTTGAACGGCTCATCCAGAAGAATGAGATCGGCGTCCTGCACCAGAACCCGCGCAAACAGCGCCCTTTGCAGCTGGCCGCCGGACAGGCTGTCGACGGGACGCTTCTCGAAGCCCTCCAGACCTACGGCCATCAGCGCGTCGCTGACCGCCCGCCGGTCCTCGGTGCGATGCCGGCCGAGAACACCGCGCCGCGGCCACAGACCCAGCGAGACGAGGTCCACGACCCGGGCGGGAAAGCTGCGGTCGAGCTCCGAGAGCTGCGGCAGATAGGCCAGACGCGTGCCGGGCGCGACCGCGCAACTGCCGCCAAGCGGCCGCAGCAACCCGACAATGCCCTTCATCAGCGTCGATTTACCAGATCCGTTGCCGCCGACCACCGCCGTTAGGCTGCCCTTGCCGACAATTCCGTTCAGGTGGTCCACGGCGGGATGCCGGAAATATCCAAGCGTCAGATCGCAAAAGGTCAGGCAGGCCTCGGTCATTGAAGGGGGCTCGTTCATAGATGGGAAGCGCGTAATGTAATACCATTACATTTATCGAACGACTTATATGAAGGCAACCGATTTTTGACGTTTTCTTGAAGGACTAGCTCAGGTCTGAAAATCGCAAAAAAGATGCGCGAGCCTGACGCTCAACATTTGACAGAGTTGGCTCGGTTTGTCTGGACAGTTTTCGGTCTTTGGTTAAGTGGACTTCCGTCTCGATTGTTCTGCCACCATCACTGAGGCCATCGCGTTGAAGCAAGCCTGATCCGGCGTCTTCCGGAAACGAGGCTTTGACGCTCAGACTTACGCCGGAGCCGCGCGGTCCTGCTTCAATGCC
Organism: Martelella endophytica; assembly: GCF_000960975.1. Classification (NCBI taxonomy): domain Bacteria; kingdom Pseudomonadati; phylum Pseudomonadota; class Alphaproteobacteria; order Hyphomicrobiales; family Aurantimonadaceae; genus Martelella; species Martelella endophytica. The sequence continues at coordinate 928,387 of NZ_CP010803.1, read as the reverse complement.
CGAGATTACCCCAACTCAACGGGTTTTTTATCAGTCGCCGAAGAGGATTGCGCCATAGTAGGTGGCGCCATGAAGAATGTGAATGATGACCACCTTTGCACTGTCAACGCGGTAGAAGATCAGGTAGTTGCCGTGAACGGGTCGACGGATCTGATGATGTTCATAGCGCGGGACGAGGGCGAAGGCGTCGGGATTAAAGACAATATCCTCACAGATGCTCCGCAGTTCCCGGAGGAATGAAAGGGCGCGTCTTGGGTTTCGCTCAGCAATATAATCGGCGATCTGCTCAAGATCGTTTTCGGCCTCTCGGGAAAACTCACGGATCATGCCGATTTTTCGGACTTGTCAGCCATTGCACTGTATTTCGCGTCGAGACGGTTGAAGACGTCGCTCGCCGACTTGGTCCGGCCAGCGTCCGCATCGGCGATGCCGCGCATGATCGAGGCATCCAGCGCGGCAAGCCGGGTTTCGCGGTCCTGGACCAGTCGCACGCCTTCACGCAGCACTTCGCTTTTCGAGCCGTAGCGGCCTGTCTCCACGAGTTGCTGAATATAGCTCTCAAGCTGCTTTCCCAGATCGGCGCTAATCACGCGGTCCTCCATCGTATTGGAATGACGACAATATATGTGATTTATCAACTATTATCAAGCGGAGTGAAGCTCAGCCTCAATGTCCTGCGCTGGTCAAATACCTCCCAATTGACCTCAACTCTCCTTCGTCTGTCCTGATGTAAAGTATCAACTTTGCTGGAATGTCTATGGGTGTACCATACAGGTCAGATAAATGAAGGGGCGACAGTTCGTATCCCATCAAGACCTGAAGCAGCCATCGGAATGGACCATGTGCTTGGACAACAGCGGACGCCCTAGCGTCTGCTTTACGCTTTCCTATGCGGTTGGCAGCTCGTACCTGTTTCGTAGCCGGAAAAGCTCGGCCGTGAAACCGCAGACGAGGGTGGACTTCTGAATATCGGCGAGAAAGAGAAGGTAGACGCAGAACACCACGTCGGGCGTGAAGGGGCGAAGCGCGATGGTTCTGCTTGTTATTCGGCTCGGCAGCAGGCTCCACGCGCTTTAAGTATTTCAAATACTTATCGTGCCGATCGACGTCGAACCCTTGTGCCGATTTACACCTCAAAGCGTCATAATAAGGGTATCGAGCGCTTTACCCCTTATTATAACGCTTAAAAAAACCAATCGTCGGTAAAGGCTTACCAATGAACTTCATCCGGCAAGAAACGGTCAAAGGTCATGATTGGTCGCGAATCTGGCGGTGGACAGTGCACATCATCAAGGCACAGGATAATGCATCTGGGGGCCGATGACCGCAAAGCTATAGAATTGCTGAATACCAGTGTGGAAGTGGTGGTCCGCGCTGTCAAACATTCGGACGCGCTGCGGGGATGCACATGGGCGTTCCGGTGACCGGATCGCTGATGATGGTCGTGCGTAAACCGAACCGTATGGATGCCCTTTTCTGTCATCACGGTCTCCGGGCGGCCGGTCGCCGCCACCTTGCCTGCGCTGAGCATGACCATGTGATCGGCGTAACGGGCGGCCTGGTTGAGGTCGTGCAGGACAGCGACGACCGTCTTGCCGCTCCCGTTCACCAGCTCGCCGACAAGTTCCATCACCTCGATCTGATGCACGAGGTCGAGAAAGGTGGTCGGTTCATCCAAAAGCAGGATCGGGGTCTCCTGTGCAAGCGTCATGGCGATCCATGCGCGCTGGCGCTTCGTCATCGACAGCCGCCACGACAGCACCCTCCTGCTGAACCAGTCCACGACGGCGCAGAGATAGACAAAACCGCGAGCCATCGGAACGTAGGTTATATCCATTGCCCAAACCTGATTGGGCCGGATCACCGCCAGCTTGCGCAGGAGGTAGGGATAGATTTTGTGGCCTGGCGTTGGTTTCGACGTGTTCGGGTGACGGCATATCGCCTTGATGCCCATCTTCTTCATCAGCGTGGCGACGTGCAGCCGCCCGGTATCCAGCCTTTCTCCCCTCAAGAGCCCTTGCAACATCCGGCTTCCGGCAAACGGGTAGTCGAGATGCGGTTCATCAAGCCGGCGCATCAGAGCCAGATCGTCGTCAGAGACCGGACGAGGCCGATGATAGACACTGCCACGGCTGAAACCGAGAAGCTCCGCCTGACGGGCGACCGACAGTTTATGTGAGCGGTCGATCATTTCTTGTCCCCCGGCAATCCCGCCTTGCCGAGCCCTTCGGCTAAAAAATCGTTCTCCAGCGTCAGTTCGCCAATCTTGGCATGAAGGGTTTTGACATCGACGGTTGGTCCCGCCGGTTCCGCCTTCGCTTCATCGCCAAAAATGCCTGTCGCCCCCCTCAAGGAGCTGATCCTTCCATTGCTTGATCCGGTTGGCGTGCACGTCGAACTGCTGGGACAATTCCACCAGCGTCTGCTCACCTCGGATGGCGGCAAGCGCCACCTTCGCCTTGAAAGCCGGGCTATGGTTCCGGCGCGGTCGTCTCGTCATGGTATCTCCTGTTAACGGCATCTAAACCGAAGTCAGGCAGAAACTCCATTTATCCCCGCTGTGCAAATTTCCCGGGCCACCTCTCGTTCGGTGAAACCAACAGGATCAGGTCTTCGGGTCGTCGATCAGTGGCGTCGGTTTGGCGAGTGTTTTCAGGGACGTGATGTCGGAAAGCCGGATTTTCGTTCCGTCGACCTCAACGCCGTAGGGTTTCAGCGTATTGAAAGCGCGCGACAGGTTTTCCGGGGTCATGCCGAGCAGCGAGGCCAGCGTGCGCTTGTCGTAGGGCAGCTCGAATTCGCCGGTGCCGTTGCCGAATTGATGGTCTTGCCGGAGAAGCGAGTTCGCCAGCCGTTCAACGGAACTGCGCAGTTTGAGGCCCTTGTGCTCCTTGATGACGTAACGGTAGCTGCCGGCCATCTCCAGCACCATCGCCCGGGCGAAGGCGTCGTCGAGCTCGAAGATCGAGCGGACGTTTTCCGAGGGGATCAGCAGGATTTTCGAGCGCGCCCGCGTGCGCGCCGACATCAGGTAGACGGCGTCTTTCAGGACGGCCGCCAGGATGAAGGCGCTGACGGGATGCACCATCGCCATGGTTGCCTCGCGGCGGTTGGCATTGGCGTAAAGCTCGACGCAGCCCTCGATGACGACATAGAGGAAATCCGCCGGATCGCCTTCATGCACCAGATCGAGCTGCGGCGGGAAGGTCTGCAGATAGGCCGCCTGCATCAGCGCCTCGAAATTCTCCTCGCCCATGCTGCTGAACAGGCTGAGCGCCCGCACCTGGGGCAAATCGGATGATCGCATCACTCTGCCTTGATTTTTTTCGTGTCCTCAATTGATAAATTTATCAGCATGACAGGGCATCCGCAACATATCGATTCGACGATGATTTCAGCGCGGGAAGGCAATTTCACCCGCAGTTCTTGTTTATGGCGCGCCACCCGTCAACCTTGACTTAGGTCAACTTCGAGCGCCTCCCAATCCTTCTAGCTCTCAGGCAGAATTTTCAATGAGCGGGCTTCCGCTCGAGCCTTAGGGGGCAAGTCATGTCTGCAGTTGATGGTGTTTCGCGAAACGACCAGCGTCGGGCGCTCTGTCTCAGCACGGTGGCCTTCACGGTCTGCTTCGCGGTCTGGACGCTCTTCGCCATCATCGGGGTCGAGATCAAAGGCGAACTCGGCCTTTCCGAAACCCAGTTCGGCATTCTGGTGGCGACGCCGGTTCTCACCGGCTCGCTGTCGCGGCTGATGCTCGGCATCTGGACCGAGCAATATGGCGGACGGCTGGTTTTTCCGTTGCAGATGCTGCTGGCTGCGGCGGCGACCTTTCTTCTGACCAGCGCCACGACCTATCCGCTGTTTCTGCTCGCCGCCCTTGGCGTCGGTCTCGCCGGCGGCTCCTTTGCCGTCGGCGTCACCTATGTGTCGCACTGGTATCCGCCGGAAAAGCAGGGCACGGCGCTCGGCATTTTCGGCGCCGGCAATGTCGGCGCGGCGGTAACCAAATTCGGCGCGCCCTTCGTCATGGTGGCTTTCGGCTGGCAGGCGGTCGCCAATGTCTGGGCCTTCGCTCTGGCGGCCATTGCCGTTATCTTTTTCGTGTTCTCGAAACATGACCCGGTGTTCGAAGCCCGCCGGCGTTCCGGCGCGAAGGCCACCACGGTCGCGGCCCAGCTTGCGCCGCTGAAGAACCTGCAGGTCTGGCGCTTCTCGCTCTACTATTTCTTCGTCTTCGGCGCATTCGTCGCGCTGGCGCTGTGGCTGCCGCACTACCTCGTTGATGTCTACGGCGTCGATATCCGCACCGCGGGCATGGCGGCGGCCGCGTTCTCGCTGTCGGCGAGCCTGTTCCGCGCCTATGGTGGGCATCTGGCCGACCGGTTCGGCGCACGCTCGGTGATGTACTGGACCTTCGGCTTCGCGCTGCTGCTGCTGTTCATGCTGTCCTATCCGCCGACCAGCTACACGATCCACGCCAAGGGCGGGGACATCATCTTTACGACGGCGATGAGCTTCGGCGCCTTCGTGCTGATGATCTTCTGTCTCGGTTTCTTCATGAGCCTCGGCAAGGCGGCGGTCTACAAGCATATCCCGGTCTATTATCCCGAAAATGTCGGCTCGGTCGGCGGTCTCGTCGGCATGATCGGCGGTCTTGGCGGCTTCGTTCTGCCGATCGTGTTCGGCACGCTTCTGGACCTGACCGGCGTCTACACCACCTGCTTCGCCTTCCTGTTCGTGCTGGTGCTGGTAGCCCTGACATGGATGCATCTCTCCATCCGGCAGATGGAGCGCCGCAACCGGGCCACGACCGACACCCTGCCGGAGCTGCCGGAATTCGAGGGCATGACGCCGAAGACTTCCGCAGCGACGCTCACCGAATGGAACCCAGAGGACAAGACCTTCTGGGAACAGTCCGGGCGGAAGATCGCCAAGCGTAATCTCTGGATTTCCATTCCCGCGCTGCTTCTGGCCTTTTCGGTCTGGATGGTCTGGTCGGTCGTGGTCGCGCGGCTTCCTGCCATCGGCTTCAATTTCACCGATGCCCAGCTCTTCTGGCTGGCGGCGTTGCCGGGTCTTTCGGGCGCCACGCTCAGGATTTTCTATTCCTTCATGGTGCCGATCTTTGGCGGACGGCTGTGGACCACGCTTTCCACCGCCTCGCTGCTGCTGCCGGCCATGGGCATCGGCTATGCGGTGCAGAACCCGGAAACGCCCTATCTGATCTTCCTGGTTCTGGCGCTTCTGTGCGGTCTCGGCGGCGGCAATTTCGCCTCGTCCATGGCCAATATCAGCTTCTTCTTCCCCAAGGCCGAAAAGGGCAATGCGCTGGCCATGAATGCCGGTCTCGGCAATCTCGGGGTCTCGGTCATGCAGTTCCTGGTGCCGCTCGTTATCACCATGGGCGTCTTCGGCGCGCTTGGCGGCGAACCGCAGGCGCTGTCGGATGGCGGAAGGCTGTGGCTGCAGAATGCCGGTTTCGTCTGGGTGCCGTTCATCATCGCCGCCACCGTCGCCGCCTATTTCGGCATGAACGACATCGCCTCGGCGAAGGCCTCCTTTGCCGATCAGGCCGTGATCTTCTCCCGCTTCCATAACTGGATCATGTGCATTCTCTATACCGGCACATTCGGCTCGTTCATTGGCTATTCGGCGGGTTTCCCGCTGCTGATGAAAACCCAGTTCCCCGAGGTCAATGCTCTGTCCTACGCTTTCCTCGGCCCGCTGGTCGGTGCGCTGAGCCGGGCGGGCACGGGCTGGATTTCCGATCGTTTCGGCGGCGGCCGGGTGACCTTCTGGACCTTCGTCGGCATGTTCGTCGCTGTGGTCGGCGTGCTGCAATTCCTGCCGCATGGCGGTGAGGGCGGCAACTTCTGGGCCTTCTTCGCCTGCTTCATGGCGCTGTTCTTCCTCACCGGCGTCGGCAATGCGTCGACCTTCCAAATGATCCCGGCGATCATGCGCCAGGAAGTGCCGCGGCTGATGCCGGAACTGGATGCGGGCGCTCTGCAGAAGCAGACGGATCGCGAGAGCGCCGCAATCATCGCCTTCACCTCGGCAATCGCAGCCTACGGGGCGTTCTTCATTCCGAAATCCTACGGCACCTCGATCTCGATGACCGGCGGACCGGATATGGCGCTGTGGGGCTTCGGCATCTTCTACGTGCTCTGCGCCCTGCTGACCTTCTTCTACTACACCCGCCGCAATGCGCCGGTGCCCTGCTAATCGCCCGAAACAAAGGAACGGATCATGTCTCTTCTCCTCGACCGCCTCAACTTTCTGGCGCGCAAGAATGTCGGCACATTCTCCGATGGCCACGGCGTCACCACCAATGAAAACCGCGACTGGGAGGACGCCTATCGCAAGCGCTGGCAGCACGACAAGATCGTGCGCTCCACCCATGGGGTGAACTGCACGGGCTCCTGTTCGTGGAAGATTTACGTCAAGGGCGAGATCGTAACCTGGGAAACCCAGCAGACCGACTATCCGCGCACAAGGCCGGATATGCCCAACCACGAGCCGCGCGGCTGTTCGCGTGGCGCGAGCTACAGCTGGTACATGTATTCTGCCAACCGGGTGAAATACCCGCTGATCCGCGCGCGGCTCCTGAAGCTCTGGCGCAAGGAACGTGCTGACAAGAGCCCGGTCGCCGCCTGGCGCGCCATTCAGGAGGATCCGGCAAAGCGCGCCGACTATATCAAGGTGCGCGGCCTCGGCGGCTTTGTGCGCGCCACCTGGGACGAGGTCAACGAGCTCATCGCGGCGGCGAATGCCTATACCGCGAAGAGGTGGGGGCCCGACCGCGTCATCGGATTTTCGCCGATCCCGGCGATGTCGATGGTCTCTTACGCGGCCGGGTCCCGCTACCTGTCGCTGCTCGGCGGCACCTGCATGTCGTTTTACGACTGGTATTGCGACCTGCCGCCGGCCTCGCCGATGACCTGGGGTGAGCAGACCGACGTGCCGGAATCGGCCGACTGGTACAATGCCGGCTTCCTGATGCTCTGGGGCTCCAACGTGCCACAGACCCGAACGCCCGACGCGCATTTCTATACGGAGGTGCGCTACAAGGGCACGAAGTCGGTGGTCGTCTCGCCGGACTATTCGGAAGCCGCGAAATTCTCCGATCTCTGGCTGCACCCGAAACAGGGCACTGACGCGGCGCTTGCCATGGCGCTCGGCCACGTGATCCTGCGCGAGTACCACCTCGACCGGACGGTCGGCTATTTCGACGATTACTGTCGCCGCTACACCGACATGCCGATGCTGGTGCGGCTGGTGAAGAAGGACGGCCTCCTCGTGCCGGAGCGTTTCCTTCGCGCCTCCGACTTCAAGGATGGTCTCGGCGAAAGCAACAATCCCGAATGGAAGACGGTCGGCTTCGACGCAAAGACCAGTGCCGTCGTCGCGCCGCGCGGGTCGGCGGGCTATCGCTGGGGCGAGAAGGGCAAGTGGAACCTCGAGCAGAAGGATGGCGCGGGCAGCGATATCAATCTGGTGATGAGCCTTGCCGAAAAGCATGACGATGTCGAAGACGTCGCCTTCCCCTATTTCGGCAGTCGGGCGCACGACTATTTCGAGGGCACGGACCATGACGACGTTCTGGCGCGCAAGGTGCCGGTTCGCCGCGTCGCGCTGGCAGACGGCGAGGCGGTTGTCGCGACGGTGTTCGACCTGTTCGTGGCCAATTACGGGCTCGACCGTGGCTTCGGCGGCGAGAATGTCGCGACCTCCTTCGATGATGCAACGCCTTACACGCCGGCCTGGGCGGAAAAGATCACCGGCGTTCCGCGCGAACAGATCATCGCCACCGCCCGCGCCTTTGCGGGCAACGCGGAAAAGACCAATGGCCGTTCCATGGTCATTCTCGGCGCCGGGCTGAACCACTGGTACCACATGGACATGAACTACCGCGGCATCATCAACATGCTGGTGATGTGCGGCTGTATCGGGCAGTCCGGCGGCGGCTGGAGCCATTATGTCGGCCAGGAGAAGCTGCGCCCGCAGACGGGATGGCTGCCGCTGGCCTTCGGCCTCGACTGGCAGCGCCCGCCGCGCCACATGAACTCGACGTCGTTCTTCTATGCCCACACCGACCAGTGGCGCTACGAGACCGTGAAGGTGGATGAGCTTCTGTCGCCGACCGCGCCCGAAGGCCCGTGGGATGCCACGCTGATCGACTACAATATCTGCGCCGAGCGGATGGGCTGGCTGCCATCCGCCCCGCAATTGCGCGCCAACCCGCTGGAAGTCGCCCGCGCGGCGGAAGCCTCCGGCCAAAAGCCTGCCGTTTATGTGGCCGAAGCGCTGAAATCCGGCACGCTGTCCATGTCCTGCGAGGACCCGGACGCGGAGGAGAACTGGCCGCGCAACATGTTCGTGTGGCGCTCCAACCTGCTTGGCTCGTCGGGCAAGGGGCATGAATATTTCCTCAAGCACCTGCTTGGCACATCCCATGGCCTGCTCGGCAAGGACCTCGGCGACGAGGGCCGTCAGGAGGTCAAGGAGGCTGTCTGGCATGACGAGGCGCCGGAAGGAAAGCTCGACCTTCTGGTCACGCTCGATTTCCGCATGTCGACCACCTGCGTCTATTCCGACATCGTTCTGCCGACGGCGACATGGTACGAGAAGAACGACCTCAACACTTCCGACATGCACCCCTTCATCCACCCGCTGACCAGTGCGGCCGATCCGGCCTGGCAGTCGCGCTCGGACTGGGAAATCTTCAAGGGTATCGCAAAGACGTTTTCCGAGGTCGCGCCGGAAGTGCTGGGCGTCGAAAAGGATATCGTGCTGGTGCCGACCCTGCACGACACCCCCGGCGAACTGGCCCAGCCCTTCGATGTGAAGGACTGGAAGAAGGGCGAAACCGATGCGGTTCCGGGCAAGACCATGCCGACGGTTGCCGTGGTCGAGCGGGATTATCCCAATCTCTACAAGCGCTTCACCTCCGTCGGTCCGCTGCTCGATACGCTCGGCAATGGCGGCAAAGGCATTTCCTGGAACACCGAAGATGAAGTCGGCCTGCTCGGCAAGCTGAATGGCACGGTGACGGAAGAGGGCGCCTCGAAAGGCCGTCCGAGAATCGAGACCGATATCGACGCCTCCGAGGTGATCCTGTCGCTCGCGCCGGAAACCAATGGCGAGGTCGCGGTCAAGGCCTGGGAAGCGCTCTCGGCCATCACCGGGCGCGACCACACCCATCTGGCGCTTCCGAAAGAGGACGAAAAAATCCGCTTCCGCGACATCGTCGCCCAGCCGCGCAAGATCATCTCCTCGCCGACATGGTCGGGGCTGGAATCGGAAAAGGTCTGCTACAACGCCTGCTACACCAATGTTCACGAACTGATCCCGTGGCGCACGCTTTCCGGGCGGCAGCAGCTCTATCAGGACCATCTTTGGATGCGGGCCTTCGGCGAGGCCTTCTGCGTCTACCGCCCGCCGATCGATACCGGAACCGTGACGCCGGCGATCGAGGCGCGTCTCGATGGCCAGCCGCATCTGGTGCTGAACTTCATCACGCCGCACCAGAAATGGGGCATCCACTCCACCTATACCGACAACCTGCTGATGCTGACGCTCAATCGCGGCGGGCCGGTGGTGTGGATTTCCGAGCCGGATGCTGCCCGCGCCAGCATTGTCGATAATGACTGGGTCGAGGTCTACAACGCCAATGGCGCGCTCGTCGCCCGCGCGGTTGTTTCCCAACGCATGAAGGACGGCACGATCTTCATGTACCACGCGCAGGAAAAGATCGTGAACACGCCCGGCTCACCGCTGACCGGCCAGCGCGGCGGCATTCACAACTCCGTCACCCGCGTGATCCCGAAGCCCACCCACATGATCGGCGGTTACGCCCACCAGTCCTACGGTTTCAACTACTACGGGACCGTAGGCGCCAACCGCGATGAATTCGTCGTCGTCCGCAAGCTCGAAAATGTCGACTGGATGGACGATACCCCAAGCCTTGCAGAAAAGGAGGCCGCAGAATGAAGGTCCGTGCACAGATCGGCATGGTGCTCAATCTCGATAAATGCATCGGGTGCCACACCTGCTCCGTCACCTGCAAGAATGTCTGGACGAACCGCGAGGGCGTTGAATACGCCTGGTTCAACAATGTCGAGACCAAGCCGGGGATCGGCTTTCCCAAGGAATGGGAAAACCAGAAGAAGTGGAATGGTGGATGGGTTCGCAAGAAGAACGGCAGGATCGAGCCGAAGATGGGCGCCAAATGGCGCATCCTCGCCAAGATCTTCGCCAATCCCGACTTGCCGGAAATCGACGACTACTACGAACCCTTCGATTTTGATTACGGACATCTCCAGACCGCTGGCGAAAGCAAGACCATGCCAACGGCCCGGCCGCGCTCGAAGCTCACCGGTGAGCGGATGGAGAAGATCGAATGGGGTCCGAACTGGGAGGAAATCCTCGGCGGCGAATTCGAGAAGCGGTCGAAGGACGTGAATTTCGAAGGCGTGGAGAAGGAAATTTACGGCCAGTTCGAAAACACCTTCATGATGTATCTGCCGCGCCTTTGCGAGCACTGTCTGAACCCGACCTGCGTCGCCGCCTGTCCCTCCGGCGCGATCTACAAGCGCGAGGATGACGGCATTGTTCTGATCGACCAGGAAAAATGTCGCGGCTGGCGCATGTGCGTGTCGGGTTGTCCCTACAAGAAGATCTATTACAACTGGAATACCGGAAAATCGGAAAAGTGCATCTTCTGCTATCCGCGCATCGAGGCCGGACAGCCGACGGTCTGCTCGGAAACCTGTGTCGGCCGTATCCGCTATCTCGGCGTCATTCTCTACGACGCCGATCGGATCTCGGAAGCCGCCTCGACGGCAAACGAGCAGGATCTCTATGAAGAACAGCTCAAGGTGTTCCTCGATCCGAATGATCCGGCCGTCATCGAACAGGCCCGCAGGGACGGCGTGCCGGAAGACTGGCTGAAGGCGGCGAAGAATTCACCGGTCTACAAGATGGCGATCGACTGGAAGGTGGCGTTTCCGCTGCATCCGGAATACCGCACCCTGCCGATGGTCTGGTATGTACCGCCGCTCTCGCCGGTCCAGTCGGCCGCCGAAGCCGGCAAGCTTGGTCTCGATGGCGATATGCCGGACGTGAAATCGCTGCGCATCCCGGTGCGCTACCTCGCCAATCTTCTGACGGCGGGCAAGGAGGAGCCGGTGGTGAACGCGCTGGAACGCATGCTTGCCATGCGCGCCTATATGCGTTCGAAAACCGTCGACGGCGTCGACGACAAGGCGATCGCCGAACGCGTCGGCCTCACCGGCCAGATGATCGAGGACATGTACCACGTGATGGCGATTGCCAATTACGAGGACCGTTTCGTCATCCCGACCACGCACCGCGAGGTTTCCGAGGACGCTTACGATGTGCGCGGCTCCTGCGGCTTCTCCTTCGGCAATGGTTGCTCGGGCGGCAACAGCGACACCGAACTCTTCGGCGCCGGACGCCGCAAGGTGGTGCCGACGCCAACCGATATTTTCAAGGAGCAGGTCTGATGAACATTGCCCTGAAAATTACCTCCCTGCTTCTGTCCTATCCGGAGCGGGAACTGCTTGACGACCTGCCCGAGCTGAAGGCGGCGCTGGCATCCTCCGCGGTGCCGGAGGCCGTTGCCGTGGCGCTCGGCAGGCTGATCGACGATCTTGCGGGCCGCGATCTCTACGCGGTCCAGGAACGCTATGTCCATCTCTTCGACCGCACCCGTGCGCTGTCGCTGCATCTCTTTGAGCATGTCCATGGCGAAAGCCGGGATCGCGGCCAGGCCATGGTCGATCTGATGGCGCTTTACGAGACGGGCGGTTTCGAGATCGACGCCAAGGAACTGCCGGACTATCTGCCGCTGTTCCTCGAGTTTCTCTCCACCCGCCCCAGAGCTGAGGCGGAAGACCTGCTCGGCCAGACGGCGCACATCACCGAGGCGATCGGCGAGCGGCTGAAGAAGCGGGAATCCGTCTATGCATCGGTCTTCGCCGTGCTGTCCCTGCTGTCATCGGCTGAGGCTGACCAGAAGCTTCTGAAGGAGCTGATGGCCGCACCCGAAGACGATCCCGACGACCTCAAGGCGCTTGACCGCATCTGGGAGGAAGAAGCTGTCACCTTCGGCGGCAATGCCGGCGAGGGCGCGTGCGGGCCGGACCGGCTTCGAACCCGCATGCGCGCGGCAGACCGTCAACCCGGCGATGTCGCCGGCTCCGTTTCGAACTAGGAGACAGACCATGTCAGCCTATCTCAACACCCTCGTTTTCGGCATCTATCCCTATATCGCGCTCACGGTGCTGATCCTCGGCACCATTATCCGCTATGATCGCGAGCCCTATTCCTGGCGCTCTGGCTCGTCGCAACTGCTGCGACGCAAGCAGCTCATCTGGGGATCGGTGCTCTTTCACGTCGGCGTGCTGGTCATTTTCGCCGGCCACGTTGTCGGGCTGTTGACGCCGATCTGGATCTTCGATGCGCTCGGGATCAGCCACGGGGCCAAGCAGTTGCTGGCCGTCGTCGCCGGCGGCATTGCCGGGGTGATGGGCATTGTCGGCGCAACGCTGCTTGTCCATCGCCGCCTGTTCGATGCGCGGGTGAGGGCCGCTTCGACTGTCAGCGACACCATGATCATCATTCTGCTCTGGCTGCAGCTTCTGCTGGGTCTCGGCACGATCCCGGTGTCGCTGCACCATCTCGATGGCCATGAAATGGTGAAATTCATGAGCTGGGCGCAGGGAATCTTCACCTTCAACTTCGCCGCCTCATCCTACGTTGCCGAAGCGGCCTGGATCTTCAAGGCGCATATTTTGCTGGGCCTCACCATATTGCTCATCTTCCCGTTCACGCGGCTGGTGCACATGCTCAGCGTTCCGGTGCGCTACATCTGGCGTCCCGGCTATCAGGTCGCCCGGCAGAAGGGTGACGGATCACGTATCAACGGCAAACCGGCGGAGTGACGAGAAATGGTCAACCTCTTCACACCGCAACAGCCGAAGTCCTCCGGTGCCGGACCCGAGCACGGCGGCGGCTATCAGGCCGTCGACACGAAAATACCGCCGAAGGCGCGACCGGTGTTTTCCGAAATTTCCGTCAATGGCGTCGCGATCGCCGAAAGCGCCATCCTTGCCGAAGCCCAGAACCACCCGGCTGACAATCCCGGAGCGGCGCTGAAGGCTGCGGCGGAAGCGCTCGTCATCCGCGAACTGTTGCTGCAAAAGGCAGCCGAGCAGCAGGTGATCGGTACACCGGAGACAACCTCCGACGGGAAGACCGAAACCGCCGAGGATGCCGCGATCCGGGCGCTGATCGAGGCATCGGTCGATGCGCCTTCTGCCGGCGACGCCGAATGCCGCCGGTTCTACGACAACAACCGGGACCGCTTCCGCTCTGAACCGATCTTCGCGGCAAGTCATATCCTGCTTGCCGCAAACCCGGCCGACGAGGCCGCCCGGCGGCGGGCACGCGCCGAGGCCGAGCAGATGATTGCGGACCTTGAAGTAGGCACCGTTGACTTCGGCGAATTGGCGCGGGCGCGTTCGGCCTGCCCGTCGGCGCAACAGGGCGGCAATCTCGGCCAGCTTACGCCGGGCAGCACGGTGCTGGAATTCGAGGCGGTGCTGATGCGGTTGCCGGAGGGGGAGGTGACCGGTTCACCGGTTGAAACCCGCTACGGTTTCCACATCATCCGCATGGATCGGCGCATCGAGGGGGAGCAATTGCCGTTCGATGCGGTCAGGCCGCGCATTGCCGCCTGGCTGGAAGCTGCGGCCTGGTCGAAGGCGGTGCAACAGTTCATCGCGGTTCTGGCGGCGGAAGCCGAAATCGAGGGCATCGAGATCGCCGGCGCCGACGGGCCGCTGGTGCAGTAAGGCAAAGAGGTTTGTGATGGCGGACGGAAAAGGAGCGACGGGTGAATGCAAGCCGCTGGGTTTCATCCCGTTCATGCAGGATGACGCCGCCGACCGGGTCCTGGAAACGGTGGCGCGGCGGCTTATTGCGAAGGGATATCGGGTTGAAGGCCTCGTTCAGCATGCTGAGAATGTCGAGGGCCAGTGCTGCGGCGCGGTCGATCTGGAAGACATCGTCACCGGCAAACGCTGGCAGATCATGCAGGCGCTCGGCGCGCATGCGCGCGGCTGCAGGCTGGATTTCAACGCGCTTTCGGACGTGGCAGTGTTTGCCGAAGTTCGGATCAGGACGCAGCCCGACCTCCTCATTCTCAACCGTTTCGGCAAGGGGGAAGAGCGGGGCGGCGGGCTGCGCTCGGTTTTCGAGGCCGCCTTCGTGGCGGACGTGCCGATCCTGACCTCGGTGAAACAGCCCTATCTCGATGGCTGGCAGGCATTTTCAGGCGGTTTATCCGAGCCTTTGCCGGCGGATGCCGAGGCTGTCCTGACGTGGAGTTGCAAGGCGATTGGTGAAGCAAGGCGGGTGCGCGATGTGGCATGAACGCCCGACAAGAGAGGTCACACCGCGTCCGCTTGTTGACGGTTTCGGCCGGACTGCAAACTATCTCAGGCTGTCGGTCACTGACCGTTGCGACCTGCGCTGCACCTATTGCATGTCCGAGAACATGACCTTCCTGCCGCGCCGTGAGATCCTCGACCTTGAGGAGCTTTATCGGCTCGCCTGCATCTTTATGGCGCGCGGCGTGCGCAAGATCAGGATCACCGGCGGCGAGCCGCTGGTGCGCAAGAACATCATGACGCTGTTTTCCATGCTGCGCGCTCATCTAGAAACCGGCAAACTCGACGAGCTGACGCTGACGACCAACGGCACGCTGCTCGATCGCTACGCGGAGGCGCTCTTCGCCAATGGCGTGCGCCGGGTGAACGTCTCGCTCGATACGCTCGATTCCGAGCGCTATCGCGAAGTCACCCGCTGGGGGCGGATCGAACGGGTCTTTGCCGGCCTGGAGGCGGCGCAGGCGGCGGGCCTGAAGGTCAAGATCAATGCGGTTGCCATGCGCGGTCCCTTCGAGAATGAGGTGGATGACCTGATCCGCTTTACCCATTGCCGGGGCATGGACCTGACGCTGATCGAGGAAATGCCGCTCGGCGAGGGCCGGCATGATCGCCGGGAGAGCTTTCTGTCGCTGTCGAATCTGCGTGAGACGCTTTCGGAACGCTGGACGCTTGAGCCGCTTGCCGTGAGCAGCGGCGGTCCGGCGCGTTATGTGAGGGTCAGGGAAACGGGCGGCATTTTGGGGTTCATTACGCCGCTTTCCTGCGATTTCTGTACCGCGTGCAACCGCCTGCGGGTCAGTGCCACCGGCGATCTTTATACCTGCATGGGTAATGAAGGCCGGATCGGCCTCAGGGAGGCCTTGCGGGCGAGCGCCGATGACCGGCCGGTCGACGCACAGATTTCGCGTGCGGTGGCCCTGAAGCCTGAGGGACACGCGTTTTCAATTACGAATACCCACATCGATGGCATCGCGCGGACGATGTCCGTGCTTGGAGGATAAGATGCTGATTGTCGCACTGACCATTTCCGACCGCGCCAGCCGCGGTGAATATGAAGATCAAAGCGGCGCCATGATCGTGACCTGGCTGGCTGAAACCATCACGTCGCCCTATACCCTGAACCGCGTCATCATGCCGGACGGGGTTGCCTCGGTGCGGGATACGCTGACGGAGCTGTGCGACAACGTTCGCGCCGACCTGATCCTGACCACCGGCGGCACGGGCCCTGCGCCGCGCGATGAGACGCCGGAAGCCATGAAGGCCGTAATGGAAAAGGAACTGCCGGGCTTTGGTGAACTGATGCGGCGCATCAGCCTGGAACAGGCCCCGACGGCCATCCTCTCGCGCCAGACCGCCGGCGTGCGCGGAAAGAGCCTGATCGTCAACCTGCCGGGCCGCCCGGCCTCGATAAGGCTTTGCCTGAACGCGGTCTTTCCGGCAATTCCCTATTGCCTCGATCTGATCGGCGCAGGACCGATCGAGACGGACCCTGCAAGGGTCAAGGCGCATCGCCCGCCGGGCTGAAACCGGGCATTCGTGAAGGAGAATCAGATATGAACGGACGATCCGCGCCGGAGCGTACCGTGATCATCGACGGCAAGCCGCTTCCCGAGGTTCTGGACGAAGCGATGATCGCCGCCGTAGTGCACGACTTTTATGACCGTATCCGCGAAGACCCACTGCTCGGGCCGGTCTTCAATAGCCGGATCGCCGCCGATGACTGGCCGCGCCATCTTGGGCGGATGTGCGACTTCTGGTCGGCGACGCTGTTGCGCACGGCGCGCTATCAGGGCCGTCCGCTGCCGCCGCATCTTGCGATCCCCGAGCTCGAAAGGCGGCATTTCGAGCGTTGGCTGCAGCTTTTTGCCGAAACTGTTGACACGTTCTGTCCGGAAGAGGTGGCTTCGCTGTTTCTCGACAGGGCCATGCGGATTGCCCATTCCTTCCGTCTGGCGATCGGCTTTCATCGCGGCGAGGATACGACAGGATTGTGCCCGATCGGGTATGGCGATCTTGTCCGTCCCGCGGGGCAGGTGACAAACGGGGAGGGAGCATGACTGCTCAGGAAACCGGGGCGTTCATCGTGCGCAATGCAGATGGGCAGTTTGAAATCAGCGCGGAGAGGCTCGCCCATCGCTTTGGTCTCAGTGTCGACGATCTGCACGCGATGACAGCGCGCGGGCTGGTGCGGTCTTCGGTGGAGCAGGGAGATGGCGATGACGAGGGACACTGGCGCCTGTCATTCCGCATCGGCAACCGCCGCTGGCGACTGACCGTGCGTGAGGATGGCATGATAGCAGGCGACGAGTTCAGCATCGTCTCGTCTGGCGGGCGTTCGCCGTAAGCGCTATCGAGAGCGATCGGACTTGGGGATGGAAGGCTCTCCATCGATCTCGCGATGTGCAGGTTCGCCGCTGTCGCCGCCGCTTTCCGTTCCGAGCCAGGACGCGTCGAGCTCGTGCAGAAAACAGGGCGGCGAGGAAACTTCCACCGCGATCTCTCTCGGCCGATCCGCCTCGGCCTGGCGCCCGCTTTTTTCCGTGATGACGGCCGCCAGTACGCGCGCGTGGTTGATGCGTTGGTCGCGGGCGCCATAGAGCAATGTCACGGTGTTTTCCTCGCTTTCAGCGCACAGCTCATCAAGCGCGCCATTTTCCGCAAGCTCCGCGCGATAGCGCCGTTGAAAATCGTCCCACCGGTCTTCCCGGTGCGCGAACCATTTTCGCAGGTCGCTTGAGGGCGCGACCTCCTTTGCCCAGAGATCGACGCGGGCCTTGTCCTTCGTAAGCCCGCGCGGCCAGAGGCGGTCAACGAGAACGCGCAGGCCGTCCGCCTTGTCGGGTTCGTCGTAGACCCGTTTGATCTTTACCGGCATCGCGCTGTTATCCTTCCTTGTGGTGGCCCGCTTCCGCAATTCAGCCGGCGGACTTGAAAGTCGCCGCGTGTCGGACTATCGTTGAACCTATCAATGTCCAATGGCGGGCATTCCATCGCAAAGCTGCGGATCCGAGAACCGTTTCCTTGAAAGGGAGCGCTTCGAACGATGCCGCGGCTTTTTTGTTTTCATTTTAGACAGCGAGGAAAGCCGATGCCACCCCGGCATGTGAACCATTCTGCGCGTCATCTCCGGTTCCCGTTAGTCGTCGGCGCTCTGCAACGCAGGGGGTGGCGATGGGCGTAGAAACCGTCAAGAGCGTCTGTCCCTATTGCGGCGTCGGCTGCGGCGTGGTGCTCGATGTCGAGGACGGGCGGATTGTCAGGCTCTCCGGCGACAAGGACCATCCGGCCAATCGCGGGCGGCTCTGCACCAAGGGCAAGACCGCGCATGAGGCGATCGCCGCGCCCGGCCGTCTCGAAGGAGCGCTTGTCCGGGGCGAGGGCGTTGCGCCGGAAGCCGTATCCATCGATGCGGCGATCGCCGAGACGGCCGGAAGGCTGCGCTCCATTGCCGATGAACACGGGCCGGACGCGGTTGCCCTTTATGTCTCCGGCCAGATGTCGATGGAGGCGCAGTACCTCGCCAACAAGCTCGCCAAGGGGTTTTTGCGCACGCGCCATATCGAATCCAACTCACGTCTTTGCATGGCCAGCGCGGGTTCCGGCTACAAGCTCTCTCTGGGCGCGGACGCGCCGCCGGGATCCTATGACGACATCGAGAAGGCCGATCTGTTTCTGGTGATCGGCTCGAACATGGCCGACTGCCATCCGATCCTGTTTCTAAGGATGATGGACCGGGTCAGGCAGGGTGCGAAGCTGATCGTCGTTGATCCGCGGCGCACCGCCACCGCCGAGAAGGCCGATTTGTATCTCGCGCCGAAACCCGGAACCGATCTCGCGCTTTTCAACGGCATCCTGCATCTGATTGTCGAGGCAGGGGGCATCGATCAGGCCTTCATCGACGCCCATACCGATGGCTGGGCGGATATGCTGGGCTTCCTCGCCGACTATGCGCCGGAACGCGTGGCAGCGATCACCGGCCTCTCCGCCGAGAGCATCAAGGCCGCTGCCGCGCTCTTGCTGTCCGCAGGCGGGTTCATGACGCTCTGGACCATGGGGCTCAATCAGTCGGTCCAGGGCACGTTCAACACCAATGCGATCTGCAATCTGCATCTTGCAACGGGAAAGATCTGTCGACCCGGCAGCGGTCCCTTCTCGCTGACCGGGCAGCCGAATGCCATGGGCGGGCGCGAAATGGGTTATATGGGGCCCGGCCTGCCGGGGCAGCGCTCGGCGCTGGTGGAGGCCGACCGGCGCTTTTGCGAGGCGCGCTGGAGCATCGCGCCCGGCATCATCCGTGCCGAGGAGGGAACGGGCACCATTGCCATGTTCGAGGCGATGGCGGCGGGCGACATCAAGGCGGCGTGGATCATCTGCACCAATCCGGTCGCAAGCGTCTCCAATCGCAAGACGGTGACGGCGGCGCTCGATCGGGCGGCGTTCGTGGTGGTCCAGGATGCCTTTGCCGAGACCGAGACAACGCCCTATGCCGATATCCTTCTGCCGGCGGCGGTGTCGTTCGAAGCCGACGGCGTGATGGTCAATTCCGAGCGCAACATGGCGCTGACAGCGGCGGCAGCGAAAGCTCCTGGCGCGGCGTTGCCGGACTGGCAGATCATCGCGAAAGTCGCCTGCGCCATGGGCTATGAGGACGCCTTCACCTATGACAGCGCGGCAGAGGTCTTCGAGGAGATCCGGCAGTTCTCCAACCCCGCGACCGGTTACGACATTTCCGGCGTCACGCATGAGCGGCTGCGCAACGGCAGCATCCAGTGGCCGGCATCCCAGACCGGCCAAACCACGCGCAATCCGATCCGCTACCGCGCGCCGGATAGAGGATTGAAATTCGCCACCGAAAGCGGCCGGGCGAAATTCTGGCCGCGTCCGCATTCCGGCCCGGCCGAAATGCCGGATGACGATTATCCGTTGATCCTTAACACCGGTCGCCTGCAGCACCAGTGGCATACCATGACCAAGACCGGCAAGGTTGCCAAGCTGAACAAGCTCAACGCCGCGCCCTTCATCGAGATCAACCCGACCGATGCGGCGGCGCTTGCGATTGGCGACAATGACCGCGTTTCGGTGACTTCGCGCCACGGTAGCGCGGTGCTGCCCGTTATCATCACCGAGAGGGTCTCGCCGGGCACTCTGTTCGCGCCGTTTCACTGGAACGACGTGTTCGGCGATCAACTGGCGGTCAATGCAGTGACCGGCGATGCCGTCGATCCGATTTCGCTGCAGCCGGAGTTCAAGGTGACGGCGGTCGCGCTCGCCCGCGTGGCGGCGGCGGAGCCCGATGCGCCGACGGATGCGCGGCGCAAGGCTGAGGACATGCCCGCCGAAATTGATGCCAGGCAGAGAGACGAGGACCCGACACAGCCAAAAGTCTCCGTGTTTTTCGCCTCGCAGACGGGAACTGCGGAAATGGCGGCCTCCGATCTCTGTGGTGCGCTTGGCGCGGCAGGTTACCGTATGGTGTTGCGTCCGCTCGACGCCGTCTCGCTGGATAATCTTGCGACCAAAGACCCGGTGCTTTTCATCGTCAGCACCTTCGGCGATGGCGACCCGCCCGATCATGCGGCCGATTTCTGGGCAACGCTTTCGCGCGAGGATTCACCTCGACTTGAGGACCTCAGCTATACCGTGGTGGCGATGGGCGACAGTTCCTATGATCAGTTCTGCGGTTTCGGGCGGAAACTGGATTCCCGACTTGAAGCGCTCGGCGCGGCGCGTCTGGCGGCCTGCCGCACGCTGGATGCGGGCGAGGAGACGGACGCGGTTGCAGCGGCGATGGCCGCTCTTTCCGTGCCTTCGAAAGGCGCAGCCGCAGCGGAGCCCGGCTCCCGGCCCAATGGGCGAAAGCCAACCGAAACCCTGGCGGCCAGGCTCAGCGTCAACCGGTTGCTGAGCGGTTCCGGCAGCGCCAAGGAGGTGCGCCAGTTCGGGTTTCAGGTCGATGGCGCGGCGGCTTACGAGGCGGGCGATGCGCTTTCCATCATGCCGCGCAACTGTCCCGAGCTTGTCGATGAAATCCTGGCCTCTCTGCAATTGCCGGCGGAAACGCCAATCTCCGGGATCAACGGCCATGACATCGGGATCGGCGAGGCCTTGCGCGATCATTTCGAGATCGGCCAGCCGCATTCGGGTTTCCTCGAATGGTGGGCGGATGTCAGCGGCGATGAAACGCTGAAGACGCTCACAGGCACGGCCGACCGGAACGCCCTCAATGACTGGCTGTGGGGCCGGCAGATCGCGGACATTGTCGCCATCGCGCCGAAACCCGTCGACGGGCAGGCATTCTGCGACCATCTGAAAAAGCTCAAGCCGCGGCTTTACTCGATCGCCTCCAGTCCGAAGGCGAGTCCGGACGAAATCCATCTGACGGTTTCGGTGCTGCGCCATGCCCGACACGGCAAGAGCCGCAAGGGCGTGGCCTCGGCGTTTCTGGCCGACAGGGCGGCGGAGGCGCCGGTGCACGTTTCGGTGAAGAAACAGGCGCATTTCCGCCCGCCTGCCGATCCGGGAGCTGCGGCGATCATGGTCGGGCCGGGCACCGGCATCGCGCCGTTCCGCGCCTTTCTGCAGGACCGTGAGGCGGCAGGGGCGACCGGGCCCAACTGGCTGTTCTTCGGCGAGCAGTCTCGCGAGAGCGGCTACTACTATCGTGACGAGATCGAGGCCTGGCTTGCGGGCGGCCTGCTCACCCGGTTCGACACCGCCTTTTCGCGCGACCAGGCGGAGAAGATCTATGTCCAGCACCGCATGGCGGAAAACGGCCGCGAGATATGGAAGTGGCTGCAGGAGGGTGCGCACTTCTATGTCTGCGGCGATGCGAGCCGCATGGCAAAGGATGTTGATGCATCGCTGAAAACCATCGCCCGGACGCATGGCGGGCTTTCGCCCAAGGCAGCCGAGGGCTACGTTAGGTCGCTCGCCCGGGAAAAGCGCTATATGCGTGATGTCTACTGAACCTATTGCGGAAGCCGTCTCATGAACACCAGTGATCTGGCGATCCTTGTCATCGATGAAAATGCGATCCGCGCCGCCATTATCAGGGACGGGCTGCTCAAGGCCGGCCACCATAATGTCACCGTCGTCGAGGAGCTGGTCGGCGTCGCCCGGACGATCGAGCGCCTGTCGCCGGATGTGATCGTGATCGACATCGAAAACCCCAATAGAGACATGCTCGAAAGCCTGTTCGTGCTGTCGCGATCGGTGAAGAAGCCGATTGCGATGTTCGTCGATCGCTCCGATGCCGAAACCATTCATGCGGCGGTCGAGGCCGGGGTTTCGGCCTATGTCGTCGACGGGCTGAAACAGGAAAGGGTCAAGCCGATCCTCGACATGGCGATTTCCCGTTTCAACGCGTTTTCGCGCATGGCGCAGGAACTGGAGGCGGCGAAGAGCCAGCTTGAAAACCGCAAGGTTGTCGACCGTGCCAAGGCGTTGCTGATGAAATCGCGCGGCATGGACGAGGAAAAGGCCTATGCGCTGCTGCGGCGCACGGCGATGGATCAGAACCGCAAGATTGTCGATGTGGCGCAGAGCCTGATTATGACGTTCGAGATGCTGGAGAGATGAAGATGCAGGACCTTTCAATCGGATTTGTGCCGCTTCTCGACAGCGCCATCGTTCTGGCCGCCGAGGCGAAAGGTTTTTTCGTCGAGGAGGGACTGAATGTCCGCCTGACGCGGGAAACCTCGTGGAGCGCGATCCGCGACCGGCTGGCCGTCGGCAGCCTGCAGGCCGCTCATGTGCTGGCGCCGATGCCGATCGCGGCCAATCTCGGCCTGTTTCCGCTGTCGCCGAAACTGGTGGCGCCAATTGCTCTCGGGCTTGGCGGCAATGCGGTGACGGTGTCGGCGGCCCTTGGCGCGGCGATGGAGGCGGAGGGCGATGAAAGCGACCTCGATCCCGCCAGGGCGGGCGCCGCGCTGAAGCGGGTGATCGCGGCCAGAAAGACACAGGGTCTGCCGCCGCTGCGCTTCGGCGTTGTCTACGTATTTTCCGGGCACAATCTCGAACTGCGCTACTGGCTCGCGGCCAACGGCATCGATCCCGATCGGGACATCGAAATCGTGGTGCTGCCGCCGCCCTTCATGCCGGACGCGATCGAGGCCGGGCGGATCGATGGCTATTGCGCCGGCGAGCCGTGGAACACGATTGCCGCGCGGCGCGGCGCGGCGCGGATCGTCACCGTCAAGGCGAAGATCTGGCGGTCCAGCCCGGAGAAGGTGCTGGCCCTGCCGGCCGATTTTGCCGTCCAAAACGAGGAGACCGTGGCGGCGCTGCTGCGCAGCCTCTACCGGGCGTCGGCATGGTCGGCCAGGCCCGAAAACCATGGCGAACTGGCGGCAATCCTCTCCGAACCGCATCACCTCAATGTCGATGCCGCGGTGCTGCAGCCGCTGCTTTCCGGCACGGTCGCGATCAGCGAAACGGCGGACCGCGCGGTCGAGGATTTCTTCCTGACCTCCGCCAAGGCCGCGACCTTCCCCTGGCAGAGCCATGCGCTCTGGTTCTACAGCCAGCTTGTGCGCTGGGGGCTTTGCGATCACTCGGCCGCAAACGCCGCGATCGCGAAAATGAGCTATCGGCCGGATATTTATCGCAAGGCGTTGCAGCCACTGCATACACCGCTGCCGGGCGCAAGCCTGAAGGTGGAAGGCGCGCTCAAGGTGCCGACGCCCGTGGGGGCGAGCGCCGGTGGCCTCATTCTCGGCCCGGATGGCTTTTTCGACGGGCAGATATTCGACCCCGATCAGGTGGGTGCCTACATCGCACAGCAGAGGGCGGCGATCTGAGCACGCTGCTGACAAAGCCCGCGCCACACTTCGTCTTCATGCTCGGGCCTGCCCCGAGCATCTAGGCACGTCTCAATGCGACAGGCTGGTCGGATAAAAAGTCTGTTTGAATACAGTCTATTATGAAATGCCTACGCCGTTCGTGCGGAACTGTGGTTAGATCCTTGGGACAAGCTCACTGCTGTCCGGTTTAGCCATCTGTCGTGTTTCCTTGCTGGCCATTCTACCCCTCCACCTGCATCATGCTCGGGCTTGACCCGAGGATGACCCGGTATGGGTAGGGTGGGGTTTATCAGCCGAGACCTCAGTATGCTCTTCTCGAATGCAAGTGCATAAAATATAGGCAGTATTCTGCTGAAGATATTTTTTATGCAAAAATCTGCTGATGCCGCTTGTCTGAAGCGACATAGTGTGTTTCCATAAGTCTCAAGAATTCGGCGCCCAATGGAGGGTGCCAGGCAACGCCGCCAACGCATTCGAGCCAGAACTGGCCCGAGGACCGTTAGGCGGCTTTTTTCGTTTTTCCGACATTCCCGATCCATCTGGAGGACGCCATGCGCCATTTCCTTTGCTCCGTCACCATGCTCTGTTCGCTCGCCGTCACGGCCGCGGGCGCCCATGCCGAAATGCTGTTTCCGGAAAAGGACGAACTCACCATCGGCTTCATCAAGCTGACGGACATGGCGCCGCTGGCGATCGCCAAGGAGATGCATTTCTTCGAGGATGAGGGCCTCTACGTGACGCTCGAGGCGCAGGCGAACTGGAAGGTGCTGCTCGACCGGGTGATCACCGGGGAGCTCGACGGCGCGCATATGCTGGCCGGCCAGCCGCTGGCGGCGACTATCGGTTATGGCACCAAGGCGGATATCGTCACGCCGTTCTCGATGGA
Source organism: Martelella endophytica (assembly GCF_000960975.1). Lineage (NCBI taxonomy): Bacteria > Pseudomonadati > Pseudomonadota > Alphaproteobacteria > Hyphomicrobiales > Aurantimonadaceae > Martelella > Martelella endophytica. The sequence continues at coordinate 904,220 of NZ_CP010803.1, read as the reverse complement.
TCTGAACGGCAATGCGATCACGGTTTCCAATGCGGTCTGGGACCAGATGAAGGAGAATATTCCTGCAGGTCCCGATGGCAAGCCGGAACATCCAATCAAGGCCGATGCGCTGAAGCCGGTGGTCGAGGCCTACCGGGCCGAGGGCAAGCCGTTCAAGATGGGCATGGTCTTCCCGGTCTCCACCCATAATTACGAGCTGCGCTACTGGCTTGCTGCTGGCGGCATCAATCCCGGCTATTATTCGCCGAGCGATGTCTCCGGCCAGATCCAGGCCGATGCGCTGCTTTCCGTCACCCCGCCGCCGCAGATGCCGGCGACGATGGAAGCGGGAACCATCGATGGCTATTGCGTCGGCGAGCCGTGGAACCAGGCGGCCGTGTTCAAAGGCATCGGCGTGCCGGTGGTCACCGATTACGATATCTGGAAGAACAACCCGGAAAAGGTCTTCGGCCTGACGAAGGAGTTCACCGAGAAATACCCGCAGACCACGCTTGGGCTCACCAAGGCCCTGATCCGGGCCGCCATGTGGCTCGATGAAAACAACAACGCCAATCGCGAGGAAGCGGTCGAAATCCTGTCGCGGCCGGAATATGTCGGGGCCGATGCCGAGGTGATCGCCAATTCGATGACCGGCACCTTCGAATATGAGAAGGGCGACAAGCGCCCGGCCGCAGACTTCAATGTCTTCTTCCGCCACTATGCCACCTATCCCTATTATTCCGACGCCGTCTGGTACCTCACCCAGATGCGCCGCTGGGGTCAGATCGCCGAGCCCAAGGAAGACGGCTGGTATGACGATGTCGCCCGCTCGGTCTATCTGCCGGAACTCTATCTGGAAGCGGCCCGCCAGCTGATCGACGAGGGCCATGCCGGGGAGGCCGACTTCCCCTTCAGCACCGACGGCTACAAGCCCGCAACCAGCGAATTCATCGACGGCGTCACCTATGACGGTCGCCATCCGAACGCCTATCTCGACAGCTTCCCGATCGGCCTGAAGGGCGACGAGATCGTCGACGGCAACAAGATCGCCGGCCGCTGAGCACCGCTGAAACCAACGGAAAGCAGAGACATCATGACGATCGCGACAGACATGATCGATCCCGAGATTGCGGTGCGGCGTGAACGGCGCATCGCCCGGATCAACCGGGCCGGCAAAGTGCTCGGCCCCTTCGGCCTCGGCTTCGTCGTGCCGCTGCTGAAGCTTGCCGCCGGCGACACGCCGTCGGAACAATGGGCGGATCTGAAGCAGATGCTGCTGGTTCCGCTTGTGGGCATCCTCGCCTTCCTCGCGGCCTGGGCTTATTTCGCGCCGAAGGTCGAGACCTCGCTCGGCGCCATCCCTGGCCCCGCGGCGGTGTTCCATCAGGCCGAGGTGCTGACGGACGATCATTTCGCCGAGCGGCAGAAGGCCGAGGAATTCTACGCCCGCCAGGACGAGCGCAACCAGATGCTGATTGCCGAGGGCTATGCCGACCGCGTGAAAGTGCGGCCCTATACCGGCAAACCGACCTATCTGGACCAGATCTGGACCTCGCTGATGACGGTCGCGCTCGGCTTTTTCATCGGCACGGCGATCGCCGTTCCCGTCGGCATCGCCTGCGGGCTATCGAAGACCTTCGAGGGTGCGATCAATCCGCTGATCCAGCTGTTCAAGCCGGTTTCGCCGCTCGCCTGGCTGCCGATCGTGACCATGGTGGTCGCCGCGCTTTACCAGAACCCGAGCGACCTCCTGCCGAAATCCATGGTGATTTCCGCCGTCACTGTGACGCTCTGTTCCATCTGGCCGACGATCATCAACACGGCGCTCGGCGTCGCATCGATTGAACGCGATCTCGTCAATGTCGGCAAGGTGCTGCAGCTTTCCACCTGGACGACGATCCGCAAGCTGGTGCTGCCGTCCTCGCTGCCGCTGATCTTCACCGGCATGCGGTTGTCCCTCGGTGTTGGCTGGATGGTGCTGATTGCCGCGGAAATGCTGGCGCAGAACCCCGGTCTCGGCAAGTTCGTCTGGGACGAGTTTCAGAACGGTTCCTCGGATTCGCTCGCCCGCATTATGGTCGCGGTGATCACCATTGGCCTGATCGGCTTTTTCCTCGACCGGGTGATGTTCGCGCTGCAGACCGCCTTCACCTATTCGGCGAACCGGTAAGGAGGGCGTGATGAACACAATTCTTCAGCTCAGAAACGTCGAAAAAGGCTTTGGCGAAGGCGTCAAGCGTAACCCGGTGCTCTCCGATATCTCGCTCGATGTGCAGGAAGGCGAGTTTATCGCGATCCTCGGCTTTTCCGGCGCTGGCAAGACGACGCTGATGTCGATGCTCGCCGGTCTCGAAAGGCCGGATAGCGGCGAAATCCTGTTTCGCGGCGCACCGGTCGAAGGCCCGTCACCGAAACGCGGCATTGTGTTCCAGAACTATGCGCTGATGCCCTGGCTTTCGGTGGAAGCCAATGTGCGGCTTGCCGTCGACGCCGTGCATCAGCACAAGCCGGCAAAGGAGCGGGTCGCACTCGTCGACTGGTATGTGGCGATGGTTGGCCTGAAACACGCCCGCGACCGCAAGCCGTCGGAATTGTCAGGCGGCATGCGCCAGCGCGTTTCGGTCGCCCGCGCGCTTGCCATGCAGCCGGACCTGCTGCTGCTCGACGAGCCGCTTTCGGCGCTCGATGCGCTGACCCGCGCCAAGCTGCAGGACGAGCTGGCCGATATCTCGCAAAAGGAGAAGAAGACCATCATTCTCGTCACCAATGATGTTGATGAGGCCATTCTTCTGGCGGATCGGATCGTGCCGCTGACCCCCGGTCCCAACGCCACCTTCGGCCCGTCCTTTGATGTGAATATCGCCCGGCCGCGCGAGCGCGCAGCGATGAATTCCGACCCCGATTTCATCCGCCTGCGCGCGTCGATCACCGAATATCTGATGGATGTCGGCCTCAGCGCCAAACCGGAAACAAGCCGTGTCGAAGCGCTTCCCAATGTCGTCCCGATTTCGATCAAGTCGACCTCGAAGCCTCTGCCCGCCGCCTATCGCGAGAAGGCCCAGTCGCCGATTGAGAGCGGCTATGTCGAGTTTTCCAACGTCACCAAGATCTATCCGACGCCGAAAGGCCCGCTGACGGTCGTCGACGGCTTCGACCTGAAGATGAAGAAGGGCGAGTTCATTTCCGTGATCGGCCATTCCGGCTGCGGAAAATCGACGGTGCTTTCCATGGCGGCGGGGCTGAACCCGATCAATGCCGGGGGCATCATTCTCGATGGCCGCGAGATTTCCGGCGCCGGGCCGGATCGCGCCGTGGTGTTTCAGGCCCCCTCGCTGATGCCATGGCTAACGGCGCGCGAGAACGTCGCCCTCGGCGTTGACCGGGTCTATCCGAAGGCAAGCCCCGCCGAACGCCGCGATATCGTCGAATATTATCTCGAGCGCGTCGGCCTTGGCGATGCCATGCACGGGCCGGCGGCCGACATGTCGAACGGCATGAAGCAGCGCGTCGGCATTGCCCGCGCCTTCGCGCTGTCGCCGAAGCTCTTACTGCTCGATGAACCCTTCGGCATGCTCGACAGCCTGACGCGCTGGGAGCTGCAGGAGGTGCTGATGGAAGTCTGGTCGCGCACCAAGGTCACGGCCATTTGCGTCACCCATGACGTCGATGAGGCCATTCTGCTCGCCGACCGGGTGGTGATGATGTCGAACGGGCCGAATGCCCGCATCGGCAACATCATGGAGGTCGACCTGCCACGCCCGCGTTCTCGGAAGGCGCTGCTCGACCATCCGGATTATTACGCCTACCGCGAGGAATTACTGGAGTTTCTCGAAGCCTATGAAGGCGGCGCCTCGCCCGCCGAGGAACAGCTCGCCGCCATCAGGCAGAAGCGCGATCAGCGCATCAGCCGGCAGACCTGCAACAAACGCGTCGCAGCGGAGTAGATATCATGGCCCAGAAACTCGTCATCATCGGAAACGGCATGGCCCCCGGCCGCATGCTCGAAGACCTGTTCGAGCGCGCCTCCGGCCTCTATGATGTCACCATCTTCAACGCCGAACCGCGGGTGAATTACGACCGCATCATGCTGTCGCCGGTGCTTTCGGGCGAAAAGACCTATGAAGACATCATCATCCATGGCGATGACTGGTATGAGGTGAACGGCGTGACTCTGCATCGCGGCGCAAAGGTCGCGGAGATCGACCGGGAAGCAAAGACCGTCACCGCCGAAAATGGCGTCACGGCCTCCTATGACCGGCTGGTGATCGCCACCGGGTCCTCGCCCTTCATTATCCCGGTGTCCGGGCATGATCTGCCCGGCGTGCTCGCCTATCGCGATCTCGACGATGTCGAGAAGATGCTGAAAATTGCCGCGGGGCAGGGCCATGCGGTCGTCATCGGTGGCGGGTTACTGGGGCTTGAGGCGGCCTACGGGCTGAAGCAACGCGGCATGAGCGTCACCGTGCTGCACCTGATGGATACGATCATGGAGCGCCAGCTCGATCCGGCAGCGGCCTATCTCCTGGAAAAGGCGCTCGACGATCGCGGCATCGAGATCATCACCAAGGCCAACACCAAGAAAATCCTTGGAGAGGGCAGGGTCGAGGGCGTCGAACTGGAGGACGGCCGCATCATCTCCGCCGACATGGTGGTGATGGCGGTCGGCATCCGCCCGGCGGCAGGGCTTGCCAAGGATGCCGGACTTGAGGTCAATCGCGGCATCGTCGTCGATGACGGCATGGCGACCTCCGATCCTTCGATCTTCGCGCTCGGCGAATGCGCCGAGCATCGCGGCACCTGCTACGGTCTCGTCGCGCCGCTTTATGAAAGTGCGGGCGTGCTTGCCGACCGGCTTGCCGGCGGTGCGGCGGAATACAAGGGCTCGCATGTCAACACCAAGCTGAAGGTCACCGGCATCAAGCTGTTTTCCGCCGGCGATTTCGCCGAGGGGCCGGACCGAGAGGAAGTGGTGCTGCGCGATGCGACCCGCGGCGTCTACAAGCGCGTGATCCTGCAGGATAACCGCGTGATCGGCGCCGTGCTTTATGGCGACACCGCCGATGGCGCCTGGTATTTCGACATGCTGAAGCGCGGGACGGACGTTTCCGAAATGCGCGAGACGCTGATCTACGGTCAGGCCTATCAGGGCGGCGCCACCGCCGATCCGGCTGCCGCCGTGGCAGCGCTTCCCGATGACGCGGAAATTTGCGGCTGCAACGGCATCTGCAAGGGCAAGATCGTAACCGCGATCAAGGACAAGGGCCTGACCTCGCTCGATGATGTCCGCGCCCACACGAAGGCCTCGGCGTCGTGCGGCACCTGCACCGGGCTCGTCGAACAGCTGATGGCGCTGACGCTGGGGGATGCCTATAACCCCGCGGCCGTCCAGCCGGTTTGCGGTTGCATCGATCTTGGCCATGACGACGTGCGCCGCCTGATCCGCGCCAAGGGGCTGAAGACCATTCCCGCCGTCATGCAGGAGCTCGAATGGAAAACCTCCTGCGGCTGCGCCAAGTGCCGGCCGGCGCTGAACTACTATCTCGTCTGCGACTGGCCGGGCGAATACGCCGATGACTATCAGTCGCGCTTCATCAACGAGCGCGTCCACGCCAATATCCAGAAGGACGGCACCTATTCGGTGGTGCCGCGCATGTGGGGCGGCGTCACCTCGTCGAAGGAATTGCGCGCGATTGCCGACGTCGTCGACAAATACGAAATCCCGACCGTCAAATGCACCGGCGGCCAGCGCATAGACATGCTGGGCGTGAAAAAGGAGGACCTGCCGGCGGTCTGGGCCGATCTCGGCAAGGCGGGCTTCGTTTCCGGCCAGGCCTATGCCAAGGGCCTGCGCACGGTGAAGACCTGCGTCGGCAGCGACTGGTGCCGCTTCGGAACGCAGGATTCGACCGGCCTTGGCATAAGGCTCGAGAAATTCATGTGGGGCTCGTGGACGCCGGCCAAACTCAAGCTCGCCGTTTCCGGCTGTCCGCGCAACTGCGCGGAGGCAACCTGCAAGGATATCGGCGTGATCTGCGTCGATTCCGGCTTCGAAATCCATTTCGCGGGTGCTGCCGGTCTCGAAATCCGGGGCACCGAGGTGCTCGGCATGGTGAAAACCGAGGACGAGGCGCTGGAGCATATCGTGGCGCTCACCCAGATGTACCGCGAACAGGCGCGCTATCTGGAGCGCATCTACAAATGGGCGAAACGCATCGGCTATGACGAAGTCCGCGCCCAGATCATGGACGATGCCGAAAAGCGCAAGGCCTATTTCGACCGCTTCGTCGAGAGCCAGAAATACGCCCAGGTCGACCCGTGGTCGGAACGCGTCTCCGGCAAGGACAAGCATGAGTTCAAGCCGATGGCCGTGGTCGGTCATCCCGAGCCGGCGGAGTGAGGAGCCCATCATGAGCAACGAATTCATCGCCATCGGCCATATTCAGGACATTCCCCGGCGCGGCGCGCGCTGCATCAACACGGCTTTCGGGCGCATCGCGGTCTTCCGCACGGCCGAGGATGACGTCTTTGCCATGGATGACCGCTGCCCGCACAAGGGCGGGCCGTTGTCGCAAGGCCTGGTGCATGGCAGGGCCGTGACCTGCCCCTTGCACAACATGGTCATTTCCCTGGAAAGCGGCGAGGCACTCGGCGCCGATGAAGGCGAGGTGCGGACCTATCCGGTCCGGGTGGACGACGGGCAGCTTTCCATCGCGCTCTCCGCTTTGCCGCTCGCGGCCGAATAGGGAGGCGGACTGATGGCTAACGCACGCGCTCCCGCCCGCATGGAGGAACTGGCGGTCCTGCCGCTGTTCTTTCGGTTGAAGGGCCGGCCGGTGCTGGTCGCCGGTGCCAGCGAAGCGGCGGCCTGGAAGGCCGAGCTTCTGGCCGCGGCCGGCGCCGACGTGACGGTCTGTCTCGGCGGCGAGAAGGCCTGCGACGAATTGCTGGCGCTTGAGAAAGCTGGCCGGGTTCGCCTTCAAGCCGTGAACTGGCAAGTGGCGGAATGGCGCGATCTCAGCCTGGCGCTGGCGGATTGCGACGACGATGCCGAGGCTGAAGCCTTCGCCGCCCGCGCGAGAGCCGAGGGCGTGCCCTTCAACGTCATCGACAAGCCGGCCTTCTGCAGCTTCCAGTTTGGCTCGATCGTCAACCGCTCGCCGGTCGTTGTCGGCATTTCCACCGATGGCGCCGCGCCCATTCTCGGCCAGGCGATCCGGCGGCGGATCGAGACGCTGCTGCCGAAGGCGCTTGCCGAATGGGCGGGCCTTGCCGCCTCCCTGCGTGAGGCCATTGGCGCGCAATTGAAGCCGGGCGGTGCGCGCCGGACCTTCTGGGAGCATTTTGTCGATCTGAGCTTTTCCGGTCGCCCCGAGGAGGATGCGGCGGAACGGCTTATGACGCGGGTGACACAGATCGCGACCGCGCCGCAGACCGGCAGCGTCACGCTTGTCGGCGCCGGACCGGGCGACCCGGAACTCCTGACGCTGAAGGCCATGCGGGCGCTGCAATCGGCCGATGTCATCCTGTTCGACGACCTGATCTCGCCGGAAATCCTCGAACTGGCGCGACGCGAGGCGAAGCGCATGCTGGTCGGAAAACGCGGCGGTCGGACAAGCTGCCGGCAGGAGGATATCAACCGGATGATGCTCGATCTGGCGCGGACCGGAAAGCGGGTCGTGCGGCTGAAATCGGGCGACCCTTCGGTGTTCGGGCGATCCGGCGAGGAAATTGCGGCGCTGCGGCAGGCAGGCATCCCGGTTTCCGTCATCCCCGGCGTCACCGCCGCAAGCGCGCTTGCCGCCGGCACCACCACCTCGCTCACCCACCGCGATTGCGCCCAGTCGGTCCGCTTCGTCACCGGGCACTCGAAAAAGGGCGCGTTGCCGGATGATCTCGACTGGCGCGCCATCGCCGACCCGACGACCACGACGATGTTCTACATGGGCGGCCGCACCGCGGGCGAGATCAGCGCCCGATTGATTGCGGAAGGACTCTCGCCCGAAACCCCGGTCCTGATCGCCTCCAACATCAGCCGTGCGGATGAGAAGCGCTGGCATGGCACGCTCGCCGGTCTGAGCGAGGGCATGAAGGAGATCGGCCACGACAACCCGGTTCTGTTCGGCGTCGGCCGGGTTTTTTCGCGGAAGATGGCAGGGAAGGAGGCGATCGATGAGACGCAGGCTGTCTTTCACAAGCCGGTGCACGGTGTACAGGCCTTACCCGCATTGTCATGCTAGCGCGTACCGCCAGTTGAGGTCCGAAATGTTATCCGGTTTGATAGGGGCGTCCGCCCTCGATCTTTGGCAAGAGCTCGGGTGGCAATATGCTGCGCCAGTGCGAGAGCTCTGCTACCGCTCCGGCTCCGAAGCTAGCCCCCTCAAGAGCCCACCAAAAGTTTCCCTGCGACGGAGGCAGAAAGCTCACCTGCCTTTAGGAGGGAGGAACAAAACAGTGTCCAAATCCTGCCCCCGCAACCAAATCCACTTCGTCCGATATACAAAAGCCCCCGCATAACGCGGGGGCTTTTGGCGTTTCTGGTGAGGCCTTGTTGACGCTTACCGGCGAAACGCCCGTCGCCAGATGTAGAAGACCTGCGATCGCACCATAGAGGTCGATATCGAGACCAGCGCCGTCTCAGGGTCCAGAGGGCTTGCGATCGGCCCGTAAAGATCGCTATAGAGGCTCGCCCTGCGACAGCGTCAGAACGAGTCTGACGATCAGATTCGATTGGTTTGTCCGCCATGCGGTCTGTCAAAAAAACGCTCTGTCGATCAGCGAAGCAGCGGTACGCCTTTTGCTGCTAAATTCGGTAGCCCATCACTCGGCTGAGCTGATAGGCGGCCTCGCGGACCATGAGGATCAGGAGTTCCCGTTTCTCCATGAAGCGCGTTGTCAGCGTGCCGAGATTGAGCGCGGCGATCACCTTTCCTTCGCGGTTCCAGACCGGTGCTGCAATTCCCGTCGACCCCGTGACGAACTCCTGATCGTTCAGCGCGTAACCGTCCCGGCGGACCTTTTCCAGCAGGCGGCGCAGGTCGTCGGGATTGGTGATGGTGAAGCGGGTATAGGTGAGAAACTGGACGCGGGACAGGTAATCCTCCAGTGCGTCGGCGGGTGCGTAGGCGAGCAGCAGGCGCCCGGTCGCGGTGCAGTAGGGCGTGATCGCGGCATCCATGTTGACGTCGTAGCGCACGGGCTGCCGGCTTACGCATTTGGCCAGGCGCCGGACGTCGCAATGCGCGTTCATCGTCGAAAGCAGCACGGTTTCCCCGGATTGATCCCGAAGCCGTTCCATGAAGGGCATGGCCTTGACCACCAGCGGCTCCTCATGGGCCTTGAACGGGAAGCCATGCCGGCTCGCCTCGACCATGACATAACGTCCGGCGGTATGAATGACGTGTCCCCGCGCCACCAGCGTTTGCACAAGCGCATGACCGCTGGACTTGGGGAAACCCAGGTCCCTGCAGATTTGAGAAAGCGAGACGGCCTCGCGACGCTCGGACAGATATTCGAGCAGGTCGAGAATGCGCGCCGCGCTTTTAACCTCGGAGTTCATATATGTGAACAAAACCTCAATTGCTGACCAATAATCAGGCTTGTATCATTTTTCATGCAGGGCGGGTAGCGATTGCGACCGAATGCCCGGAGAGCATGAAAGATGACGATGAGCGCGACGCAACAACACGATCAACTAAAACCCTGGACCTGGGGCGAGGACCTCTGGCGCAACAAGCTCGACAAGGTCCGGGCCGGCCGCTCGCTGATGCCCGCGCGCTGGAAGAACGGTGCACGCATGGCCGTCGCGCTTTCCTTCGATGCCGATCAGGAAACCTTCGAGCTGAAGAACGGCGGCGTTTCCATCGGCCGCCTGAGCCAGGGCCAGTACGGGGTGCGCCGCGGCATGCCGCGTATCCTGGCGATACTCGAAAAATACGGCGTTGCCGCCTCTTTCTTCATGCCTGCCGTGGCCGCGATCATCAACCAGGACGAGGTCCGGTCCGTGATCGACAATGGCCACGAACTCGGCCTGCACAGCTGGATCCACGAGTTCAACTCCCGCCTTGACTACGAAACCGAGCGCGATCTTGCCTTCCGCGCGGCCGATACGCTGGAAAAGCTCTCGGGCGTGCGCCCGGTCGGCATGCGCACCGCCTCCTGGGATTTCAGCCCGTTCACGCTGGCGATCGCGCGTGAAATGGGGCTCCTCTACGATAGCTCGCTGATGGCCGATGACGATCCCTATGAGCTATTGGAAGACGGAGAGCCCACCGGAATGGTGGAAATTCCCGTCGAATGGATCAGGGACGATGCGCCTTACGTTGCGATGGATCGCATGACCGGCGCTCGACCCTATGGCGGACCGATGATGGTGGCAGACATCTTCCGCCGCGAGATCGAAATGGCGTGGGAAGAGGGCGGCCTGTTCCAGGTCACGCTTCATCCCCACCATGTCGGCCATCGGTCGCGAATCTTTATTCTTGAGGACATCATCCGGCTGGCGCAGTCGAAGGGTGATGTCTGGTTCTGCACCCATGCGGAATTGGCGCGCTATTGCGCCGAAGAATCCGGTCTCAATGGCGCCGCGTCCGCGTGACACGGCGTCTTCGGGACCGGCCAGTCAAGACGATAACAAAGAGGGTGAAACATATGAAAACCGGAATAAAGTCCGCCGCCGTTCTTCTGGTGGCCCTGATGGCATCCGTCGCCGGCGTTGAAGCGAAGGACACGCTGACCATCGACCTACCGAATGATGCGGCAACGCTCGATCCGCATCTGCAGTGGAATACCGACAGCTACACGATCTACCGCAACATCTTTGACAACCTTCTGACCCGCGATACCTCCGGCGAGATCGTACCGCAGATCGCGACGGCATGGAATTATGAGAACGACACCACGCTCGTCCTCAAGATCCGCGACGACGTGACCTTCCAGGACGGCTCCAAGCTCACCGCCGACGATGTCGCCTTCTCCATCAGCCGGATCATCGACCCGGCGCTGAAGAGCCCGCAGCTTTCCCAGTTCGACCAGATCGCCACAGCCGAGGTCGTTGACCCGACGACGGTGAGGATCACCACAAAGTCGGCCTATCCGGCGCTGCTGGCCCAGCTCGTCAAGCTTTCGATCGTGCCGAAGGCCTATGTCGAAAAGGTCGGCGACGCGGAATTCAACCTCAAGCCCATGGGCAGCGGCCCATACGAACTTGCCGAGTGGAAGAAGGGCATCGAGACCGATCTCAAGGCCAATGACAGCTACTGGCGTGGCCAGCCTCCCTTCGAGACCGTCGTTTTCCGTGCGGTTCCGGACGTTTCCACCCGCATCGCCGACCTGAAGACCGGCAAGGCCGATCTGGTTCGCGACGTGCCCCCGGATCAGGCCACCAGCATCGAAAACGACCCCAACACCAAGCTCCTGTCGGTTCCCACCGAACGGATCGGCTATCTCTATATCAACGCCGAAGCCGGCCCGACGGAAGACGTGCGCGTGCGTCAGGCGATCGCCTATGCGATCGACAAGCAGGGCCTCGTCGACGCGCTTCTTGAGGGCTATGGCGCGCCGGTCAATGTGCTCGGTGCCACGCCGATCTTCGGCTACACCGACGCGGTGGAAGGCTATTCTTACGATCCGGACAAGGCGTCCGAACTGATCAAGGAAGCCGGCGCCGAGGGCGCCAAGCTGGAATTCCTGACTTCGCCATCCTATCCGCGCGCGGTTGTCGAGGCGATCCAGCAGATGCTCAATGATGTCGGTCTCGACGTCGAGATTTCCTCGAGCGACCAGGCGACCTTCCTGAAGCGTCGCCAGGGCGATCCGGCCAATGCCGGCAGCCTCGCCTATGGTGCATGGTCCTGCGCCTGCCAGGATGCCGACGGCATCATCTTCCCGCTGTTTCGTACCGGCAGTATCTGGGCGAAGTATTCGAACCCGCAATATGACGCCCTGGTCGATGCGGCCCGCTCGACCCTTGACGAAGACGAGCGCAAGGATCTCTACAAGCAGGCTTACGAAATCCTGCGCGAAGACGTTCCCGGCCTTGGCCTGTTCCAGACCTACGCGCTTTATGGCGCGGCGAAGGATCTCGACTGGCAGCCGTCTCCGAACGAGGCGATGTTCGTGATGGACATGAGCTGGCAGCAGTAAGTAACAGGACGTAGAGAACGATCATGCTGCAATACGCCGCCCAGCGACTGGTACAAGCGATCATCGCGATCTTCGGCGTGCTCACGATCGTTTTCGTCGTGATGCATCTTTCGGGGGACCCGACCTTGCTTCTGGTCCCCCAGGATGCCTCGGCGGCGATGATCGCCGAACTTCGCCACCAGCTCGGCTTCGACCGGCCGATCTCGGTGCAGTATCTCGACTATCTCAACGATCTCGCCCATTTCGATTTCGGCGTCTCCGTGGTCCAGCGGGTGCCGGTCATCGATATCGTCGCCTCGCGCCTACCCTACACGATCGAGCTTGCCGCCGGCGCCCTGGTCGTCGCGATAGGCTTCGGCATTCCGGCGGGCATCATCATGGCGACGGTGCGCGGCGGCGTGATCGAACGGGTGCTGACGGCGATCGTCGTCACCGGACAGAGCGTTCCGACCTTCCTCTCCGGCATCCTCCTGATCTTCATCTTCGGCGTCACCCTGCGCTGGCTGCCGACTTCGGGTTCGGGCACGTTTTCAGCGCTGATCATGCCGTCGATCGCGCTCGGTGCGCTGTCGATGTCGACCTTCGCACGCATGACGCGGATCGCCATACTGGACGAACTCGGCAAGGATTATGTCCGCGCCGGCCGCGCCCGCGGCCTGTCGATGGAAAAGATCGTCGTGCGCCACGTGCTGCGCAACGCCTCCATTCCGGTGATTACCATTGCCGCGCTCGAAATCGGCAATCTGCTGGCGGGCGCCGTCATCATCGAGACGGTGTTCGCCTGGCCCGGCATCGGCCAGCTCGCCATCCAGTCGATCCAGTCGCGCGATTTTCTCGTCGTCCAGCTGATCGTTCTGCTGATCTCGGTGGTCTATGTGCTCACCAGCGTGCTGGCGGATTTCATCTATGTCGTGGTCGACCCGCGCATCCGTCTTGTCAGATAAGGAGACATCCGTGAACGCGCGCGCCCTTTCCCTCCGTCTTCGCCTGAACCGGGTCCCGGTCGCGGTCATCCTGGCGGGGATCGTCCTGACGGTCATCGTGCTGCTGGCGATCTTCGCGCCCTTTGTCACGCCGCTCGATCCGAACAAGCAGACGCTTCTCGCGCGGCTGAAGCCGCCGGGCTTTACCTATCGCGGCATCACCTACTGGCTGGGAACGGATGATCTCGGTCGCGATCTCTTGTCGCGTACGCTTTATGGTGCCAGGATTTCGCTCAGCGTTGCGGTGCTGTCGGTGGTCGTTTCCACCGTGGTCGGCGTCGCGCTCGGCATGATCGCAGGCTGGTTCCGCGGCTTTACCGAAACCGTGATCATGCGGCTCGTCGATATCATGATGTCGATCCCGGCCGTGCTGCTCGCCGTACTCACCGTCGCCGTTCTCGGACCCGGTTTTCTGAAGCTCGTTCTGGTGCTCGGCCTTACCCGCTGGCCGCGCTATACCCGCGTCGCCTATGGCCAGACGCTGCAGGTCGCCAATCTGCCCTTCATCAAGGCCTCCGAACTTGCCGGCGCCGGCGCCAGCCGCATCCTCTTCCACCACGTCCTGCCGAATATTGCCGGGCCGATCCTGATCGTGGCGACCGCGGAATTCGGCCTGATGATCCTGATGGAGGCCGGGCTTTCCTTCCTCGGTCTCGGAATTCAGCCGCCAGCGGCAAGCTGGGGCTCGATCATGAGTGTCGGACGGCAATATCTGGAGCGCGCCTGGTGGATCGTCGCCGTGCCCGGCGCGGCACTCTTCCTTCTCGTCTTTTCCGTCAACATCGTGGGAGACTGGCTGCGCGACCATCTCGACCCACGCTCCCGTTCCCGCTGAGGTTTCAGATGCAGTTTCAAGACAAGACCATGGTTATCACCGGCGCGGCCGGGATCTTCGGCAGCTGGATCGCCGCCTATTTTGCGAAGGAAGGGGCCAGGCTCTGCCTCAGCGACATTCGCATGGATACGCTGGAGAAGGTTGCCGCCGACCTCGACCTTGATCCGAAAACGACGCTTCTGCATGCGACCGAACTCACGAGCGACGACTCGATGCTTGAACTGGTCGACCTCGTGCGGCGCGAATGGCAGGCGCCGGATATCCTCGTCAACAATGCCGGTATCTATACACGCTTCAGCCTTCTCGACATGGCGCTTTCCGACTGGGACCGCGTCTTCGGCGTCAATCTGCGCGCGCCCTTCGTGCTGTCCCGCGAAATGGCGAAGCTGATGATCGCCGATGGCCGCAAGGGCTCGATCATCAACATCTCCTCGGGTGCTTCACGCAAGATGAACCAGAATTCGGTGCCCTACTGCACCTCCAAGACAGCTGTCGAACGGCTTTCCAAGGGCTTCGCCATGGAACTCGCCCATCACGGCATCCGCGTCAATGTCGTGGAACCGGGCTTCGCGCCGGGAAGCGAGGTCTCCGCGCTCAGCGAGGAGTATGTCGCCAACATGCTGAAGAACATTCCGCTCGGCCGCGCCAGCGGGCCGGAGGATGCGCCGGGCGCGATTGCCTACCTGTGCTCCGAGCAGGCCGGCTTCATCACCGGCGCGGTCCTGAGCGTCGACGGCGGCAATTCAATCGGCAACTACAAGCGCCCGGAAGCGGCGCCGGCAAAGGCGGGGTGAAACCTTGATGGCAGAGACCCCACTCGTATCGGTCGAGGACCTGACGATCGACATTGGCGGCGCCCATGTCGTCGACGGCGTGTCGTTTACCGTCGCGCCCGGAAAGGTGATGGCGCTGGTGGGGGAATCGGGTTGCGGCAAGTCACTGACCTCATATGCCATGCTCGGCCTCCTACCGCCGGCGGCAAAACAGAGCGGCGGACGCATCCTGCTCGAAGGCACCGATCTCACCCGGCTTTCCGAAAGACAGCTGCGCAAGGCTCGCGGCAAGGACATCTCGATCATCTTCCAGGAGCCGAGTGCCTCGCTTGATCCGCTGACGACCGTTGGCGCGCAGGTCGCCGCCGCCTATCGGGCGCATCACGGCGTCTCGCGCAAAGAGGCTTATGCAAGGGCGCGGCAGATGCTCGCCGATGTCGGCATTCCCGATCCGGATCGGCGCCTGCATCAATATCCGTTCGAGCTCTCGGGCGGCATGTGCCAGCGCATCATGATCTCGATCGCGCTGATCTGCAGCCCGCGCGTTCTCGTCGCCGATGAGCCGACGACCGCACTCGACGTCACCATTCAGGCGCAGATCCTCGACCTGATGAAGGCGCTGGTCGCCGAGCGTGGCACCGCCATTGTCATCATCACCCACGACATGGGCGTCGTCGCCGACATCGCCGACGAAGTCGCGGTGATGTATGCAGGGCGCATTGCCGAGATCGCGCCGGTCGAAGCCCTCTTTGCCAGTCCGCGCCATCCCTATACCGCCCTGCTGCTCGCAAGCGTGCCCAAGCTTTCCGATCTGCCGAAGGCGGATCTTGCCACCATTGACGGCACGGTGCCTTCGCCGGAGGAATTTGGTGTCGGCTGTCGGTTTGCCGATCGCTGTCCGCTGGCGGATGAGCGTTGCAGGGAGGAACAGCCGCCGCTTGTCGATTGCGGCGGCGGCCATCGGTCCGCCTGCTTTCATATCGAGCGCATGGACGAAATCCCTGGAGTGCCCGCATGAGCGAAGCGAATGTCCTCGAACTTTCAGACGTCGCGGTCCATTTCGGTGGACGCGGCGGATTTTTCGGCGGCGCCGGCGCGGTGGTCAAGGCTGTCAACGGCGTTGATCTTGCGATCGGCCGCGCCGAGACGGTGGCTCTGGTCGGTGAATCGGGCTGCGGCAAGTCCACACTTTCCAATGCCATTGTCGGGCTGCAGCCACCCGTTTCGGGCAGTATCCGCATCGGTGGAAGCGAGGTCGTCGGCGCCAGCCCGAGGGCGCTGAACGACATCCGCCGCAAGGTGCAGATGGTGTTCCAGGATCCCGCACTGTCGCTCGATCCGCGCTCGACGATCGGTGCCACCATCGGCGAGCCGTTGAAGGTGCGCGGCATCGCCAGAGGTAAGGCACTGAAGCAGAAGGTGGCCGAGCTTCTCAAGGAGGTTGGCCTGAGGCCCGAACATGCCGACCGCTATCCGCACCAGTTTTCCGGCGGCCAGCGCCAGCGGGTGGTGATCGCCCGCGCGCTCGCGCTCGAACCCGATCTGGTCATCTGCGACGAGCCGGTCTCCGCGCTCGATGTCTCCGTCCGCGCCCAGATCCTCAACCTGCTTGTGGCACTGCAGAAGCGCACCGGCGTTTCCTATCTCTTCGTCTCGCATGACCTCAGCGTGGTGCGCCACATCTGCGACCGGGTGGTCGTGATGTATCTCGGCCGCTTTGTCGAAATCGCCGAGCGCGACGTCTTCTTTGCCGATCCGAAGCACCCCTATGCCCGGGCGCTGATGTCGGCCGTGCCCGAGGCCGATCCGGTGGCGCAGCGGACCCGACAGCGCTTTACCTTGTCCGGCGAATTGCCGAGCCCGGCGAATATTCCGCCGGGCTGCGCCTTCCACACCCGTTGTCCGCTGGCAACCGAAATCTGTTCGCGCGAGCGCCCGGAACTGACACCGCGACCGGACGGTGCCCGTGTCGCCTGCCATCATGCCTGAAGCTGATCCCATGCCCCAATCCACAGAAGACGAAACCATCCCTCTGGAAGGCCTCGACGCGGAAGCCGAAATCCGCGTCGACGAATGGGGCATTCCCCATATCCGCGCCGGAAGCGATCACGACCTTTTCCTCGCGCAGGGCTTCAACGCAGCACGTGACCGGCTGTGGCAGCTCGATCTCTGGCGCAAGCGCGGGCTTGGCCTGCTTGCCGCCGATTTCGGGCCCGGCTATCTCGCCCAGGACCATGCCGCGCGGCATTTTCTCTATCGTGGCGACATGGGGCCGGAATGGCGGGCCTATGCCGATGACACTGAGGCGATCTGCACCGCCTTTGCCGCCGGTGTGAATGCCTATATCGGCCTTTGCGAAAGCGAGCCCGAGCGACTGCCGCCGGAATTTTCCCTGTTCGGCACGAAGCCCCAGCCTTGGCAGCCCGAGGATGTCCTGCGCATCCGCTCGCATGCGCTCACCCGCAACGGCGTTTCGGAGATCCTGCGCGCCAATGTCATGGCGCTCGCCGATGCCGAGACCGACCTCCTGCGCTTCGAGATCGATCCGCCGGTGGAGCCGAAACTGGCGGAAGGACTGTCATTCGAGGATATTCCGCTCGATGCGATCCGGCTGTTCAAGCTCGCGACCGCAACTGTGACCTTCGAAAAGGCGCGTCTTGCTGCCCCTCTGGAAGAGGCCTGGCGCTGGAGCGAGGTCACGGACCTCGGAGAGATCGTTCAGCGCAGCGCCGAGGAAGGCTCCAACAACTGGGCCGTTCACGGGTCGCGGACCGAGACCGGCCGGCCGATCCTTGCCAGCGATCCGCACCGTGCCCATGCCGTGCCGTCGCTGCGCTATCTCGTCCATCTCGAGGCGCCCGGCATCAATGTCATCGGAACCGGCGAGCCGAGCGCGCCCGGGGTCTCGATCGGCCATAACGAGCGCACAGCCTTCGGCCTCACCATCTTTGGAGCCGACCAGGAGGACGTCTATGTCTACGAAACCAGTCCGGACGATCCCGATCTTTATCGCTACGGCAACGGCTGGGAAAGGATCGATCGGGATCGGCAACGCTTTCTCGTCAAAGGTCACTCCGACCAGCATCTGACGCTCTCCTTCACGCGCCACGGGCCGGTGCTCAACGAGGATCGCAGCCGCCATCGCGTTGTCGCGATGCGCACGGTCTGGCACCTGCCGGGCTCGGCCGCCTATCTCGGCAGCCTGGCCTATATGCGCAGCCGCTCGACCACCGCCTTTGCGGAGACGCTCGGCCACTGGGGCACGCCCTCGGTCAATCACGTCAGTGCCGATGTCGACGGTCATATCGGCTGGTTCACCGCCGGCTTTACCCCTGTCCGCCGCAACTGGCACGGGCTCCTGCCGGTTCCGGGCGACGGACGCCACGAATGGGACGGCTTCCTCGCGCCGGAAGAATTGCCGCGCAGCTTCGACCCCGAAGCGGGTTTCGTCGCCTCTGCCAACGAGATGAACCTTCCCCCGGAGCGAACCGGTCCCTCGATCGGCCATGAATGGGCGGAGGTGAGCCGCGCGCGGCGGATCAAGTCGGTGCTCGCCGCCGATCGCAGCCACAGCCTTTCCGCCTCGATGGCGTTGCAGACGGATGTGTTTTCGCGCCCGGCCGCCATCGTCACGGCGCTGGTCGCAGGCCTTGCCGGGCAGGGGGCACTGGATGAGGTTACTGCGGAGGCTGCGCGGCTTTTCGCGGGCTGGGATCACCGGCTTACGGTCGACAGCGCCCCTGCGGCCCTCTTCGAGGTCTGGTGGATGAAGCATCTGCGTCCGGGCATTGCCGCCCGTTTCGCGCCGGATGCGAAGGTGCGCCAGCTGCTGCTGCCGGGCGATTTTGACCGCTTCCTCTTCCTCCTCGAAGTGCCCGAGCCGCACTGGAGCCTTGCCGAACGCGACGCGCTGATCCTTGCCACCCTTGCCGATGGGTTTGGGGATTGCCTCCGACGGCTCGGGGATGATCCGGACCGCTGGCGCTGGGGGGATCTGCACCGGGCGCTCTTCCAGCATGCGGCGAACGGGGCGAAGCCTTCAGCCGACAGCGCCTGGAACGTCGGCCCGCTGCCGGTGGGTGGCAGCCGCTCGACGCCGATGCATGCGGCCTATCGGCTTGGCGATTTCAACGTCAATGCCGGCGCCTCGGTCCGTCTCGTCATGGATGTCGGGGCCTGGGATAATTCCGTCTGCGTCAACACGCCCGGCCAGTCCGGCGATCCGCGCTCGCCCCATTATGCCGATCTCGCCGCGCCCTGGGCGCGCGGCGATTATGTGCCGCTTCTCTTCAGCCGCGACAGGGTCGATGCCGCCACGCGGCGGCGAATCCGCCTCATCCCTTCCTCGCCGTCAGGAGCGACAAAACCATGACCCCCGTATTCACCGCCGACGATATCGATCTCGATGCCTTTCTCGCCGAGCTTGAGCAATGGGTTGCGATCGAAAGCCCGAGCAGCGACATCGCCGCCGTCAACCGGATGATGGAAAAGGCGGAGGCCTTTGCCCAGGCCTTGGGCCTTGCGATCGAGCGGACGCCCGGCGCCCCGGATGCCGGCGACATGCTGACGGTCCGCACGCCGCGCGCTGCTGGCGACAATCGTCCCGGAATCCTGATCCTCGCCCATCTCGATACCGTCCATGCGGTTGGCACGATTGCCGACAAGCTGCCGCTTCGTCGCGACGGCTACCGACTTTACGGCCCTGGTATCTACGACATGAAGGCCGGCGTGCTGATGGCGCTTCAGGCGATGGCGCTTGCGGCGAAGGCCGGCGATCACCTACCGACCGAGCTCCTGATCGTGCCGGATGAGGAAATCGGGTCGAAAAGCTCACGGCCGCTGATCGAGGAGCGTGCCCGCGATGCGGCTTGCACGCTGGTTGTCGAACCTGCCCGCGACGGCGGCAAGATCGTCACCGCGCGCAAGGGCGTCGGCATGTTCGACATTGTCGTGCGCGGCCGTGCCGCTCATGCGGGCGTGCGTCCTCTCGACGGTCGCTCGGCGATCCGCGCGGCGGCCCGGCTGGTTCTGGATCTGGAAGCCCTCAACGACCCCGCCCGCGGCATCAGCGTGACGACAGGCACGATCCAAGGTGGAACGGGGCGCAACACCGTGCCGGAGGAGTGCCGGCTGCAGCTCGACCTGCGCCTGCCCGACGCGACCAGCGCGGCGGAGGTGATCGCTAAGGTCAAGGCGATGAAGCCCGTCGATCCGGATATCACATTCGAGATCACCGGCGACCTCAATCGCCCGCCATTTGCCCAGAGCGATGCCGGCCGCCGTCTTTTCGACCAGACGGCGTGTATCGCGTCGGAACTGGGCTTCACGCTCGAAGGCATGGCGACGGGAGGCGGTTCGGATGGAAACTTCACCGCTGCGCTCGGCGTGCCGACGCTCGACGGTCTCGGTGCCGACGGGGCCGGTGCTCATACGTTTGAAGAGCATATTCTGGTCAGCAGTATCGCGCCGCGTACGGCCTTGCTTGCCAACATCCTCGCCTTGGTGGAAATGAACTGACGGGAACACCCGGGATCTGAGAAAAGGATTTACTCGCCATGCCGTCCTCTACCGTCATGACCATCGGCGACATCGAGACACTGGTCGTCTCCATTTTGATCCGGAATCGCGTCAGCGAGGAAAACGCCCTGTCCGTCGCGAAAGCGCTTGTCGCCGCCGAAGCGGCCGGCCAGCCCGGCCATGGGCTTCGTCGCGTGCCGGCCTATAGCGCCCAGGCGCTCGCGAGGAAGGTCGATGGTGAGGCGATGTCGGTGGCGATGGCGACGGCCGAGGCCGTCCGCCGCATTGACGCGGGATATGGCTTTGCCTATCCGGCATTCGATATGGCGGTGGAGCTCCTGCCATCCATAGCCTCCAGAACCGGTATCGCGCTGGCAGCCATCCACCGCTCGCATCATGCCGGCGTGATGGGGTTGACGGTCGAGCGTTTCGCCGAGCGCGGACTGGTCGCGTTGATGGTTGCGAATGCGCCCGCCGCCATGGCGCCGTGGGGCGGCCGTCATGCCGTCTACGGCACCAATCCCATCGCCTTTGCGGCGCCGCTGGAAGGCACGGATCCGATCGTCATCGATCTGGCGATGTCGAAGGTGGCGCGGGGCAAGATCATGGCTGCCAGGCAGTCCGGCCGCGCCATCCCGGAAGGCTGGGCGCTTGATGCGAACGGCGATCCGACAACCGACGCCGATGCTGCGATGGCTGGTACCATGATCCCGCTCGGAGACGCCAAGGGTGCTGCGCTGGCGCTGATGGTGGAGATTCTTGCCGCCGGTATCACCGGGGCCAATTATGCGTTCGAGGCTTCCTCGCTGTTCGATGATCAGGGGCCGCCACCGGAACTCGGGCAGACCATCATCGTCATCGATCCCCGCGCAACGGGCGGCAGCGGGGTGGCTGCACGGCTTTCCCTGCTTGCCGAGACCATCGCGCGCGATCCCGGCACGCGCCTTCCCGGAAAACGCGGAGCGAATGCGCGCAGGAAGGCTCTTGCGGAAGGGCTCGTGATCGACGAGGACGTCATGCGGCTTCTGTCGATCTGATTGCCCGGGCGCACGGTTGCGATGAAAATGCGGACATTATGGAGAATGCAATGACCAAGCTGTTTACGCCCTTCGAAATGCGGAGCCTGACGCTCAAGAACCGCATCGTCGTTTCGCCGATGTGCCAGTATCGCGCGGTGGATGGCAGGGCCAATCATTGGCATACGGTGCATCTCGGCAATCTCGCGCTGTCCGGTGCCGGCATCGTCATCATCGAGGCGACCGCGGTCGAGCCCGCCGGTCGCATCACGCCCGGCGATCTCGGGCTTTACGACGATGCCACCGAAGCCGCCCTCAAGACCACGCTGGAAGCCGTGAGAGAGGTTGAGAACTGCGCCGTCTTCATCCAGCTTGGTCATGCCGGGCGGAAGGCTTCCAGCCACAAGCCCTGGGACGGCGGACAGTTGATTCCGCTGGAAGAGGGCGGGTGGGAGACCTTCGCCCCGTCTCCGATCGCGCTGAAGGACGGTGACCGCCTGCCGAGCGAAATCGATGCCGCTGGCCTCGTGCGCATTCGTGACGACTTTGTCGATGCGGCAAAGCGGGCCGCCCGTCTCGGTATCGACGGGATCGAGCTCCATGCAGCCCACGGCTATCTCCTGCACGAGTTCCTCTCGCCACTGTCCAACCATCGCACGGATGCCTATGGCGGGTCGCTCGAAAACCGGATGCGGTTTCCGCTGGAGGTCTTCGAGGCCGTGCGGGCCGCTTTCCCGGCCGACAAGCCTGTCGGCGTGCGCGTTTCCGCCTCCGACTGGATGGAAGGCGGATGGGATTGCGACCAGACGGTCGCCTTTGCCAAGGCGCTCGCCGCCCGCGGTGCCGATTTCATCGATGCCTCGTCCGGCGGCCTCGTGCCGCAGCAGCAGATCAAGCCCGGCCCCGGCTATCAGGTCCGCTTCGCTGATGCGATCCGCAAGGAAACCGGCCTCGCCACCTTCGCAGTCGGCCTGATTACCGATGCGGCGCAGGCGAATGCCATCATCGAGGAAGGCAAGGCGGATTTCGTGGCGCTCGGCCGCAGCCTTCTCTACGATCCGCGCTGGCCCTGGCACGCCGCCGCCGATCTCGGCGCCACCATCGATGCGCCGCCGTCCTACTGGCGCGGCCTGCCCGCCGACAAGGCCGGGCTGTTCCGGACGACACGCTAGCGAGCTGTTCCCTCGCGACCGGGACCAGCATCGGCGAAACGGACAGGGGCGCGGATCTGGTGCTCAGAGCGCCGGCTGTCTTTGGCGCACCAAGGGCGCCTTGTCGTTGTGATCCTGCGGTACGCCGGAAAGTAAAACGCTCCGGCCGAATGGGTTTATTGACGCTCTCCCTCTCGGGCTTGCCGTGCACGCCAGTGGTCGTCGCGCTCCATGTAGGGGTCGGTGGCGCGTTCGACGTAGTAGGGAATGAGGGGGCGGTACCAGTCGTAGAGCTTCCTCAGTTCCGCGACGGCGCCTTCGGCGCGGTCGACGCGAAGGTCGATTTCAGCAAAATTGTCTCGGTCATAGACGAGAATGCCGCCCGAAAACTGGCCGTCGGCCTGACCGCCCGCTTCCGTGCCGGCCTCGATCGCGGCCATAAGACGGTCGGCGAAGGCGAGGTCGCTGCGGTCCTTCATGATCGCCGCCATGGCGTTCACGACCTCTTCCGAGATGACGGCGTTACCCATGGCCACGAACTGCTCCCCGAGGATATGGCCGGAAAAACCATTTGTCGTCGGGCCGCTGAAGGCGGCCGTGTTGCCGGCGACATCGACGATGCCGATCTGCCGGCGCTGGATATGCGGATCGCTGGATTTGAGTTCCTCCAGCACCTTTGGCGCGGAGTAACCCTGGCTGATGAGGCGGGCGCAGAGCTGCGTCAGCGGCGGGCTGGCGATGAGCTGCACGCTCGCGGCACCAAAGTGAGGAACCACGACGGGGCAGCGCGCACCTACGACCGGAGCGCGGGTGGCAATGACAACGCCAAGGCGGGCGGTATCAGGGTCGCGGGCAACGACGGTATAGGTCATGACAAGTCTCCTGTTCTAGTGGGTTCATGCGGGGACGGCGATCGCTGCACGGCTGCGACGCAAGGCGGAAATGACGCTCTGGGCGGTGATGGCGGCCGTACGGGCATTGGCTTCGCTCGGCCGGTTCTGGATCGTCAGATCGAAACGGCCGAAGCGACCGCTCACCTTCAACTCAGCCTGATTGGTCGTCGCTTCGTGATCTGCGACGACAGTGACGCGCGTTTGATCGAAGCCAACGCCGGCCAGGGCGACGGCCGCGGCGATGTTGGAGTTTCGGGGAAAGGCGATTGCGGCATCGCGGGCCGTACCCGTCGACACGATCTGGGTCATGCCCGGCTGCAGGTCGACGCCGGGAAAAGCCGCGTGCGGCTTGCGCTGCACGAGTTCGACCGAATCGAGACCCAGTTCCCGTGCGGCGGCAAGCGAATCGAGCGCGCCGATCGCGCCGCTTGCCACATGCAGCCTTGCACCGGACTTTGCGATGGCGGCGTTCACGGCCGCTTCCACGACATCATCCGCCAGAGCCGCAACCGAAACCGCAATCACGTCGCAGCCGTTTGCCAGCACGCTGGGTACCAGCGTGGCGAACGCTTCCGGGCCAGCGGCTTCGATGACCAGATCGGGCGTGCGCGCCAGAAACCCCTTGAGATTGCCGCACCAGATCTCGGACGCACCTTCCAAGGGAGGTGTGCGCGTCAGAACCGCAGTCAGAACGAGACCGGGAAGTGAACCGCTTTCGATGGCCGCAGCGATCGCGCCGCCGATCGCACCTCTGCCGATCAAACCGATCGAAGTGTCGGGCTTAAAACTCATACCTAGCTCCTGCTCAAGTCGGGTGTCTCGCATTGCGAGTCGCTCAAACATTTCTAGACTCATGTCGGTCGGTATGCTAGTGAGTCTGTCAGACAAGATTACCGAAAGACGGAATTGTTGAATGTTCACAGTGACACGCGTCACCGCACCGGTCAGGACACAGGTTCAGGACGGACTCCGGACCATGATCTCGGAAGGTATTCTTCTGCCGGGGGACAGGCTCGTCGAACGCGAGCTGTGCGAGCAGCTTGGCGTGAGCCGTCCGCTCGTCCGCGAGGCGATGCGCTCGCTGGAGGCCGAGGGGCTTCTGCAGGCGGGCGTCAGCGGCGGGCTTTTCATCAGGACATTGTCTCTGGAGGAGGCTGAGGAAATCTACGTGGCGCGTGGCGTGCTGGAAGGCGGCGCCGCCATGTCCTTTGTGCAGAAAGGGACGGCCGAAGACCTTGCCGCGCTGCGCAGCGAAGTCGTCAAGGTTGAGGTCGCGCTTCAGACGGGCGATCCGCTGGGCATGCGCAGGGCCAAGAACGCATTCTATGAAGCCCTGATCCAGCGTTGCGGCAACGGCACCATGGCGGAGATGCTACGCATCATCCACGGGCGCATCCAGCTGCTGCGCAGCATCACGCTGGCGGAGCCTGATCGCATGCCAGCCGCTGTGGCCGAGATCAGGGCCATTTTCGACGCAATCGAGGCCGGCGACGCTGAGGAGGCGCGTCGACGGTCTGCTTTGCACATCGCAAACGCGGCTGCCGCGATGAAGGCCAACTGGGCCAGGCGAAGTGGCCACGAGGCTGAGACGGATTCTGCCAACCAAGAGGAGGTTGGTGGGAAATGACGATCGTTTCCGCGGTCGTCGAAAGGTAAGGGGCGGTCCACGTCCCCAAGTCATAAAAGGAAAGGGAACTAAAACATGCCTCCTAAGACGCCTTCCTTAACACGCCGTGGGTTCCTTGCCGCTAGTGCGGCCACTGGAGCGCTCGCCGCATTCGCGGGCTTTCCCGCATTCGCACAGGGTTCGGATCTTGTCGTCGCGGTTCAGGGACTGCCGGATTCGCTGATCACCGGCTTCAGCAGCTTTGCGTCGCTTTCGGTCATCAAGCAGATGCTGGAATCGCTCGTCTCGCGCCAGAATGACGGATCGCTGGTCCCCGGTCTTGCCGCGAGTTGGGAAGCCAAAGACGACTCCACTTGGCTCTTTCATCTTCGCGAGGGTGTCGTCTTTCACGACGGCAAGCCGTTTACCGCCGCGGATGTGAAGTTCACGCTCGACTATGTGCTTGACCCGGAAAACAATTACGGTTCGCGTGCCCGCATCTCCCAGATCAGCTCCGTCGAGATTGTCGACGACACGACCGTGCGTATCGTTACTGACGGACCGTTCCCGACGCTTCTGAATGGTCTTTCCAACATCGTGATCGAGCCGAAGCACTACGTCGAATCCGTCGGGCGCGACGGCATGACAACAAAGCCGATGGGAACGGGGCCGTTCGTGCTGAATGAATGGACGCCCGGAGACAGGATCTCCTTTACCGCATTCGAAGATTACTGGGGCGAGCCGCCGGCTTCCGCAACCCTTACGCTGCGTCAGGTGCCGGAAGGCTCCACGCGCGTCGCAAGCCTTATGGCGGGTGAAGTTGCAATTGCCGAAGAGCTGCCGATCGACCTTTTGGGAACTATCGACAAGTCCGGCACTGCCGTCGTCGATGCTGTCGAGTCGACTGTCGGCCTGCTTTTGACCTTCGACACGAGCCTCAAGGAATTCAGCGATCCGCGCGTCCGTCAGGCGCTGAACTACGCCGTCAACAAGCAGGCGATCCTCGACAAGCTGCTGATGGGCCGCGGCACGGTGTTGCAGGGCCAGATGCTGACCAGCAACACGTTTGGGTTCAACCCCGATCTGGAGCCCTTTTCCTACGACCCGGAGAAGGCCAAGGCGCTGCTCGCCGAGGCGGGCTATCCCGACGGTTTCGAGACCTCGATCACCACACGGTCCGGCAAATATCTCGCCGATGTCGACATTTGCAATGTCATTGCCGCGATGTTCGGGGATGTCGGCGTGAAGACGACGGTCAATGTCGTCGAGCAGGGCGTCTATTCGAAGATGTCGACCGCGCACAATATGGGTCCGATGCACATGGTCGGCTGGTACAGCCTCGGCGATGCCGACTTCGCGATGGTCTGGTTTACCCAGGCTTCGGGACGCGCTTACTGGGAAAACGACGAATACGAGAAGGAGTTCGTCGCCGGCCGTTCAACCGTGGATACCGAAGCCCGTCTTGCCGCCTACCATCGCATGACGGAGATCATGCACGAGGAATGCCCCGCGGTCTTCCTCTTCGGGCTGCCGACAGTCTACGGCAAGTCGACCGGGCTCGAGGGCTGGGGCGCACCGTCCGACAAGATCCTTCGCATGCACGACGCGAAGCTTTCCTGAAATGACTTAGCCGTTCCGAACCGATCTCCGGATTCGGAACGGCCCCCACCTCCAAGGAATTCAAAGACATGAAAACTGCTGCAGACGCCATGGGGGATATCCCCCGCCTGCGCGCTGAGCTCGAGGCCAGCGAATTCGATGCAATCGTCGCCTGCTCGCCCGAAAACGTCCGCTATATCTCCGATGTCATGATCGACACAATGAAGTCGATCCGCGATCGCCTGGGCTTCATCGTCTGGGCCAAGGGGCGCGATCCGGTCTTCATCCTGTGCCAGGTCGAAGAGGCCTATGTGCGCCAGAAGACCTGGATCGAGGATATTCGCGGCTATCGCGAGTTCTTCGTCAAGCCCACCGATCTTCTGGCCGATGTGCTCAAGGAGCTGGGTCTTGCCGATGGCAAGATCGGCATTGAGCTTGAATATTTCGCCGCGAAATATCTGCTGTCGCTGAAGGAACAGCTTCCGAACCTCAAGGTCGATGCCTGCGATCCGTTGTTTCGCAAGGTGCGTTCGATCAAGACCAGCCGCGAGGTTGCGACGCTCCAGGAGGCTTTCCGCGGAACGGAAAAGGCCATGCTCGCGACCTTCGCGACCACGCGCGTCGGTGAGACCGAATACAGTCTTTCACGCCGGCTGGCCGACGGGATCATGCTGTCGGGTGCCGATATCGTCGCCTTCAACCATATCAACGCCGGCCCCAACACCGGTTTCCCGCACGCAGCACCGACAGGCTATCAGGTGCAGAAGGGCGACTATGTGAAGGCCGACAGCGGCGGTTGGTATCCCGGCGCCTATCCGTCGAATGTCGGACGCACCGCGAAGATGGGCAAGCCCACCGCCGAAGAACAGGACATCTGGAAGCGGCTCAGGGAAATCCATCACACGATCGCCGATATGCTCAGGCCCGGAAACACCGGCGGTCAGCTTTTTGATGTGGCTGCAAAGCTTCATGCCAAACACGGCCTTCCGTTCCCGTTTGCCCATAACGGCCACTCGATCGGGCTTGAGCTACATGAGTATCCGATGATCAAGCCGGAAGAAAACACGGTTTTCGAACCCGGAATGGTGTGCACGGTCGAAACGCGCATCCGTTTCGTCGGCGAGAAAGGGCTTCACATGGAAGACCTCTACCACATCACCGAGAGCGGGCCGGTGCTTCTGTCCGACGCCTTCGACAACGAGGAGATCCTGGTCGTCTGATCGGGATCGACTTTCCCGGCCAACCAAAGTCAGACGGGAGACAGCGTGTTTCAATTCACAATCCGGCAACTGATAACGGTTCCGATAACGCTGCTGCTGGTGATTACCGCAACCTTCTTCGTGTTGCGGCTCACCGGTGATCCGGCGACGCTTTATCTCGATATCACGGCAACGCCGGAACAGATCGAGACATTGCGTCGTCAGCTGGGGCTTGATCAGCCGCTGATCGTCCAGTACTGGCGCTTTCTCGCCGATATCCTGACGCTTGATTTCGGGCGGTCGCTGCAGTTTCAGGCGCCCGCCCTCGACATCGTGGTGAGCCGTCTCGGCGCTACCTTCGAGTTGATCGGCGCATCTTTGGTGCTGGCGCTGGTTTTCGGCCTGGTCGGCGGTCTGGTCTCGGCGATCTACAAGGATCGCTGGATCGACATGGTGATCTCGACCGTCGCCGTGGCCGGACAGTCGATGCCGAGTTTCTGGCTCGGCATCCTGCTGGTGCAGCTTTTCGCGCTGCAGCTCGGCTGGCTCCCGACCTCGGGCACGGGCGGGCTTAGATATCTTGTCCTGCCCGCCGTCACCCTTGCCGCCTTCATTGCGCCGAACCTCGTGCTGATCACCCGCACGGCGGTGCTGGAGGCAGGCGCTGAGCAATATGTCACGACCGCCCGGTCGAAAGGGCTGAAGAAGGGCTACATACTGCTCAGGCATGTGCTGCCGAACGCGCTCAACCCGATCATCAGCTTCTTCGGCCTGCAGATGGGCCGGCTGGTCGGCGGCTCGGTGGTCACGGAAACGATCTTCGCCTGGCCAGGTATCGGCCGGCTGATGATCGGCGCGGTCTACCAGCGCGACGTGCCCGTGGTGGTCGCCACGGTCACCATCACCTGTCTTGCAATCGTGCTCGCCAACCTTGTCGCGGACCTGCTTCTTGCGATGGTTGATCCGCGTATCAATCTGGATTGAGCGGATGTTCGGAGCCCGTTTCAAGATCATCGTCGGAACGCTGATCGTTTTCATCTTCGCGGTCGTTGCAATCTTCGCGCCTCAGATTGCGCCGTCCGATCCGCTCACGCAGGACCTGTTCAACCGCCTGAGCCCGCCGGTCTGGAGCAGCAAGGGAAGCTGGGAGCACATTCTCGGCACAGACAATTATGGGCGTGACGTTCTCTCCCGGCTGATCTACGGCGCACGCGTTTCCATTCTTGTCGGCATCAGCTCCATGCTCTTGTCCTGTACCATCGGCTCGCTTGCCGGCGTGGTCGCGTCCTATCGCGGCGGCCGGCTCGGAACCTTCATCATGCGCTTTGCCGATGCGCATCTGGCCTTCCCCGAAATCCTGCTCGCAATCCTGATCGTGGCAACGCTCGGCGGTAGCCTGCTGAACATCGTGCTCGTGCTCGGCGTCTCCTCCTGGATGGTTTATGCCCGCGTTGTCTACGGGCTGACGCTATCGCTGAAGGAGCGTCCGTTCATCGAGGCGGCGCGTGTGCAGGGCGGGGCGGGGTGGTACATCATCCGTCGCCATATCCTGCCGCATCTGCTGCCGATGATCATCGTCATCTCGACCCTGCAGGTGGCGCAGATGATCCTGACCGAGACGGCGCTTTCCTTCCTCGGCCTCGGCGTACCGCCGCCGACACCGAGCTGGGGCAATGTCCTGGCCGAGGGGCGCGACCGTCTCTTCGTCGCGCCGTGGGTTGCCGACAGCGCCGGCGTCGCCATCATCCTCGTGGTCTGGGGTATCAACATGCTCGGCAACGGCCTGCGCGAACGGCTCGATCCGAGAGGAGGCGCGCATGGCTGACAACTCCCCGCTTCTCGATGTCCGCGACCTGACGGTGAAGTTCAATTCCGGCGGCACGCTTCTGCCCGCCGTGGAACGCTGCTCGTTCTCGGTGAAGCCGGGCGAAGTTCTCGGGCTTGTCGGCGAAAGCGGTTCAGGGAAATCGGCGACCGCCATGGCCATGATCGGCCTCCTGCCTGAAAGTGCTAAGGTCGAGGGCGAGGTCCGCTTCGCGGGCCGCAACCTCGTCAACCTGCCGGAAAAGCAGATGACGGCGCTGCGCGGCCGGAGGATTTCGATGATCTTCCAGGACCCCATGTCGTCGCTGAACCCGGTTCTGACGGTCGGCCGCCAGATCGCCGAGACCTTGCGTGCGCATCACGGCTTGCAGATGAAGGATGCGCTGATCCGGGCGAAGGACCTGCTCGACAGGGTCAAGATCCCCGATGCAGCCGGGCGGCTCAAGGCCTATCCGCACGAGCTCTCGGGTGGTCTGCGCCAGCGGGTGATGATCGCCATGGCGCTTGCCTGCGAGCCGGAGATGCTTCTGGCGGACGAGCCGACGACCGCCCTCGACGTCACCGTGCAGGCGCAGATCCTCGACCTCCTGATGGATCTGCGCGAACAGTCCAACCTGTCGATCCTGTTGATCACCCACGATCTCGGCGTCATCGCCAATTTCGCCGACAGGGTGGCGGTGATGTATTGCGGGCGGGTGATGGAGACGGCCTCGGTCAATGATTTCTTCGACGCGCCGTCGCATCCCTATTCGCAGGCCCTCATCCGCTCGATCCCGGGCCGAGAGGAGGTGCGCCGGCTGGAGACCATCCCCGGAACCGTGCCGAAGCTTGCCGATCTGCCGCCGGGCTGTCGTTTCGCGACCCGCTGCGCGCACCGCATGTCCGCCTGCGATGCGGCGCTTCCGGAACCGCGTCCTGTCACCGCCGGTCACACATCCGCCTGTATCAGAGCTTTCGACCATGCCAAGACCTGACCGCACAGAAACGCCCCTGATGGAAGTGCATGCCCTCGAGAAACGCTTTCCCGTCGGCCGCAGGCTTCTGTCGCACGAGCCGAAAGCATGGCTGCGCGCCGTCGATGGCGTCGATCTCAGGCTCTATCGCGGCCGCACGCTGGGCCTTGTCGGCGAATCCGGCTGCGGAAAATCGACGCTCGGGCGCGTTCTGATCCGGCTTCTGGAGCCGACAGGCGGCGCCATCGAGTTCGAGGGAGAGAATATCTCACGTCTCAAGGGGCGAAAGCTGCAGGCACTGCGCAGGCGGTTCCAGATGGTGTTTCAGGACCCGATGGGCTCGCTCGATCCGCGCATGAAGATCGGCGACAGCGTCGCTGAGCCGATGTATCTCAACGGTATCGAAAACCGGCGCGAGAAGGTCGCCGAGATGCTGGAGGCCGTCAGCCTCTCGCCGGAAATCGTCTCGCGCTACCCGCACGAATTCTCCGGCGGCCAGCGGCAGCGCATCTGCATTGCCCGCGCCCTGACGATGGAACCGGATCTCATCGTCGCCGACGAGCCGGTTGCCGCCCTCGACGTCTCCGTTCAGGCGCAGATCGTCAATCTTTTCCAAGACATCCAGGAGAAGATGGGGCTCGGCTATGTTTTCATCTCTCACGACCTCGGCATCGTCCGCCACATCGCCGATGACATCGCGGTGATGTATCTCGGCCGGATTGTCGAAGAAGGGCCGGTCAGGACGGTTCTCGACGATCCGCGGCATCCCTACACGCAGGCGCTCGTCTCGGCCATCCTGCCGCCGCGCCCGACGGGCAAGCGTTTCCGGCCGCCGGTTTCCGGCGATCTCCCGAGCCCGATGAACATCCCGAAAGGATGCCGTTTCGCTTCACGGTGTCCGATGGCGCAGGACATCTGTCGTCAGGAAGATCCGCTTCTGAAGCCGGTCAGGCCCGGCCATCGCGCGGCCTGCCACTTCGCCTGATTGGGACGCGCCCCAGTCCGCTTCAGCCGATGGTGAGCGATTGCTCCGTTTCCACGTCGAAAAGGAAGATAGTCGGTTCGCAAACCATGGCGCGTCGATGGGCACGTGCCGGCAGGCCGGCAATTCGAGAGGTGCCTCACGAAAGTTCAGGTGCTGCTCTTGGCGCGGTGGACATGCAGTTCGATGTCACGCGGAACGCCGTCTTCGCCGTTGATGACGATCAGGTCCTGGGGGCAGGCGGAGACGGCGAAATAGCAGTCCATCTCCGCGCGCAGGCGGACATACTGGCCGCGCTTCGTCGTGCTCGGCATATCTCTCAGCGTATTGTTGTTTTCGACGATCGTTTCCATGAACAGGTTCCACGGCGTCGGCACACGATGGAACGGCACGCCGAGCTTCTCGAACTGACCCTTCAGGTTGTCGCTGCAATTGGCATGATAGCCCTTGTGGCCGTAAAAAATGTTGTAGCTCGGCTCGCAACAGGCGGGGCAGAGCGTGTCGTGAATACCCGGAGAGGTGTCCTCGACAAAGGTCATGATCGTGCGCCAGGCGTCGGTGCACAGCGCATCGCCGGGTTTGAAGTTCAGCCGGTAGTGCAGCACATGGCTGTGCTCCATCGACATGTATTCCGCCGGATTGTCGCGGGAAAACGCCCAGGTGTCGACGACCTGGCCGCCGTGCGTGTTCACGACATCAACCATATCTCCGGCATTGAGCGCGATCATGCGCCCCTGCCGCGCGGGAACCTTCGTTACGTCAACAATGTCAGTCATGATTTGCCTCAATAGTCAAAATGCTGGGTCCAGTTGCGCTCGAATACGAGGCGGCCGGCCTCATGAGCGGTGAAGCGCGATCTCAGCGCCAGTTTGCCACCCTCCCAGCAGACCTGCGTGTCCGTGTCGATCGATACTTTCCAGCCGTCGCGTTCATAGGTCTGGGAAAACTGAAAGCCTGCACGCGCGGACTGCCCCTGACGCGGCAGGATTGCATAGTCGTGGTCATAGCGGCCCGTGATCTTGAGCCCGTCGATCTCCCAGGTCGACGGCGTGTCCTGCGAACAGACTGCGACCTTGCCGCTGGCCTGATCGAGGGTCATCCACCGTCGATACTCCGGAGCGACATGGATCACGCTTTCGACAGGGGCGGCATGAACGGCCTCACCGAACTCCGGCTGTCTGAGGTCGGCTTCCGTCGGCATGCCCGGCAGTGTCAGCTTCAGACTTCCGGGCTGAAGCCTGATGGCATTTTCGGTGGGCTCCGGCCAGATCATCGGCCAGTAACTTGTCGAAAGAGCAAGCCGCAACCTGCTGCCCGGCGAAAACCGGTGTGCGACCGCATTGATCGGGATCTCGACGTCAAAGGGCTCGTCCGGTCCGATGCCTTCGAGGCGTCTCAGGCGTCTTGCGATAAATGTCACCCGGGCCGACCGGCCATCGGCGAGAACTTCATTCAGCCGGATGACCAGCAGCGCGCGGCCTGGCTTGAAGGCAACTCGAAGCCGCAGCACAGCATGGCCAACGAGATGCAGTGGCTTTTCAAGGCAGCATGTTTCGAAACAGAGCGATTGCCCGTCATCAGCGCTCTGGTCACCGGCAAATTCGGGTCCGTTGCCGCCCGCATCAAGCGGGCACCATTCGCCGCCGGTCGCACCCAGCGTCAGCGGGCTGTCGAGCACGATTTCGCGTTCCGTCTCGCCCGGCGTTTCGCAAAGACAACGATCATCTGCAAACAGGACCGTTTCCGGCCGTTGCGAAGGCCACTGGTCAAGGCCGATCCAGTGCCCGCCGATTTCGGGCGATGCGGCATCCGGTTTCGGGTCCTCACCGGTCCAAAGCCGCAGCATCGGCTCGTCCATGATGCCGGTCGCCTCGCCTAGCAGCCAGTGGCGCCACCAGCGCATGCATTCCTGCAGGAAGCCGATCTGCGGGCCTGGCTGACCCCATGTCGGGTACATATGTGTCCACGGGCCGATCAGACCCTTGCGGGGCACATTCAGGTTTTCCATCAGGCGCAGGATCGGATCGGAATAGCCGTCAACCCAGCCGCCGACAGCAAAGACGGCGCATTCGATGTCGTTATAGTTTTCGCAGACCGAGCCGTGCTTCCAGAAATCGTCCCGTTCCATGTGCGAAAGCCACCCGGAAAGCGGCGGCTCAAGGCCCTCCAGTCTGCTCATCCAGATATCGTGCCAATCCTGCCCGGCATGTTTCGGGTCGGCCGGGCGGCCAAGCTGGGTGAACAGACCTGCACCCCACTGCAGGCCGTCGTTCAGGAGCGCGCCGCCCATGAAATGCACGTCGTCACTGTAGCGGTCATCCGTCGAACAGGCGGTGACGATCGCCTTCAGGGCCGGCGGACGGCGCGCGGCAATCTGCAGGCCGGCAAAGCCGCCCCAGGAAATGCCGATCATACCGACATTGCCGTTGCACCAGTCCTGCGCTGCGAGCCAGGCGATCACTTCCAGCGCGTCGTCCTGTTCCTGCTTCAGGTATTCGTCGCGCAAAAGCCCTTCCGAATTGCCGGAGCCGCGAATGTCGACCCGGCAGGCGGCAATGCCGTTCTCGGCGAAGTAGCCGTGCATCATGCTGTCGGCAAGCGCAGTGCCGTCGGACTGCCGATACGGGATCCATTCGAGAACGACGGGCACTTCCGAGGCTGCAGGCGTTTCCGGCAGCCACAGACGTGCTGTTAGCTTCGTTCCATCGGAAAGCGGAATGACGATCTGCTGAAAGGGCGCCGGCCTGTCGCCGGTCACGCGCACGGAGAAATTCTGCAAGTTTATTGTTCCGGTTTGTCTATGCCGGTTGGCAATGAAAGGCAGGGGCGGGTCTCTTGTGACCCGCCCCCGGTTTCATCAGGCTTCCTTGAAGTCTCTCAGGAAAGCGATCTGCGCATCGGGCTTGAAGGCAGGCGTGATACCGGGCTTCGTGACCCAGGCGTTCACACCATGATAGAGGAACACATAGGCTCCTGTTTCCTCCAGTTCGTTCTGCAGCTCGATATACATCTGCTCACGTTTTGCCGGATCGGTTTCCTTCACCGCTGCAGCGTTCTTCTCGTCCCATTCCGGCGAGCAGGTGCGCTGGAAATTCCATACGCCGACCTGATCGCAGGTGAACCATTCCGTCACCCAGCTCGGGTCCGGCGTGGTGGTGAACGGCTCGATGATCAGCTCGATGTTCTGATAACCACCGCCCTCATTGTCCTGGGCTTCGGCAATCATCGTGGCGCTGTCCATCTGGCGGATCGAAAGGTTGATGCCGACGGCGGCAAGCTGGGCCTGCAGCACCTGAGCGACAATCATGATATCCGGGTCCGTTCCGAAGGAGAGAGACAGGTCGAGACCGTCGGCGCCTGCTTCCTGCAGCAGTGCGCGAGCCTGATCGGGGTCATAGCCGTAGAGCACCTCATCGCGGGCGCCCATCAGCGGCGGCGGCACCAGACCGTAGGCCGGATCAACAACGCCGCCGAAGGTCGCATCGACGATTTCCTGAACATTGACGGCGTGCTGGATAGCACGGCGCACCTTGATGTCGGAAAGCTTCGGACTTTCGACATTCATGCCGATCCAGGAATAACCGAGCGCCGGTTTGACCGTCAGGGTGTTGTCCGTGCCCTCATAGGCGGGAATCGAATTGACGGCGATTTGCGTGCAGTCGAGGTCTCCGGCTGTGAAAGCGGTCTCGGCCGAGGTCACGTCCGCAATCGGATAAAGCTGGATCTCGTCATAGAAGGGCTCTGGTCCGACCCAGCCCGGATTGCGGGTGAGACGAATGATTTCGCGCGGCCGCCATTCGGCAAGCTGATAGGGACCGCCGCAGGCCAGCGGGTCGGTCGCAATGTCCGGCTTGCCGGAGGCTTCGACGGCCTTTTTCGAAATGATCAGGCCGGATGCGTTCGGCAACGTCGAGGTGAAGAGCGGCGCGAAGGCCTCCTTCAGGCGGATGACGCCGGTATATTTGCCGGTCACTTCCACCTGATCCAGGGCCGCCCAGTC
Source organism: Martelella endophytica (assembly GCF_000960975.1). Classification (NCBI taxonomy): domain Bacteria; kingdom Pseudomonadati; phylum Pseudomonadota; class Alphaproteobacteria; order Hyphomicrobiales; family Aurantimonadaceae; genus Martelella; species Martelella endophytica. Next base: position 868,769 of record NZ_CP010803.1, on the reverse strand, counting down.
GGAGCCATAAACCGCGTTTACGGCCGGATCGGCAAAACGCTCATAGGAAAACTTGACGTCTTCCGCCGTCATTTCGCCGAAACCGTTGGTGAACTGAATGCCGGGGCGCAGTTCGAACTTGATGTTGAGTGGATCGCTGTCGTCAAGAACGGTGGCCGCATCCAGCTCCCAGTCCCAGTTGTCGCCATCGCTATAGCGCACCAGGCCGGAGAAGATCGCAAACATCACCGTTTCGTCGTACCAGCCACCGCGGCTGGCAGGGTCGATACGTTCCATGTCGCCGTCATTGCGGATCTTCAGAACCTTGTTTTCCTGCGCACAAACTGCGCTCGTTCCGGCCATGTTGCCAACGGCAAGGGCCAGTCCGCCTGCGCCCAGTCTCTGCATCGCCTGGCGTCGGGTGATCTTGAATTCATTCATGGTCAGTCAATTTCCTTCGTTTGGCTTTATGTTTCAGTCTTGGGGTCTGGAGGTTTGCATCGGCTTTCTGTCGGGCCAGGCAAAATGACAGGTTGCGACATGGCCATTCTCGCCACGGCGTGCGGCGGGGGCCTTTTCAGCACAAATGGCGCGGGCGACCGGACAGCGGGTGCGGAATTCGCAACCGGCGGGGCGGTCCTTGAGGCTTGGAACCTCACCGGCAATCAGCCCGTCGACGTCGATCGTTTCCTTGGCAGCGAGAAGCGCCTTTGTGTAAGGGTGCGCTGGCGAGCGGAACACCTGTTCGGAGGGCCCTTCCTCAACGATCCGACCGAGATACATGATCGCGATCCGGTCGGTGACATGGCGGGCGACGGCAAGATTGTGGGTGATCAGCAGGAAGCTTACGTTCAGCCGGGCCTGCAGGTCGTTCAAAAGGTTCAGGAGCTCGCCCTGTACGGAGAGATCAAGTCCTGCGGTCGGCTCGTCGGCGACAACCAGCTCCGGTTCGAGCGCCAGCGCGCGGGCTACGGTGACGCGGCGAGCCTGTCCGCCGGAAATTTCATGCGGATATCGGTCGGCGAAATCGGGTGACAGGCCGACAAGTCCTAAAAGCGCGATGGCCTTCTCCCGTCGATCGCCTTCAAGCACGTTATGCACCACGAGAGGCTCGGTAACCGAAAGTCCAAGGCGCATGCGCGGATCGAGCGACGCTACCGCATCCTGAAACATGAAGGCGGTCTTGCGGCGCATGCTGGGCCAGGCGCGGTCGGTCTGCGAGGTCACGGTATCCTTGTCGAGGCGGATCTGACCGTCGGAGATCGGCGCGAGCCCCATGATCGCGCGGCCAAGCGTTGTCTTGCCGCTGCCGCTCTCGCCGATCAGCCCAACGGTCTTGCCGCGTTCGATGGAAAGCGAGGTGCCGGGCAGAACGGTCACGTCTTTTGCAGCACCGCGCAGGCGCTCCATGAAGCTTGCTGCCGGATAGCGAACCTGCAGGTCGTTGATTTCGAGGAGATTGTCTTTCTTGGTCATGCCGTCACCAGATGACAGGCGCTCTTCCAGCCCGCGCCGCAGCTCAGAAGCTTTGGTTTCTCGATCGCGCAGCGGGCGAAGGCGGCGGGACATCGTTCAGCGAAGACGCAGCCCTTGCGCGCGGCCCCTGGCGGCGGAACAGTGCCGGGGATGGTCGGCAATGTTCTGGTTGGCCTGTCGATGCGGGCCGGATCGCAGTCAAGAAGCGCTCTGGTATAGGGATGTTGCGGGTTGGCAAGCACGTCGCTGACCGGCCCGGTCTCCATCAATTCGCCGGCATAGAGCACGGCAACCCGGTCGCAGAGCCGCGACACGACGCTGATGTCGTGGGTGATAAACACGGTCGCGCCGGTCATTTCGGCCTTGGCATCCCGCATGATGGTGAGAATCTGGGCTTCCGTGGTCGCATCCAGAGCCGTCGTCGGCTCGTCCGCGATCAGAAGACGCGGCTCGGCCAGAAGGGCTGCGCCGATGGCTACGCGTTGACGGCTGCCGCCGGAAAGCTGATGCGGAAACTGGCGCATGCGAAGTTCGGGATCGGAAAGGCCGACGCGGGCCAGCATTTCTGTCGCGCGGTTCCAGCGCTCGGTTTTGCTGAGCCCCTTCTGCCAGTGCTGAAACTCGACCATCTGCTTGCCGATCCGCATGACCGGATTGAGCGCCGTGAAAGGATCCTGGGCAATGGCCGCAATCGCGGATCCACGCAGGCGCCTGCGCTCGGTCTCGCCAAGCTGCGTCATCTCCTGGCCTTCGAACTGCACAGTGCCCTCGACCCGAGCGCCGGCTGGCAGAAGGCCAAGCATGGCGGCGGCGAGGCTCGACTTGCCCGATCCGCTTTCGCCGACCAGACCGAGCGTTTCGCCGGGCGCGACATCGAGCGAGACATTGCGCACGGCCCGTACGTCTGACGCGTCGCCGGGGTAGACGATGCTGACATCATTGAGGGAAAGGACCGGTTCCATACTCATCAGCGCCTCGTGACCTTGCGGGGATCCAGAACGTCGCGCAGGGCTTCGCCAAGGAAGGTGAATGCGATTGTCGTGATCACGATGGGAAGGCCCGCTGCGACCGCGATGTGCGGCGCCTGGCGGACATAGGTGTAGCCCTCCGCCAGCATGTTGCCCCAGCTTGATTGGGGCGGTTGCACGCCCTGCCCCAGAAAGCTGAGGCCGGATTCGATGCCGATCACGGCGGGAATATCCATGGCCACAAGCACGAAGATCGGCCCGATGAGGTTGGGCAAAAGGTGCGAGGCAGCAAGCCGGATGCGGGAACTGCCAATGGCTTCGGCGGCGACCACGAAATCGGCATTGCGCAGGACGAGAACCTGATTTCGAACCACGCGGAAATATCCGGGCGCCATGGAGGCGGAAATAACGAAGATCAGCGTCGTCATCGACGGCCCGTAGATCGAGACCAGGACCAGCGCGAACAGCACCAGCGGCAGCGACTTGACCGAGTCATTGATCAGAACCAGAAAACTATCGATGATTTTGGAGCCAAGACCGGCGATCATGCCCATGACCATACCTGCGGCCAGCGCGCCGGCCGTTCCCAGAAGCGCGACCTTGAAGGCGGTGCGGGTGCCATAGATCACCCGACTGAGGAGATCGCGGCCAAGCTGATCGGTTCCCAGCCAGTGGGCAAGCGATGGGCCCTGCATTCTGACGCGCGGCGCAATCGCATTCGGGTCATAGGGAGCGACAAGCGGTGCGGCAATCGCTGCGACGATGAAGAGAGCGATGACGATGGTCGCGATTGCGCCCGTCGGATTGCGCATCAACCTTCTGAAGGTTGCAAACCGGGCCGGCCGGCTGGCAATCGGTGCAATATCCTGCGTGACTTCACTCATCGGTCAACCCTTTTCTGCCAGTCGGGGGTCGAGGATCGCAATCGCCATGTCCGCCAGAAAATTGGCGACGACATAGAGCGCGGTGGTGACCACGACAGATCCGAGAACGACCGGAAAATTGCGGCTGATGACTGCGTCATAGGCCATTGATCCAAGCCCGGGACGGGAAAACACGACTTCAACGAGGACTGCGCCGGACAGAAGATTGCCCATGCCGACGCCCAGAACGGAAATCACCGGAACGATGGCGATCGGCAGAACGCAACGCAGCACGATGCGCAGATTGCTGATGCCATAGGTCTGGAAGGTACGGACATGCGGCTCGGCCAGCGTTTCGAGCATAGCGACGCGCACCAGACGGGCGATATAGCCGACCCAGGCAACGCCGACGGCAAAGGCGGGAAGGATCAGATGATGGATCTGGTCGCCGATATGGCCCGGTTCGCCGGCGCCGATCGATGGAAACCAGCGCAGCTGAACCGAAAACAGGATCAGGGCGTAAATTGCCATCAGAAATGCCGGCAGGGCGACCACACTGGTCGAGATCAGCCCGATGATCCGGTCGATCCAGGTATCGGGCCGCATGGCTGCCCAGATGCCGAGCGGAATACCCATCAGGGCAGCCCAGCCAAGCCCCGTGACGGCCAGAAGAACGGTCTTGGGCAGTGCGGAAAGCACCATCGCCGTCACCGGCCTCTGATTGAGGATGTCCGTGCCGAGATCGCCATGAAGCAGCGACCAGATGAAATTCAGCGCCTGCATGACAAGCGGTTGGTCAAGCCCCATGCGCTGGCGGAATGCTTCCTTTTGCAGCTCGCTCGCCCGTGGCCCCAGCGCGATTGTCGCGGGGTCACCGGGGACCGTGTAGATCAGCAAAAAGAGGATCGTCATCGCGACGAGCAGCACTGCTACGCCCAGCAATAATCGTCTTATGAAATAGCTTGCCATCGGCTCCGTATCGTCTGGTTCCGTGAGTACGACGCGTAAGAATATGGATATGCCCAACGCGGCCCGTGCCTCAAAGGAAGAGGCGTTTGAAGTACGCACCATAATATATTACAGTGGACATTGCAAATAAGGTGCCAACCTTTTAAGGTTCGGCTCTGGAATTGGGGCGAGCAGGGAAGCATGGCAGCAGAGCGTATTTTCAGTTGGCGGGAAGACGACACGCAGCGCGGCGGAAAGCCTCCGTCGCTGACCGACAAGGCGTACAGGCGCATTCGCGAGAACATCGTGGAACGCAGTCTCGAGCCGGGGCATGACTTTACCGAGGCGGAGCTGGCTAAAAATCTGGAGATGAGCAAGACGCCGGTCCGGGAAGCTTTGGGGCGGCTGCAGATGGAGGGGTTCGTCCAGGCGATCCCGCGACGTGGCTACATGGTTACGCCACTGCATATGTCCTCGATCCGGGATCTCTTCGCCTTCCGTGCGCTTGTCGACGGCGAGGCGGCAGCACTTGCAGCACGGAAAATCTCGACTGAGCAATCCGATGAACTAAAGGCGCTTCTAGAAGCCAGCGAGCAGAGTGCGCCGCGCGCCAGGCCCGACGCCACCGAAATCGCCCGGATGATTCTGATCGACAATGCATTTCACGAGATCATTGCGATTGCCTCTCGCAATGAAAGGCTGCATCGCTGCATTGTTGGCGTTCTCCGCGAATTCGAACGGTTTTATCACATCGAGGCAAGTCATCCGGAATTTTACGGAAGCGATTTCGTCGGACATACGGATGTCTACGCCGCGATTGCAGCCGGAGATCCCGAAACGGCGCGCGTCACAATGCATGCTCACCTGGAAAGTTCACGCCAGGTGCTGATCAAGGGGATCACAGAGGGCGGCGCCGAAGAAGGCGCGCAGTCTGCCTGGCTTTAGTATCCTTGCAGGTGAAGTGGAACCCGGCTCCCTATTAGAAATTCCTTTAAAGCAAATGACATGGCGCTTCTGCGTTGCCTCTGCTGAAACAGACATCTTCCCGCAAGCTAGGCAATCATGTGAGAAGGGGGAGGGATCCATTCTGTTAGCGCATGAGAAGGTATTGGAGCAGAAGTTGAAGAACCGGCGTCCGCTTCTCTCCTTTGGGTTCAAGCAAACCAGTTTTCAAATTCTGCCCCCGCAACCAAATCTGACAATATCAAACACAAAAGCCCCCGCAAAAACGCGGGGGCTTTTTGCTGTTCTATTCCCGCTGTCATAATTATTCGGTCGCGGAGAGATTATTCAATCCCGTGAGATGGGAAAAGGATATGTTGAAGGGGTGTTCGGCCAAGCTGAGATGTCTCCTGCAATCTTAAACGCAAGCACTCCCACCGGTTCTGCAGGAACAAGGCGCGGCATCACGAGCGCAGCGAAGCCGCGTCTTGCCCACGGTAGCCCTGAAAGCAAAGCCTTCACGCCGCTGCAACGGGTCTGGCGGCGGATCTCCGGGCCTTCATCCCCGTGCGACCCGGATTGACCAAAATCGGCAGCGTGACGTGCAGCATCACGATACGATAGACGTGATGCCTGGCGACGTAGACCGGGTCACGATTCAATTCCAGTGCCATTGATGCCATCGCTTCGACACCGACCGGTGCAAAGGCAACCCAGGCCTGGCCAAAAGGGCAGTGTCAGCAATTGCACCGTGATAAAGCTTGCGCCTGCCGAAACTGCCACGGCGACAAACGCCACCAGAAGTCCGTAGCCGACGAAGCGTTTGAGTGATGTCGGGTTTTGCTCCATTCTTGGAGCGCCGTAGCGTTAATCCGGCACTGTGACGCTTATTTCCAGGACGCGATCAAAGCCCGGAGCGCGTCCGCTCCAAGCGTGTGATCCTGATACTGCGTCAGGCCAGAGACCGTGACGCAGCCGACAAAGCCGCTGTCTTTGGTTCTGATCGCAACGCCCCCGCCCGAGTGAACGAAATCGGCTTCGCTGAGCTTGAACTGCTCGGGTATCTTGCGGCCGCGTTCGTCGCATCTGAGCGTCACCAGCAGTGAACTTTCGAAAAAACGCTCGACGACATTGCGCTTGCGGCGGATCCATTCGGCGTTGTCCGGGCTTGCGCCCGGCATGGATGCGAAGAACAGCCGCCCGCCGATGCCCGAAACTTCGATCGCGATCGGGAATTTCTCGGCGGAGGCGCGGTCCCTGATGTGGGTGCCGATCGCCCAGGCGATATCGGCGTTGAATGCGGGCAGGGTGAGCGCCTGGCGTTCCTCTTCCAGGCGCGCGATCTGTTCCAGGCGTTCGCTCACAGGCGCCTCCCGGTTTTCCTGTCAAAGACGTGAACCTTTTCCGGCGCAATATGAGCGGCAACCGCCTGGTCGACGTCATATTCAGAGGCCGCATCCACGACTGCGAGGAAGGGTTCCTTGGCTCCGGTTGTCGCAACCGAAACGAGGGTCTGCGCACCGGTCGGCTCGACCATAGCGACAGAACCACGGATGCTGCCTTCGCCCAGCGCGAAATCTTCCGGACGGAAGCCGAGGGTTACCTCGCGGCCGGCATGTTCACCGTAGGGCGCCGGCAGAATGACATCATTGCCGTCAATGCAATGACCGATAACGGCGCCATCCTTTTCGGAGATTTTGGCATCGATGAAATTCATTGCCGGTGAGCCGATGAAGCCTGCGACAAAAAGGTTTGCCGGCTGGCGATAAAGGTCGAGCGGACGGCCGACCTGTTCGATGATGCCGCCATTGAGCACAACGATCCGGTCGGCAAGCGTCATCGCCTCGATCTGGTCGTGGGTCACGTAGACCGAGGTCGTGCGCACCTTCTGGTGAAGCGCCTTGATCTCGGCCCGCATCTGGACACGCAGCTTGGCATCGAGGTTCGACAGGGGTTCGTCGAACAGGAAGACTTCCGGATGCCGCACGACCGCGCGACCCATGGCGACGCGCTGACGCTGACCGCCGGAAAGATTGGCCGGCTTGCGGTCGAGCAGGTTTTCAAGGCCCAGCATGCGCGCGGCCTCGTTGACCCGCTTTTCCTGCTCGGCCTTCGGCGTGCGCGACAGTCTGAGATTGAAGCTCATGTTCTGGCGCACCGTCATGTGCGGATAAAGCGCATAGGACTGGAACACCATTGCGATATTGCGCTCGCGCGGCGAGAGGTCGTTGACCCGTTCTCCGCCGATCATGATGTCGCCGGCGGTTACTTCTTCCAGCCCCGCGAGCATGCGCAGGAGGGTGGACTTGCCGCAACCGGACGGGCCGACGAGGGCCAGGAATTCGCCGTCCTCGACGTCAAGGCTGACATCGTGGATGACTTCCACCGCGCCAAAGGACTTCTTTATGTTCTTGAGACTGATCGTAGCCATGTTACTCCTCCACGGCGTTTTGGTTCAGAGCGGGTTCTTTTCGCGCCAGGCGAGGTATTCGGCTTCGACCTCTTTCGAGATCGGGTAATATTTCCTGAGGTCCGCGCCCTGACTCAGCCTCAGGCGCGCAAAATCCTCCCAGTCGGCGTGCTTGTTGCCCATGTCGAGGATCTGTTCGGCCAGTGCGATGGGAACGACCACCGCGCCGTCATCATCGGCGACGATGATATCGCCCGGCATGACCGTGGTTCCGGCGCAGGCGACGGGCACGTTGACGGCGTAGGGCATCAGGCCGGTCTGGGTGTGGAAATTGGGCGTGCGCCCGCGCGACCAAATATTGACGCCGAGACCGGCGATCTTCGGCGTGTCGCGCAGGCAGCCGTCGACCACGAGGCCCGCGCCCTTGCGGCCCTTGAAATAGGTCATCATCATCTCGCCGAAAATGCCGGAATGCATGTCGCCGCGTGCATCCACGACAACCACATCGCCTTCCTGAACGAGATAGAGCACATGGCGATGAATCTGCTTTTCCGGCTCCTCATATTCCTCGCCGGGCGCCAGGTCCTCGCGCTTGGGCAGAAACTGCAGCGTCAGCGCCGGGCCGGCCATGCACTGGCCATAGGCCATCGGCGTCAGGCCGGTCAGTTGCGGGTCGCGAATGCCCAGCCGGCTGAGCTCGCCGCTCACGGCAGCCGTGCCGATCTGTGCCAGGCCATCGACGAGCGCCTTGGGCGGACGGGTAATGTCTGCAGGTGGTGTGACGGATGGATCGATGATCATATGGAGGCGACCTTTTCCCAGGTATGGCTCTTGGAAGAGCGGTAAAGCGCGTCGATTGCCGCCATGTTGTTGACGGCGTTTTCGATCGGATATTCGGCGGCGGTCTCGCCAAGGAAGACGCGAGCGGCAAGGTCTGCCTGCAGCGTGTATTGATCGCTGGCCGGGATCACCTCCCTGCGCATCTTGTCCGGTTCATTGGTGCCGTCTGCATCGATGGTGATTGTGACCTCTCCACCCTGCGGTGCGTTGAGCGAGACCGGCACCTCGATACGGCCCTTGCGGCCCAGGATCTGGACGGTCTGGAAGCGGGCAAGCTGTGTGCCGCAGGCAAAGGAAAGCTGCTTTCCGCCGCCAAAATCAACAATGCCGCTCATCAGCCTGTCGGTGCGCATATCGGGGTCGATATCGCTCATGGAAACGACCTGAACGGGCTCTGCGTCGAAGACGAAACGCGACAGGAAAAGGGCATAGCAGCCAACGTCGTAGAGCGCGCCGCCGCCGACTTCGGGAATGTTGCGGATGTTGTGCGGGTCGTCGTTGAAGAAGCTCATCGTCGTCTGCATCAGGCAGACTTCGCCGATCTCGCCGGAGCGGATGATCTCGGCAACACGAAGCCATTGGGGGTGCTGGCGCACCATGACGGCTTCCAGTACTTGCTTGCCTGTGCGTTCACGTGCGGCAATCAGACGCTGGGCCTCCTCGGCGCTCATCGCGATCGGCTTTTCACACAGGACGTGCTTGCCGGCTTCCATTGCCTTGATGGACCAGTCGACATGCATGTTGACCGGCAGAGGATTGTAGATCGCGTCGATTTCCGGGTCCGCCAGGAGCGCCTCATAGCTGCCGTAACTGACCGGGATTTGCAGCTTTTCGGCCGCTGCCGCGGCCTTTGCAACATCTCGAGAGGCAATTGCCCGGACCATGCCCAGCTCGGATTTTTTCATGCCGGGAATGACCTTGCGCACGCCGATTCCGGCGGTGCTCAGGATGCCCCATTTGAGTTTATCGGACATGGATGTCCTCCCATTAGTTTCATATTTGGACCAAATAGGTTCCGAATATGGATTGAAAAGAGAGGAAATTTCAGTCAAAGTCAATAGCGAAGAGTCGCGATTACAGCGACGGGCAGGGAAGCAGGAGCGCCCAATGAAGATCACTGACCTCAAGTGCGCGGTCATCGGAAACCACCCGGTTGTTCGCATCACAACCGATGAAGGGATTGTGGGGATCGGCCAAGCCGAATTCTACAAACCCTATCTCAAGCCGCAGATCCTGCAGCTTCGCGAGGCGATCCTAGGCGCCGACCCGACCGATGTGGAGCGCGTCATGCTGCGCATTCGCCAGCGTGGCGGCAACAAGCCCTTCGGCAGTGCCGTCAGCGTTATTGAAATGGCGCTCTGGGATATTGCCGGCAAGGCCGCGAACCTGCCGGTTCACAAGCTGCTTGGCGGCAAGGTGCGCGACAAGCTTCGCGTCTACAATGGCGGCATCCGCTTTCCGCTGAACGGCTATCGGCCGGAAGACTATGCCGATGACATGCGCAGGATGATGGCGCTGCCGGAAGGCTTCACCATGATCAAGCAGCCGATTGCCTTTCATTGCGCAATGAAGGAGATCGTTCCCGGCTTTCACTATGGCGAGCACGCGGGGGCAGGGCAGCACGGCATTATGGAGCGCGGCAAGATATCCGAAAAGGGGCTGCGCCACACGATCGATTGCGTCGAGGCAATGAAGGAAGTAGCCGGTACTGCGGTCGGACTTGCGCTTGATTGTGGACCGGGCTGGATGTTTTCCGATGCGCTCAGATTTGCCCGTGGCGTCGAGCACCTCGACCTGCTCTGGCTCGAAGACCTGATCTCGGGTGACTATACGCCCTGGTCCGACACCGATCTCTACCGCGATCTGACGACCGCGACATCAACGCCGATCCATACCGGTGAACAGATCTATCTCCGGAACAATTACAAGCCGCTGATCGAGGCGCGCGCCGTCGATGTGATCGGGCCCGACCCGGCTGATGTCGGTGGCCTCGCTGAACTCAAATGGATTGCCGAATATGCCGATCTTCACGGTATCATGATGGCGCCACATGGCACGGCCAACGGATTGATCGGCCTTGCCGCCCTCATTCAGGTGAGTGCCACGCTTCCGGCAAATTTCATCGCCTTCGAGTATCCGATCGCTGTTCCGGAGTGGTGGGCCGATATCGTCACCGGGCTGCCGGAGGTGATCGTCAAGGATGGCTTTGTCGATGTGCTGACAGCGCCGGGGCTCGGTGTCGATCTGATTCCCGAAGCCGCCGAACGCTATCTGAGCGACGACGACGCGGACTTCTTCAAATGATGTCAGCCATTCCAGCCAGTGGCGCCCCGCGTGGGTACGGAGGGCAGGTCCGCCGCGATCGCGCCGGCGGTCGAGATCGTGGCTGCCCGCAGCATGTCAAGGCGTCCGGCATTGGTCTCATCGGCAAGGTAGGGCAGGCTGAGTGCAGCGATCGTCTTGCCGTTGCGATCCGGAACCGGTGCGGCAAAGGCGTTGACGCCAGTGGAGAACTCGCCTTCGTCCCAGGCCCAGCCCTGGCGGCGGATGCGGGTCAGCTCGCTGCGCAGGTTCTTGACCGAGGTGATCGTGCGCGCCGTGTAGCGCGCCAGTGCCTCCGGCAGAATGGCGTCGAGTTCCGATTTCGTCAGGCTGGCAAGCAGAACCTTGCTGGCGGCGCCGGTATGAAGCGGAAAGCGCTGACCGGGCACGCCGGCAAGAGCATGGCGGCGCGAACCGGAGCTGGCGGCGATCACCACGATACCGTCATCGGTAAGTATCGAGAGCTTGCAGCCTTCGCCGGTGGTTTCGGAGAGCCGCTCCATATGCGGCGTTGCGAGCAGGACGATGTCGATATCGGCAGCGCTCGGCAGGACGCGTGCAGCAAGCGAGATCAGGCGGGTGCCGAGCACGTAGCTGCCGTCCGGCAGGTGCCGGACAATTCCGTAAGCGTGAAGCGAGTTAAGCAGACGGTAGACGGTGGTGCGCGGCAAATGCAGCACCTCGACCAGCTCCCGCATGGAGGCGCCGCTCGGCTTCCGTTCCAGATAGGCCAGTACGTCCATCATGCGGTCTATCGCCGGAATCCGGTTTTTCTCCATGGCCGCGCTGTGTCCATCAGCAGCCAGCCCTTCACTCTTCGCCTTCATCGAACGATCCCAAATATGAACTTTTCATCTGGGTATCGGGATTTTGTGTGCTTGTCCATCCGGTTGGTCCACAAACATTAGTCTCAACCAACATTGCACAGGAGTTAAAGCAATGATTTTTACCGGAATCGGCCATGTTGCCATTCGCTGCACGGACATCGATCGGTCCCTTGCGTTTTATACGGATGTGTTCGGCTTTCCCGAAATGTTCCGCCTGAACCAGGATGATGGCCGCGTCTGGCTCGTCTATCTGCGCGTAACGGATACACTCTATCTCGAGCTCTTTCCGGACGGCGAAGGCAATAAGGTTCCGGGGCCGAATGCTACTGGTTACAATCACTTATGTGTTGAGACTGCTGATATTGATGCCGCAGCCAAACACTTCGAAGAGCTCGGCGTGCCGCTTGTGAAACCTGTCGTGAACGGCCGTGATGGCAATCGCCAGTGCTGGATCGATGACCCCGACGGCAATCGTGTCGAGATTATGCAGATGATGCCGGACTGCATGCAGTTTGCCGCCATCAAGGCCATGAAGGCATAGCGCTCATAAAATTCAACCAGACGTGCCGCAGTCAGGACAAATCTCTTGACTCGGCATAGGGGAACAAATTAGTTTCATATAAAGAACAGTTAGTTCCAAATATGGACTTTTTGAGGAGCGTTCCGAAACCGGGAGAGGCAGAGGTTTCGGAAATCACGCCCAGGGAGCAGGAAATGCGGGTAGGACTGACACTTTTCGGAGAAAGCCTTTCGCCGGCCGGAGCGCGTTTCGCCGCTCAGCTCGGCGTCCGCGATGTTGTCATCCACCTGGTCCGCTATGGCCACAATGCCGATCCGTCGAATTGGCTCAAAGGCCAAGCCGGTCCGCCGCTTTCAGAAGATTTCGGTGCGCCGCTCTGGGACTATGAAACGCTTTCCGATGTTGTGAAGATGTTGGCCACGGACGGCATTCGCGTCGCAGCGCTTGAAAACTTCTCGCCTTCCTTCTGGTCCGACATTCTTCTGAACGGCCCCGAGCGGGTCGGTCAGATGGATGGATTGAAAAAGCTCGTCCACGATTGCGGGCGAGCAGGCATTCCTACCATCGGGTACAACTTTTCGCTCGCTGGCGTCTGGGGGTGGCAAAGGCAGCCGATCGCCCGCGGCGGTGCCATGGCGACGACATTCGATATGTCGCGCTTCGATCACGACCGGCCGATCCCCGACGGTATCGTCTGGAACATGCGCGTGCGTGAAGGTTGCGGAACCGATCCGGTGACCTGCAGCGAAGAAGAATTGTGGCAGCGCCTCGAATGGTTCCTGAAGGAACTGGTGCCGGTGGCGGAGGAGGCGGGCGTCGTTCTCGCCGCCCATCCCGACGATCCGCCTGCCGACAGCCTGCGCGGGACCGCGCGTCTCGTCAACCGCCATGAAAAATACGACCGGCTTCTCTCCATCGTCGACAGCCCCTCGAACGCCATGCAGTTCTGCGTCGGTTCGCTGATGGAGATGCCCGGCGATGTCTATGAAGCGACACGCCATTACGCCCGTACGGGCCGGATCGCCTATGTCCACTTCCGCAACGTCAAGGGCAAGGTTCCGCGCTATGCGGAAGCCTTCATCGATGACGGCGATACCGACATGGCCGAAATAGCCCGGATCCTGCACGCCGAAGGTTATGAGGGCGTGCTCGTTCCAGATCACATTCCAGAAATTTCCTGTCCTGCCCCTTGGCATGTCGGGATGGCGCATGCGGTGGGCTACATGAACGCCCTCCTCAAGACGGCGCCGCGGCTCACCGAGCCGCAAATGTCTTGAACACAGCAACAACGTTTTAACTGGGAGGAAGAAAATGCAGCTTAAAACCAAACTCGCCATGACGGCCGCCGTGCCGTTCATTCTGATGCAGGCCCCGGCCTTTGCTGGAGAAATCACCTGGTGGGCGCCTGAGTTCGGTGCTGATCGCGCCGAAGTGCTTGCACAGAAGTTCGAAGAGCAGAACCCGGATATTTCGGTCAGGGTCGAGCGCGTGGTGCCCAACGGCCTGCAGAACCGCGTTCTTGTGGCTTTGCAGTCCGGCAACACACCGGACCTCATCGATGTTGCCAATGGCTGGACGGTTCCGTTCGCAACCACCGGCGGACTCATGCAACTCGATGATTTCGTTGCGGAAAACGAGATCGATCTCGACGATTTCCTGCCGGCAGCCCTTGATACCGCCGAGGTTGATGGTGGTCTTTTCGGTATCCCCTTCCGCGCTGAAGCGCATGCGATGATCTACAACAAAGACATGTTCCGCGAAGCGGGGCTTGACCCGGAAAATTTCCCGGAAACCTGGGCCGAACTGCAGGAAACGGCCGCAGCGCTGACCAATAACGGACACTATGGCATCGGCATTGCCGGTGGGGGCGAGGTTTCCAACACGATCTTCCGTTCGCTTCCCTTCCTATGGATGAATGGCGGCGGCGTGCTGGCGGAAGACCTGCAGTCGAGCATTCTCGACACACCGGAGTCCGTGGAAGCTGTCGACTTCTATACGAGCTTCCTGGCCGACGGCTCCGCGCCGCCGTCCACGCTTGAAAACGACGGAACGGCGCTGCGTCGCCTGTTCATCGCCGAAACCATCGCGATCTATCAGTCCGGCCAGTTCGACCTTGGCTCCATCGCCCAGGAAAATCCGGATATCGATGTCGGCACGGCCCTGATCCCGCATCCGGAAGGCAAGGACACCTCCGTCATTCTCGGCGGCTGGAACTTCGTTATCCCGGACGCTGCGAAGAACAAGGAAGACGCAGAGACATTCCTGGCCTATCTGCTTGAGCCCGAAAACATGGGCTACTACACCGACAACAACTTCCCGGCCCGCGAGACGGCCATGCAGATGGAGCAGTTCCAGCTTCCCGAATACGAGAAGTTCCGTGAAATGCTGCAGTATGCGCGTCCGCAGCCGCCGGTGAACAACTGGGTGCAGATCACGCAGATGTATTTCGACTCCATCCAGGAAATCCTCCTTGGTGGCGCCGATGTCCAGGAAGTCCTGACGGACACCACGCAGCAGATCGATGGTCTTCTGAAATAACAACGCTTCGGTTGGGCCGCGCGCTTGTGCGCGGCCCGGTCCCCCGCCGCTTTCAAGAGGAATGCCATGCGTGTCAGTTCCCGCTTCACCGGACCGCTGTTCGTGTTTCCAGCGCTCTTTGTGCTCGCCCTGCTGGTGTTTTACCCGCTGGTCTACACAGTCGTCCTTTCCGTTACCGATCCTGCGGGCAACTATGTCGGCCTGGAAAACTTCCGGACCATGCTGGATCAGCGCCTGACCGGCATTACGCTCCGCAATACCTTCGTCTATGTCTTTTTCTCGATCGTGTTCCAGATCATTCTGGGAACAGCCGTGGGCCTCCTGCTCAACGCGCCCTTCTGGGGGCGCAGCGCGCTTCGGGCGATGATTGTCGTGCCGTGGGTCATCCCGGGCATCGTTGCCGCCACGACCTGGGCCTGGATGTTCCATACCGAGTTTGGCATCATCAACTACATGGCGCAGGGTGCCGGCGTCATCGATCAGCCGATCGGCTGGCTGACCAACCCGAACACCGTCATGCCGGCGCTCGTCACCGTCAATGTCTGGAAGATGTTCCCCTTCGTCGCGATCATGGTTCTGGCGGGCCTCCAGGCCATCCCGAAGGATGTCTATGAAGCCGCCCGCATCGATGGCGCCAAGCTGCACCACGAGATCATCTTCGTGACGTTGCCCTATCTGAAGCCGGTTCTGAGTTCGCTGTCACTGCTGCTCGCCATCTGGGGCCTCAATGCCATCACCATCATCTATGCGATGACCGGTGGCGGTCCAGCCAACCGATCGATCATCCTGCCGATCCAGATCTTCCGGCAGGCCTTCCAGTTCTTCCAGTTCAACCAGGCGGCAGCCCTGTCGGTCATGTTCCTGGGCATCACCGGCGTGCTGATGGTCCTCTATGTCACCGTCTTCGCAGAAAAGGAGTAAGGTCATGGCTTCACGTACCCGGGCCCAATGGCCCCTCTATCCCGCGATCGCAGCCGTTGTCGTCGTCACCATGTTCCCCTTCCTGTGGATGCTGATCTCATCCTTAAAGAAGCTGAGCGAACTCTATACCGTTCCGCCGACATGGATCCCGGAAGCGCCGAGCTGGGCCAACTACACCAAGGTCCTGTTTGAATCGAACGTGCCGCGCTACTTCCTGAATTCGCTGGTCATCTCGGCCGGTTCAACGGCGATTGCCCTGGCGCTCGCCATTCTCGCCTCCTACGGCTTTGCCCGCTTCAAGTTCAGGGGCAAGTCGCTGGCGATCTCGCTGATCATCGTCGGCCAGCTTCTGCCGACGGCGGCGATCATCGTGCCGCTTTATGTCGTGCTCAACTGGCTGAATCTGCTCAACACCTATCTCGGCCTGATCCTCGCCTACCTCATCCTGACCCTGCCGCTCAGCGTCTTCATGCTGATCTCCTATTTCCGCGGCATTCCGGTTGAGCTGGAGGAGGCCGCCATTGTCGACGGCGCTTCAAGGCTCGGCGCGCTGTTGCGCATCACGTTGCCGCTGTCGCTTCCCGGCGTTGTCGCGGTGATCGTCTATGCCTTCGTGACCACATGGAACGAATTCATCTTCGCGCTGTGTTTCGCCATCGACTCCTCGACCAAGACGCTGCCGATCGGATTGTCGGAATTCACCACCGAATTCAACACGGACTGGGGTGCTGTCATGGCCGCCTCCGTCATCATGACGGTCCCGATCGCCATTCTTTTCCTCGCCATGCAGAAGCTCTTTGTCGGCGGTCTGACGGCCGGCGGAACCAAGGGCTGAAGGAGATATCATGCCTGACACAATCCCGATGATGGGCCTTGGAACCTATGGCCGCCTCGAAGAAGAAGGCATCCGCGCCATCCTGTCCGCACTCGAAATCGGCTATCGCCACATCGACACGGCCCAAAGCTACGGCTCGGAGCCATCGGTCGGCGAGGCCGTGCGCAGAAGCGGCCTCGATCGCGACGACGTCTTCATCACCACCAAGGTCGCGCAGAAAAAGCTCGACCGGGCCCAGTTCCTGCCTTCGGTCGAGACCAGCCTGAAGGATCTGCAGGTCGACGTCATCGACCTTGTTCTGATCCACTGGCCGTCGATCGATCCCGATGTGCCGTTCGAAAGCTATATGGAAGATCTCGGCCGTATCCAGGATCAGGGCAAGGCCCGCCATATCGGCGTCTCCAATTTCCCGATCGCGCGCCTGAAACAGGCCGAGGAAATCCTTGGTTCAGGGCGGATCCACACCGATCAGGTGGAAATTCATCCATTCCTGCAGAACAACAAGCTCGTCGACTTCGCGCTTTCGAAAGGCATCACGCCGACGGCCTACATGCCGCTGGCCCAGGGGCGCGTGGCCGACGATCCCCTGCTGCAGGAGATTGCCGAAAAGCATGACGCATCCGCCTCGCAGGTTTCGCTTGCCTGGTTGATGCAGCGCGGCATCGCCGTCATTCCGGCCTCGGCCAGCGCCGAACGTCAGAAGAGCAATTTCGACGCGCAGAAGATCGTTTTGAGCAAATCGGACATGGAGCGGATTGCCACGCTCGACCGCGGTTTTCGCATCGTCGTGCCCGAAGTCGGCCCGGACTGGGACTGACGTCTTAATTCGGTCCCCCAGACCGACATGAACAGCAAGGGCACGGGCGTCTGGCGCCCGGCCCCCCAGCATACCGGAAGAGCAATCATGAAAACCGTTCTCGGCGTCGGGCTGATCGGCTGCGGCAATATCTCGTCGGCCTATCTTGCGCGTGCCAAAACCTTCGCGAATATCGCCTTTGTTGGCGTCGCCGACATGAACGCCGCTGCAGCCGAGGAACGTGGCGCGGAATTCGGACTGCCGGCGATGACGCCCGAAGCGCTTCTGGCTCACCCCGACGTTGACATCGTCCTGAACCTCACGCCGCCCGTCGCACACTTCGCGGTCTCGAAAATGGCGCTTGAGGCCGGAAAGCACGTCTATTGCGAAAAGCCGTTCGTGCTGGATGTCGCGGAGGGCAAGGAACTCATGCAGCTTGCCGAGCCACGCGGGCTCAGGATCGGTTCCGCGCCAGACACGATCCTTGGCGCCTCGCACCAGCTTGCCAGACACATGATCGACGTGGGTGCGATCGGGACCGTGACGTCAGGAACCTGCTTCGTCATGAACCACGGCATGGAAGAATGGCATCCATCCCCCGATTTCTTCTTCCGCAAGGGGGGCGGTCCGATCCTCGATCTTGGTCCCTATTATGTTGCCAACCTGGTCCAGCTTCTCGGCCCGGTGACCCGTGTCACGGCTGAAGCTTCAATGCCGGAGACATCGCGTCGCATAGGCTCTGGTCCTCGTGCCGGTGAAACGATCCCGGTCGAGGTCGCGACGACGGTCCAGGCGATCCTTACCTTCGAATCCGGTGCGCTGGTGACGCTGGTCGCAAGCTGGGATGTCTGGCAGCATGACCTCGCGCCGATGGCGCTCTATGGCAGCGAAGGAAGCATCCACATTCCTGACCCGAACTTCTTTGACGGGCCCGTGGCAGCAACAAAAAGGCGTGAAGTTGCCGCGTTGCCGCAGTGGGATCATCCGCTCGGTCCGCCCAATCGCACGGTTTCGCGCGGCGAGGTGGCTGACTACCGCACCGCCGGCCTTGCCGACATGGCCCAGGCCATCGTCGAAAACCGCGAGCATCGCTGCAACGGCGAATTCGCACTTCATGTGGTCGATATTCTGACAGCTATCCTGCGCTCAAGCGAAGACAGGATTGGCATCGATGTGTCGACCCGTTGCCGCAGGCCTGAGGCTCTGGGACCGGAACAGGCAATGCGACTGCTCCAGACACGGCAGGAGCGCTAGCTTCGCGATATTATCGCCGCCTGGGTGAAAGCGGGTCTGCCTTAGCGCGGCAGGGCTGCAATTCCTGCCACCGGGCCCGTGGTTTTTCGTTCGACCAGCTGGACGCCCAACGTGATACGTCGCGCTGAATTGAAGGTGGCTAGCGACTGTTCCATCAGCAGCGTTACGGCCAGGCGGCCCATTTCTGCGCGATCCATGTGCATGGTGGTCAGCGGCGGCGAGGCGTGAGCGGCGAGTGAAAGGTCGTCGAAGCCGATGATGGACAGATCGTCCGGGACGGAAAGCCCAAGGTTTGCTGCAGCCTGCATCACCCCAAGTGCGACCAGATCGCTGGCACAGAAGATGGCTGTTGGCCGTGGGGTGCGTTCGCGGAGGATTTCCGTAATCTTGTCGCGGCAGGACAGCGTGAGCAGATCGGGGTCACCGACATCAATGACATGATGGTCCATCGAGAAGGCGATCCCGGCCTCTTCCATGGCGTCGCGGAAACCAAGCATGCGGCGTTTCAGTGATTCCCGGTAGAGATGGGTCACATGGACGATTTCTTGATGGCCGAGCTCCAGCAGATGCTGGGTGGCCGCCCAGCCACCGAAATTATAATCCGGCGAGACGCTGGAAAGCTGCATCTTGCGATCCATGCCGTTGACCAGAACGGCAGGCCGCCCCGTGGAGCGCACGGCATCGATGACCGGAGCCTCGTCGAGCCCGACGAGGATTGCGGCATCGGCGCGGATGTTGCGCAGCGTGTCGTAGTCGGCGCTCGTCGGATCGTTCGATGTGACGAGCGCCAGATCGATATCGATGCCCTCTTCGCGGGCACTTTTCAGCAGGCTGTCGATGATCTGGCCGTAGAACACGTCATTGGTGACGTATTTGTCCAGGGTGACAACGAGCGCGGAGGATATCCGTGTGGCGATGGTGGCGCGGCCGCTACGACCGCGATAGCCGATTTCCTCGGCGATGCGCGTCACCAAGGCGCGATTGGCGGCGCTGACACCTTCGCGGTTGTTAAACACCTTGGAAACGGCCGCAACGGATAGTCCCGCAGCTTCTGCAACATCCTTCAGCGTTGGGGCGGGCAATTGCTTCGTCATGGTCGGTCCGGCACATGGTCTCTCTCAGCCGCCTTATACGAAACTTCGCGAAACTTTCCTATCGCTGTCACGCTCACACGGTTGTTTTACCAAAAAAACTGGGTATGACCCACGGACCGCATCAGCGCTTCCATGAAATAATAGTCGCCATAAGGCAGCATCGTGTCGCAGCGACCGGCGGGAACATGCGCGGCGCCGTGGGCCAGAAGCCCCTGGGCGCCTTCGGTCTTCGTCAGGTCGCAGGTCGAAAGCAACCCGTCGATCAGGCGATCGGCAAAAGCGCGCCATCGCAGGGCTTCTTCCGCGGGGATATCCTGATCCGCCAGCAGGTAAAGCCCTGCCGCCATGACCGCACCTGCCGAGGAATCGATGTAAGGCGTTTCGGTATCTGGCAGGTTGAAATCCCAGACCGGAACGGCAGTGGAGCCGACCAGCGCCTCGGCTTTCGCAGAGAGCCTGCGGGCAACGTCGAGATGAGCGGGGTCCCTGGTTGCCGCATAACATTGTGCGAAGCCATGCATCAGCCAGGCCTGACCGCGGGACCAGCACGACGCGTCGGCATACCCCTGATGGGTTTCGCCGCGAAGGGGCTCACCGGTGGACGGGTCGAAGAGGAAGGTGTGGAAGCTGGTATCGTCGTCGCGGACAAGACATGATGCGGCAGTGGCGGCGTGGATTTGCGCGACGTCGCGATAGTCCTCAATGGCCGTCTCGCGGTGCGCCCAGTAGAGCAGGGCGAGGTTCTGCATGGTGTCGGCAATCATCCGGCCGTTGGCGAAGGCTGCCTTTTCCCGGTCATGCGTGCCTTGTGCGCTCCAGGCCTGGATATAGCCACCTTCGGGTCTGAAACGTGCCAGAAGCGCGTCAGCGGCGGAAATCCCCATCGCCCGTGCGCGATCATCCCCCGTTAACAGCCATTCGGCGACGGAGGAGAGGGAAAACTGGAAGCCCAGATCATGATCGCGTAACCGACGGTCGCGGAGGATTTGTTCAAATTCGGGTCGTCTCGCCTGCGCCGCATTCTTGAAGGCGCTGCTGCCGGTCAGCTGATAGGCAAGCCAGAGTTGCCCGGTCTGGAAGCCCATCACCCAATCTGCACCGTTGCAGTAGATCCAGCGGTTATGCGCATTGCCGATCTTGGGATTGCGCAGCCCGACGGCCGGCATTTGCTGCCGAAGGCGCTCGACGCAGCGTGTCAGAGTGGCCTGATGCGCTTCGTCTGTATGCACTTCGGATTCCTTTTCGAAATACGAGTCGGCAATACGGTTCATGGCTGTATTCCTCTTGGCGAAATTTATGCCAGTAATTTCGTTAAGTTTCGTTATTTCGTCAATAGAGAAAATTTATGTTGACCTTTCGCGCCTCTTGGCAGTACGACTATAGCCGTTCACGCTGTTTACGATCGTCACTGCAGCGTGGGCGCGGAGGACGATATGAATTTGCGGCTGGTTCTGGAGGCCGGCAGGCAGGCGCCACAAAAGGTGCCGCAAATCCATCCGGAAGGGTGGTCTGGTCAGGAGGTCCCCGGTCTTTGCCATGACGATCAGCTTAGGGAAGGAAAAATGAAAGTTTCGCGCAAAATTCTGGGGCTGGCCTGCGTTCTTGCCGCTTTCGCGACAGGCGTCGAGGCCAAGACCTACAAGCTCGCACACAATGTCCAGCCCGACAGCACGGCCGGATATATGCTCTCCGAGTTCGCCGAGCGGGTCGAGGAAGGAACCGATGGCCGGGTCAAGATCAAGATCTTCGCCAACGGCGTGCTCGGCGACCAGCTCGACTATTTCTCGCAGATCCAGAAGGGCGTCATTGATCTCGGTCTCGTCAACAGCGCGGCGCTCGAAAATGTCATCCCGGCCTATGGCGTCGTCAATCTGCCCTATATCTTCCGGACCTCGGAGGAGTACGGCGCGGTGATGGCCGATCCCGGCGTGAAGGCGGCCCTGTTCGATGAAGCCGGAAAGCACAATTTCGTGCCGCTCGGTTATTTGTCATCGGGTTTCCGCTCGATCTACACGACATCGCCTGTCGAAAATATCGATGATCTTCAGGGCAAGAAGCTCCGCACGATGAGCTCGGAGACCTACATCGAAATGCTCAAGCGTTTCGGCACGGTGCCGACACCGCTGTCCTTCGGTGAACTTTATTCCGGCCTGCAGCAGGGCGTGGTTGATGGCGCGGAAGGTGGGCTTGCAGGCCTCTGGTCGGCGAAGTTCGGCGAGGTTGCCAAATATGCGTTGGAAACCGAACAGACGCGCCTGACCGATTTCGTCGTCGCAAGCCAGAAGTTCCAGGACAGCCTGTCTCCCGAGGATCTCGAAGTGGTGAATTCCGTCTTCGCCGACATTTCGGCTCGCTCCATCGAGATCGCGGATCGCAGCGAGGCGGAAGACCTGCAGAAGGCGGTCGATCAGCTTGGCGTCGAGGTCATCCAGATCGACAAGGAGCCGCTGATGAAATCGGTCGAGCCAATGTATACGGAAGCGGCCAAGGATCCCGGCAAGGCTGCCTTGCTGGAAGCCATCTTCGCGATCGAAGGACGGCAATTCAACTAGGCAATTGCGGGCGGCTCCACAGGAGCCGCCCGTTGACAATTTTCAGGGTGCCGACCGGGCGAAATCTGCTGAGCCGCCCCATCCGGGACGAGATCCATGACCAAGCAATCAGAACCTTCATTTGATGAGATCCTGCGCGAAGAGGGCCTGTTCTCGCGCGCCTACAACTGGCTGACACAGGCACTCGGCGTCGTTCTTGCCCTGCTTTTGGCAATGATGTCCGTGCTGATTTCCTATCAGGTGATCTCCCGATACTTCTTCAATGCGCCGAGCAGCCTGACGGAAGAGCTGTTGCGCTATTCACTGATATGGCTCGGCATTCTTGGCTCGGCCTACTGCTTCATGCTGAACAAGCATCTGAACCTTCCGCTTCTGATCGATGCGCTGGGCCCACGCTCTGCCGGCAGGCTCAATGCCTTCAATGCAGCGCTGACCTTCCTGTTCGGGGCGCTTCTGGCTTGGGGCGGCTACCACTCGATGATCGGCAATGCGCTGACATTGACGCCGATGCTGCATGTGGCAATCGGCACGCTGCAGAGCGTGCTGTTGATCGCCGGTCTGCTGATTTGCCTGTCGCAGTTCGTCGTGCTGGCAATGCTTCTGCGCACCCGACAGGCACATCTGATCGATATCGTCGTGATCATCGCCCTGATCACGGCATTCATCGTGTTCGCCGGCCTCTTCCGGGGAACCGAAACCTATATGGACTGGGTCGACAACCACCTCGAGCTGTTCTCGATCCTGATCCTGTTCGGCACGCTGTTTGCGCTTCTGGTTCTGGGCACATCAATCGCCGTGGGTCTCGCGTTTTCAGGCATCCTGACGCTCAGCCTCCAGGTCGACATCGCGCAGCTCTTTTCGACCATGGGCGAGAAACTGTTCAATGGTCTCGACAGTTTCGGTTTTCTGGCGCTGCCCTTCTTCGTGCTGGCCGGTAACATCATGAACCAGGCCGGCATCGCCCGCCGTCTCATTGACTTCGCCATGCTGCTTGGGCGTCGCATTCCCGGCAGCCTGTGGCAGACCAATGCGCTTGCCAACATGCTGTTCGGCTCGCTCTCCGGCTCCGGCATCGCCGCCGCGACCGCCATTGGCGGCATCGTCACGCCGATTGCGCGCGAGGAAAAATACGACATGCCGATCACCACAGCGGTGAATGCGGCATCGGCTCCATGCGGCATGCTGATCCCGCCATCGGGCGCGCTGATCGTCTATTCGCTGATCACCGGCGGCAGCGCTTCCATCGTTGCCCTGTTTCTGGCGGGCTATGTGCCGGGCATCATCATGGGCGCTGCGGTCATGGCGGTCGCCTATGTCTACGCCAGGAAGCGGAAATATGCGACCGACAAGAGCCCTTATCTGATGAGCGAGGTGACCCGCACTTTCCTGCGGGCAGCCCCCAGCCTCATGCTTGTCGTCGTGGTCATCGGCGGTATCGTCATGGGGGTCTTTACCGCTACGGAAGGCTCCGGCATCGCGGTTCTCTACAGCTTCATCCTGGCGCTGTTCTATCGCAGTCTGACGCCGAAAACCCTGCTCAAGGTGCTGATCGAAACCGCTGCTGCGACCGGCATCATCCTGTTCCTGATCGCCTGCTCGAACCTGATGAGCTGGAGCATGACCTTTGCCTCGATCCCCGACACGATCGGCGAGATGCTGACCAGTCTCAGCGACAACAAATATGTCATCCTGCTTTTGATCAATGTCGCGCTGCTGGTTGTCGGCGTGTTCATGGACATGGCGCCGGCGCAGCTGATCTTTACGCCGATCTTCTATCCCGTCGTGACCGCCATGGGCGTCGATCCGGTCCACTTCGGCGTGCTGATGGTCTATAACCTGTCGATGGGCGTGGTCACGCCGCCGGTCGGGACCGTATTGTTTGTCTCCTGCAGCGTGTCGGGTGAGAAAATCACCAAGGTGATCGGGCCACTTCTGCCGATCTTTGCGGTCCAGATTCTCGGTCTCCTGCTGATCACCTTCGTGCCGGCGCTGTCGCTGACATTGCCGCGCCTGTTCGGTGTCTGACCAACGCTATCCGGGCGGGCCGCGTGCCCGCCTTTCCCGTCTTTCGCATTCCCGGTGATCCGTCATGTCTCTTCTTCTCGAAGGCTTTTCCGACAACCCCATGACAAGCCGCGCCGATTTTCAGCGCGCGGCCGAAGCGCTTGTCGCGCCGCTCCTGCCGCATCTTGAGGCCGGTGGCGCTGCCATCGATCTTGGGGAGGGCGCAGCCAAATTCGATATGCGGGCGGCTTCGCTTGAAGGCGTGGCGCGGCCTTTCTGGGGGCTGGTTCCGTATGCGCTGGGTGGCGGGGCATTCGGCCACTGGCAGACATTTCGCGATGCGCTTGCCGAAGGCACTGACCCCGAGCATCCCCGCTATTGGGGGCCGGTCGGCGATATCGATCAGCGCTCGGTTGAAATGGCGGCGATCGGCTTTCTGCTGGCGGCGCTTCCCTCTGAGGGCTGGGAACCGCTCGAACCTCGCGTCAAGAGCAATCTGGCCATCTGGCTGGCCGATATTCAAAAGCGGGTTCTGGCTGCCAACAACTGGCAGTTCTTCACGGTCCTGGTCCAGGAGGGGCTGCGCAGGGTTGGTCGCGGCGATCTCGTCGATGAGGCGGTCCAGCGCCGCAATCTCGGCCAGCTTTCCAGCTGGTACCGGGCCGACGGCTGGTATGGCGACGGCGGCTCCGGCGCAATCGATCACTATGGCGGTTTCGCCATGCATTTCTACGGCCTGCTTTATGCCTGGCTGAAGGGCAACGAGACCGACAAATTCTCAGAGCTTTTCCGTGCCCGCGCGCGCCACTTTGCCGAACCTTTCGCCCACTGGTTCGCCGAAAATGGCGAAGCGATGATTGAGGGGCGGTCGCTGACTTATCGTTTCGCCACCGCAGGCTTCTGGGGCATGCTGGCGCTCAGTGGCGAACGGCCGCTCTCAGTTGGCCAGATAAAGGGGCTTTGGGCCCGGCAATTGCGGCTCTGGCGCAAACGCCCGATCTTCCGCCCGGACGGCGTGCTGTCCCGCGGCTATGCCTATCCGAACCTTGCCGTCTGCGAGGAGTATAATTCACCCACATCGCCATATTGGGCGCTCAAGGCCTTCATGCCGCTGGCAATGCCGGAGGAGTCGGATTTCTGGCAGGCGGAAGAAGAACCGCTTGATGCGCCGCGCAAGGTCTATCCCATGCCGGGATGCGACACGCTTGTTCAGCGCACCGGCGGGCACGCCATCGCTCATTTTGCCGCGCCCATCCACCAATGGCTGCAGATCGACAAATACAACAAGTTTGCCTATTCGACGCTGAGCGGCTTTGACGTCGGTGCGCTCCAATACGCCAATATGAACCACTTCGGCGACAATATTCTGGCTTTCAGTTTCGATGGCGGCGCCAATTGGCAGATGCGACAGGAAAACCTCTCGGTTTCCCTTGAGGGCGAAACGCTTTCCGTGCGCTGGAGAAGCGGATTGCAGGAGGTCGAAACGACAATCACGATCACCGACGATGGTCGGTTTACCCGCGAGCACAGCTTCGTTCTGGACAGGCCAGCCATTCTCGTCGAGACAGGATTTGCCGTAAACCAGTGGTATCAGGAGGCCGAAAGGCTGGACAATGAGTCTGAGGTGACGCTGGTCCTCAAAGGAGAAAACGCTGTCTCCGCGATTTCAGCGCTCGATGACCTGCCACGCGCGAAAGTCGACAGCAGCCGAACCAACAGCAACATGCTCTCACCGCGAACGCGCATCCCCGGCCTGCGGCTGGAGCTTGCAGCCGGTGCGCATGTCGTGAAGCACGCGTTCCGCCTCGCCAGAACCGATGGCTGATCGTGCCGCTTGTGCGTTCCCCAAGAACGATGCTTCCGCACGAAGCACGAAAATTTTGGATGTAATCAACGCTCCCCATCAGGGGCTCCACCAGCCATAGATATTGTCGGTGACGCGGACATCTGATTGTCAGCTGTGTGCTTATGCTTCGGGAGTTAAGGCTGGACCCACGAATACAGGACGGGCCGGACCGCACTGGCCACGCCGATCGGTAGCGCTGCAACGCTGTTTCCTAAGGCTGTCAATCAGTGGAGAATTGTGTGGTAAGATAGTGGTTTTCAACATGTCCAGCAAAACAGTGTCCAAATCCAGCCCCCGCAAAACGCGGGGGCTTTTTGCGTTTCTGGTGGAGCCTTTGTCGTCTCCCGACAAAACACTCGACGCCGGATGTAGGAGATCCGCGATCGCACGATAGCGTGTCGCCATCGACGGGTGAGCAGGACCGGCTCCGGTGCCTCGATGGACGCAAGTTCGTGCTCAAGGGTTTTGCGGCGGCGATCGAGGTCGTTTCATGCGGTCCTTGACCTGATCGGCCGGTACGTCCGCGACAAGCGACCGGGACCAGCACCGGCCCAAACGGGCAAGGGCGCGGCAGCTGCGCTCTCTTGTGAATGATAGCGGCGTTGGGGCGCGGAAATTGCACGTCTTTCTGAGATCAGATAAACAGGATCCAGGCGGATGGCTTGGGTTTTTTGCGAAAGGGCAGGCCGTCCTTTCTGCCCATGCAACCGACAGAGCACGTCAGCGGGATCATCACGACAAATACCGTGAACACAAAACACTCAGACAGCCCACCCGTGCCGCCGCGCAACGCTTTGAAGCTTCTAGCGCGCACCGAGCTTGAAAGTCGGCTCGCCTCCGGTCTTGAAGGGCAGGTCGTTCTGATCCAGGCGCCCGCCGGATACGGCAAGACCGAGCTGATGGCCAGGCTGTTCCACACCTCCGAACGGCGCGGGCGGCAGGCGCTGTGGTTCAGTCTCGCTTCGGAAGATAGGGCAGAGGCCGTCGAGCGACGGATCGCGGCTTCGCTTGGAGCGGATGCCGCAGAGCCCGACTGGCTCGATGCGTTCTGCCGCACCCAGAACGGTCTCATCGAGTTCTACTTTGATGACGCCGAACGCATGCGTGATCCCTCACTCCTCTCATGGCTTCTCGACCGGCTGCCGGACCGCGTGCGTATCGTGATCGCCGGACGCCGGGTGCCCGATCTTCCGCTTTCGCGCTTGCGCATGCGGGGGCTCCTGGCCGAATTGACCGCACGGCATCTCCAGTTCAGCCGCGGCGAAATCCGCCAGCTTCTCGGCGCGTGGCTGACCCAGGATGAGCTCGAGCGTCTGCGGGAGACGCTGGGCGGCTGGCCCGCACTCAACAGGCTCGCGCTCATCGAACTGGAGCAGGGCGCCAAGGGACTGGAGCGGACGGCTCTGATTGAGGGCCAGTCGCGCGTCTACCGTGAGTTTCTGCATGAGGAAATCTTCCGCTATCTTGATGACATGGAATTGAGTGTGCTGAAGGCGGTCGAAGGGATCGACGAGTTCACCCTCAAGATCGCCTCCGCTCTCGCCGGCCTTCCCTATGACTATGGCACGTTGCGCAAGATCGAGCGACTTTCGCCGCTGATCGAGACCGAGGAGCAGAATGCGGGCTGGTTTCGCCTTTCGCCTGTTGTGGCCAGCGCGCTTGAAACGCTGCATGCCGGTGAAAGCAATGAGGCGCGCAAGGAAAGACACATCCATGCAGCCCGACTTTTTGCGGAAAACGGCAACCTTGCGAAGTCGGTTCTGCATGCCTCGATCGCTGGCGAGTATGACCTTGCGGTGAGGATCATCGAGCAGGCCGGCGGTGTCGAACTGTTTCTCCGGGCTGGCTATACCGTGCTGCGTGGCATCATCCGCGCCGTTCCGCACGCCGTGGTACTGAAGACGCCATCGCTGCGGCTCTGCCGCGCGGTCATGCTAGCCAAGACGGGCCAGATCCGCGAAGCCCGTGCCGTTCTCGATGCCTTGCTTGAAGATACTCGCACAGGCCAGATTCCTGCGAGCGAACAATGGGTCGGCATGCTGCGCCATATCGACAGTCTCAGTGAGGTCTACGAGGATCGTGCGATGGACCTCGCGGGTATCACCTGGCTGCGCGAGGAGGCCGATGGCGAACGCAAGGAAAATACCTGGCGGCTTGGCTGGATCTACAATCACCTGACGATCTGCTACACTCGCATGGGTGAGCTGGACGAGGCCTCGGCGACTGCGGAGCGCGGCCTGGCCCTCTATCAGGAGGAGCGATCGACCTATCCTCAGGCCTTCATGCTCATCCATCTCGGCTTTGTGAACATGCTGGCCAACAATCTGCAGACCGCCCTCGGCTATCTCGACGAGGCCTTCAAGATCATCCACGCCCAATACTGGAATGATGCCAATCTGCTGGCGATCGCGAACGTGCCGCTCGCAGGCATCCGCTACCGTCAGGGCAGGGTGAAGGAAGCCGGCGCCCTGATGCAGCGCGATGTGCCGATCATGGAAAACGGCGAGGGCTGGGTGGATTTCTATGTCGAGGCCTATGCGGTCCTGGCCCGCACGCGGCTTGCGGACAGCGGTCTGTTTGCCGCCCAGGAGGTGCTGGAGAGTGGCGCTCAGCTCGCCCATTCCCGCGATCTTCCGCGCCTGAGGCAGTCGCTTTCCGTCCTCAGGGTCGAGCTGCAGACATTTGCTGGCGCATTTGAAGCCGCCGAGATGACCACCCAGAACTGGCCTTCGCTTGGCAACGCCGCCGACTGGCCGACGCACCGGGAATGGTGGGATGCGACATTGGCGATCAGCCGCCTGCGCTTGCGCCAGGGCGCCCCTAGTGAGGCCTTCGCGCTGCTGGAGCCGCTCGCCGAGGCGGTTCGCAAGGCCGGGCGCGCCGAACATCTGATCCGCATTGATCTGCTTCTGGCCGAGGC
The DNA here is from genome assembly GCF_000960975.1 of Martelella endophytica. Taxonomy (NCBI): domain Bacteria; kingdom Pseudomonadati; phylum Pseudomonadota; class Alphaproteobacteria; order Hyphomicrobiales; family Aurantimonadaceae; genus Martelella; species Martelella endophytica. The sequence goes on along the minus strand of NZ_CP010803.1, from coordinate 839,914 downwards.
GCATGCCCATGCCGGCGACGATGACGCCGCCGTTGCCGCGCTGAGCGAAGCCGCCGCGCTGGCGCTGCCGTCCGGCCAGATCCAGCACTATCGCGACGAGGGACGCGCCTTTGCCGAAACCATGCGCAAGCTCGTCCGGCGCGTCGGTCTTTCACGCCTCGGCACGACGACATCGCAATATCTGGCGGCTGTCGTCGTGCCGGAGGCGAGGCGTATCCCGAACGGTGGCTTGCTGAGCCGGCGCGAGGCCGAAGTATTGTCGCTTCTTGCAGAGGGCCTGCCCAACAAGGCGATCGCCCGCCGGCTCAATGTGGGGGAGCCGACGGTGAAGTTTCATCTGAAGAACCTGTTTGCCAAGCTCGGCGTGTCGCGCCGTTCGCTTGCCGTTTCCGTCGCCCGCCAGAGCGGGCTTCTGGCTCAGGACCCACCAAGCGGTGCGTATTCGGCGTCGATGTGAAACGCGGCGGGGCCGAAGACGGAAAGCGCTTCGGGCGTACGCATGATTTCAGGCACGCGAATGCCGAGAATGTTCACCCGCTGGCCATAGCGCAGCCGTTCGGTCGGAATGGCCTCTGCCGTGTCGATATCCAGCACGCAGATGAGATCTGGCACCACGGCAATCACCTTGCCATTGCGTTCCAGTGACAGGTTTTCGTTCTGGATGCGAATGGAATAGGGGGCGCTTCCGTCGAAAGGCGCGATGGTGACGATACCGACCGACCAGCCGTTTTCGACCTTGCGAGCGATGTCGGCGACCTTGCCCGATCCCAAAACCTCGGCATGGCCGTAATGGGTGGCTTTCAGGAAATCGATCAGGGTGGCGAGCGGCGGTTTCTTCGCCCGCTTCGCTTCGCGCAGCACCCGCCCGATATCCTGCGCCAGCGAGATCGTGGCCGGAACGGAAACGCGCTTGGCGGTTTCGCCGCTCATCGGATAGTTGATCAGGCTGACATGGCCGCCCATGCGAATGCAGATACCGCGTGCCAGAAACTCGGCCTTGGCCGCATCCTCGGTCTCGACCATGGCGAGATTGCCGCGTTCATCGGCCATGGCGACCGGGGCCGCCTTCACGCCATAGACGTTGAAGGTTTCCATTTCGAGCTGCGGGAAGGCGCGGCCCATGCCATCGGCATCGACCAGGGGCAGGCCGGTCTGGGCGGCGAGCACGATCGGCAGGCAGGAATTCAGCCCGCCAGCCTCAAACGGCATCAGCGCATCAACCGTCTCACCCGTGACGTCTTCATAATGGCGCAATGCCATCAGCATTTCGTCACCGGATGGGATTTTTTCGATGAGGATCGTCGGCGCGCCCATCGCGCCGCCGGTGACGACCTTCGCATCATTTGCCAGCTCATCCAGCGAGATCAGCCTGACGGGCCCGTGCTCTTCGATGGCGCAGCGCGCCAGCAGCTTGCCGATATAGGGATCGCCGCCGCCGCCAGTGCCGAGAATGGCTGCACCGACGGCAATGTCTTCCAGGTCTTCGGGATGAATTTCTCTCATGCCGAAAGCTCCTCGATCTTCGTATAAGGCTCATCAAGCCCGAAGCATTTCGGGCCGAAGACGGAGAGTGCTTCCGGTGTGCGCATCATTTCCGGCACGGAAACCGAGATGACGGTAACGCGCTGGCCATAACGCAGCATTTCCGTGGTGATCGGCTCGGCGGTCTCGCTGTCCATGATGCAGATGAGGTCCGGCACGATGGCGCGCACCTTGCCGTTAACCCGGGCGATCAGGTTCTCGTTCTGGATCTCGATATCCATCACGCCGTCATAGGCGCCAAAGCCCTCGATCTTTGCCCGGCCCATCGAAAAGCCGTTGCGGGTCTCGCGCTGAAGATCGGCGATCTTGCCGGAATAGATGATGGTGGCGAAGCTATAGAGCGTCTTCGGCATGAAGGCGAGCAGCGCTTCGAACGGGCTCTGGTGATTGGCCTTGGCCTCGCGCAGAACCCTGCCGACCTGAATGGCGAGCGACAGCGTGCGCGGCACGGCAGTGCGCTTCACCTCGGCCCCCGACATCGCATATTCGGCGATATAGGCAGCACCGCCCATGCGGATGGCGACACCGCGCGACAGCCACTCCATCATCTCGTTGGAGCGCGCCTCGATCAGGGTGCAGTCGCCCCATTCGTTGGAAACGGCCATCGGGCAGCCGGAAACACCGTAGACGCCGAAGGTTTCCATCTGCAGTTCCGGAAAGGCCCGGCCCATGCCGTCGCCATCGACGATCGGCAGGCCCATTCGGGCACCAACCAGCAGCGGAATGGTGGAATTGATGCCGCCGACCTCGATCGGCATGGTGTGCGTCGCTGTCTTGCCGAGACGCTTTTCCAGCCGCTTCAGCGACAGGATCGCTTCCTCGCCCGAGGGCAGTTTTTCGACGAGAACGGTCGGCGCGCCCATCATGGCTGTCGGGATGACCAGCGCATCGTCATCAAGCGTGTCGGGATCGACGAGTTCGACCGTCAAGCCGTCATCGAGGCATTTCTGCACCATCTGGCGGCCGATATAGGGGTCGCCACCGCCACCGGTTCCGAGAAAGGCTGCACCGACTGCGAGGTCCTTGAGGTCCTGGGATCCAAGTTTCACTTTACGCCCTCCTTGAGTGCGAGGTCGCCAACGGCCTTGACCCGGATACGGGTCGCCGAGCCCGGCAGGTAGGCAAGCGGCACTTCCTCAATGTCCATGATCTTGACGGTCTCGGCCACGGCCCCTGCGGCAACGGCATTGGCAGAGGCTTCCGCCTTGGCTTCATCGAGCACGTCGTCGCGGCTCCTGCCTTCCATGGCGTAGATCCGGTCGACCTCGCCGCCGACCTGGGCGATCGCCGCGCCGATGGCGTTGGCAACGCCGGCGTTTTCCGGACGGATCACGTTGCTGGCCGAGGGAAGGTCGCGCGAAATCAGCACCGAACCGCCGCCGACCAGAATGACCGGCAGCTTGTCGGCCGAGGTCTTCATCCGGTCGACCGCCTCGTCGACCATGCGGTGCATCGTGTCGATCGCGGCTTCGATGGTCGATTGCGGAATGTGGCTGACCAGCGAAGCATCGCCGATATCGGCAAGCCCGGCGGCCACGATGATGTCCGTTGTCGTCAGCGTATCGCCACCGAACACCAGTGCCTTCGAGGTGATCTCGTAGCCGACCGAATCCGGGCCGATGCGGGCGCCGTCGTCGCGGACCAGAGAACCGCCGCCAAGGCCGATGGCGAGCACATCCGGCATGCGGAAATTGGTGCGCACACCACCGATATCGACGGCAACGGCACTCTCGCGCGGGAACCCCTGCATCAGCATGCCGACATCCGACGTCGTGCCGCCGATATCGACCACCATGGCATCGCCGATGCCGGCAAGCCTTGCCGCGCCGCGCATGGAATTGGTGGGGCCGGAGGCGAAGGTGAGCACCGGATAGCGCTCCACATGCTCCGGCGTCATCAGCGTCCCGTCGTTCTGGCTGATGAAGAACGGCGCGGTGATGCCCTTTTCCTTCAGCGCCGCGCGGAACGAATTGACCACCTTGGTCGAAAGCTCAGCAAGGCAGGCATTCATGATCGCCGCATTCTCGCGCTCCAGGAAGCCGACGCGGCCGATCTCGTGGCTGAGCGAGAGGGCGACATCCGGGCACTGTTCTTTCAGGATTTCTGCCGCCCGCAGCTCCATCACCGCGGTGACGGGGGAAAACACCGAGGTGATGGCTGCGGCGCGGATACCGCGCTCCTTGATCTGTTGGGATATCTCAAGGAGCCCGGCCTCATCGAGCGGCGCAATTTCGCGGCCGTCGAATTCATGCCCGCCGCGCAGCATGAAGGTGTGGCGGCCGAGCGTATCGGCGAGATCGGCGGGCCAGTCGGTCATCGGCGGCACGCCGCGCGTCGCGGGCAGACCGATGCGGATTGCGGCGACTTCCAGCAGGCGCCGGCGCTCGATGACGGCATTGGTAAAATGGGTCGTGCCGATCATCACCGCTTCGATGGCGTCGGGTTTGACGCCGCTTTCGCCCATGACAATCGAAAGGGCAGCCGAAATGCCGGAGCTGACGTCTTCCGTCGTCGGTGACTTGCAGCCGGCAATCACGGTATCGCCATCCAAAATGACAGCATCGGTGTTTGTGCCGCCCACATCAATGCCTATCCGCATTGTGAAATCCTCTCAGTGAAGAAAATGGTTTCCTGTTCCGGCGCAAGATCGTCGCGTCGGCTCGTTTACATCTTTGTTTTTGTTCGCTTGTTGCGCCGTTCCGGAGCTAGCTTCCCGTGCTCACGGACGGATCGTCGGGCAGGATACGCGCCCTTTTCTCCGCCCAGCCAATCTGAACCTGGTCACCGCGGCTCCACCGGGCGAGATGCATCTGGTTCTGCCGTTCCGCGACGATGTCCTGCCCCGCCACACTGAGCCTGTAGCGCAGCATCGCGCCCTGATAGGTCTCGTCCATTACCGTGGCAGTGACCAGCGACACGCCCTGCGCCTCGGCCTCCGGACCCATCAGCACGTTTTCGGGCCGGACGATCAGCTTGGCAGGCATGTTCCTGCCGAGGTGATGTCGCGTGCCCGCCTTCAGCACCTGGTCGCCGAGGCGGTAGGTCGCCACGCCGTCCGTCGCCTCAAGCGCGGTCACGCTGACGACGTTCGACTGGCCGATGAAGGTGGTTACGAACAGCGTCGCCGGCTCCTCGTAGATCTCGCGCGGCGTACCGGAATGCTCGATCTGGCCAGCCCGCATGACGCCGATGCGGTCCGACATCGTCAGCGCCTCGTCCTGGTCGTGGGTGACATAGATCGTGGTGATGCCGAGCTTCTGCTGCAGATCCTTGATCCAGAACTTCATTTCCTCGCGCAGCGTCTTGTCGAGCGCGGAAAGCGGCTCGTCGAGAAGCAGGATGCGTGGTTCGGTCACCAGAACACGGGCGAGCGCTACGCGCTGCTGCTGGCCGCCGGAGAGATTGCGCTGGAAGCGATCCTCGTAGCCGGCAAGTCCGACCTGTTCGAGGGCGGCCTTCACCGCCTTGTCGATCTCGGCGCGTGGCTTCTTTCTGAGCTTCAGGCCGAAGGCGATATTGTCGGCCACCGACATATGCGGAAAGATCGCGTAGTTCTGGAAGACGATGCCGATGTCGCGTTTTTCGGGCGGCAGGGGCGTGAGGTTCTGGCCGCCGACGATGATGCGGCCGGTGGTGGGTTTGACGAAACCTGCCACCATGCGAAGCGTTGTCGACTTGCCGCAACCCGATGGGCCGAGAAGTGCGTAGAACTCGCCTTCCTTGATGTCGAGCGACAGGGAATCGACGGCGGTCGAGTCACCATATTGCTTGGTAAGTTTTTCCAGCCGGATATCGGACACGGCGTTGCTGCCTCGTTTCTTATGGGACGGTGGCGGAGGCGGGCCGGCGAAGGGCCCGCCCTGCATTCTTGCTTACGAACCGAAAATCTCGTTGCAGGTCTCGACGATATCGATTTCGTCCGCGAGATAGGCCGCCCAGTCGGGAATGTGCAGGCCGGCCGTGGCATCGGCCGTGTTTTCGACACCGAGCTTGGCCATTTTTTCCGGAATGACGGCGTTCTTGTTGGTCGGCCGCATCCAGAACTCATCGGCGAAGCCGGTCTGGAATTCGGGCGAAAGCATCCGGTTCAGAAGCGCGAAGGCGAGCTTCTTGGAGGTCGGATCGGCATATTTGCTGATCGTCTGGGTCTGGGTGAGGATGCCCTTGTATTCGTCCCAGTAGTAGAGATCGACCGGAACGCCCTTTTCCTGCTGCAGCAGGGCTTCGGCGTCGGACTGAACGGCGATGTTGACCTCGCCGCGCTCGACAAGCGCGGCCATGTTGCCGGTGAAGTCCGAGATCTTCATCGGCATTGCGTCCTTCATCGCCTGGTAGCCGGCGTCGAAGTCGGTTTCGCTGCTGCCGAACTGGGCGCAGGACGCCATGAAGAACATCATCTGCAGCGTGTTGGAGGTAATGTAGGTACCGCGCTTGCCAGAATAGTCAGGCAACCAGAAGTCCTTGAAGCTCTTCGGCGTGATGCCGACGTCGGAGCGGTAGACGTAGCAATAGCGCGAGAAGGCCCAGGTGATGCCGACACCGGTTTCCATCGAGAAGTCCCAGAGCTGGGCCGTGTTCGGCACATTGGCCTTCACTTCCGCGACGTCCATGAAATAGTCGCCGGCGCCTGCCGTCTTGAACATTTCCGGCATGTTCCAGTTGTTCATGGCAAAGGGCGGGTTTTCCGGACCGGCGGCAACATATTTCGGGAACCAGGGGAAGGTGCTGTCATAGCGGATCTGGCAGTTGAAGTCCTTCTGGAACTGGTCGAGGACCAGCTTGTTCTGGGTTTCCTCCCAGTAGCCGCCCCAGCCGGCGATGTTGAGCACTGCGCCACCGGCATCGAACACGCCGCCGTCATAGGTGACGTCCTGCGAGAAGGCATGGTTGATGTTGAACAGGCTGACGCCCGCGGTTGCCGCGCCCGCCTTGAGCAGGGTGCGTCTGGTAAGGCCGTTCTTGGTATCGGTCATGCTTTTCCCTTTCTGGAGTTGGGCCGCTTATCGCCGGCTCAGTAGTTTTTTGAGGTTGGAGAGACGTGTTGAAATCAGTGTCGAAACCGTGACCAGGCAGATCGCGAAAATGCCGGCCGCCGCCGCCGTCGGCTCGAAGGCGTAGCGCAGCGAGGAATAGATCGCCAAAGGCAGGGTCTGGAGGTTCGGCGTCGACAGGAACAGGGTCAGTTCGAACTGGCCGAAGGACACGATGAAGGCAAAGATCGAGCCTGCGGAAATGCCGGGCGCAATCAGCGGCAGCGTGACTTTGGTGAAGGCTTGTATCGGCGAGGCGCCAAGCGAACGGGCGGCCTCTTCCACGGAAAGATCGAGATCGACCAGCGAGGCGGTGACGGTGGCGATGACGAAGGGCATGGTCACCAGAACATGGCCGATGATCAGACCGGTGAGGCTGCGCGCAAGGCCGATATTGCTCCAGATGAAGAAGACATAGAGCGCGATACCAAGCACGACGCCCGGAAGCACCACCGGCAGGAAGAAGATTGCCCGGAGGAATTCTTTCGACCGGCTGGTGCTACGGGTCAGGAAGATCGATGCCAGCGTGCCGAGAAAGGTCGAGATCAGTGTCGTTGCCAGCGCCAGCCCGAAGGACAACTTGAAGGCGGGCAGGAAGGTCGGTGAGACAAAGAAGTTCCTGATCCAGCGCAGCGAAAACCCTTCCGGCGGAAAGGTCAGGTATTCACCGGAGTTGAGGCCCGCGAGAACGACAATGCCGACAGGAACCAGCAGGACGAGCAGCGCGACTGCAGCGATGACCCGGAAGGTGAAGGGGATCGGATTGACATCTTCCATCAGACACGGCCTCCGGCATTGCGGCGCAGCGCCAGGATATAAAGGCCCATGGCAAACAGCGAGGTGATGAACAGGATTGCGGCAATGGCGGCGCCGAATTGCCAGCGCCCGACTTCGGCGATCTGCTGGTATATGTGGATCGGCAGGGTGATGACCTTCCAGCCACCCATCAGTGCCGGCACGACATAGGACGAGATCGCCAGCGCGAAGACCAGCAGCGTCCCGGCATAGACACCGGGCAGAGACAGCGGCCAGGTAATGGTGCGCATCACGTGCCAGCGGGTCGAACCAAGGCTGCGGGCTGCCTCTTCAAGCGACGGATTGATCGAGCGGATCGCGCCGATCAGCGACAGCACCATGAACGGCAGCGTGACCTGGACCAGGCCGACGATCACGCCGAAGGCGTTGTACATCAGCGGCAGGGGCTCGCTGATGATGCCAAGCGCCATCAGCCCGGAATTGATCAGCCCCTTGTCACCCATCAGCACCATCAGGCCATAGAGCCTGATGACCATGTCGAGCTGCATCGAGCTCAACACCAGGATCGTCAGAAGCGTCGCCGTGCCGGGCTTCAGGGTGCGGGCGATGATGAAGGCCAGCGGATAGCCGATGATCAGGCAGGCCGCCGACACCACGGCGCCGATCCACACCGATCGCCAGATCGCCATGTAATAGAGCGACTTCGTGAAGATCCGCTCGTAATTGTCGAGCGAGAAATTGCCCTGAAAGGTGATCTGGCCCGGCATGGCCTTGTCGAAGCTCGACAGGAACAGCGAGATGACCGGGATCAGGAAGAACAGGATGATGAACAGGATCGCGGGCAGGACCAACCACCAGAGATTAGGCTTCAGCCATGCCGGCCCTGTTCTTTCGTGTGTCGCCGCGGTCGCATCCGTCATCAGATCACTCCGCTGCGTTCAGGCGCAGGTCCGGCATGTCGTAGCCGGGCATGGCCTTTTCCGGCGGGAGCGGATAGGTGCGCTCCGACTGGCTGAGATTGGCCCGCACCAGGCCTGCCGCGATGTTGACTGCGGTCGGGATCGGGTCGATGACGGGAACGTCGATACCGCGCTGCAGCAGTCCTTCGCGCACAGCCGCCGCACAGCCGAACAGGCCGGTGCAGCCGAAAATGATGGCATGCGCACCATCCAGCTGGACGGCCTTTTGCGCCTCGTCGATGAGGATCTTGCGGGTCCTGTCCATGTCGGCTTCAAGTTCCAATACAGGGATTTCGACGGAACGGGCCGATGCCATGCGCGATGACAGCCCGGCGAGCGCCGCGGCATTCTCGAACTGGGCGATCAGCCGATTGACGATGGTGATGACCGAGAACTTGTGGCCCAGCATGGCCGCAATGTGCATGCCGGTATTGCAGGGGCCGAGGACCGGGATAGAGACGGTCTCGCGCGCCGCCCTCAGGCCGGGATCGCCCATGCAGTCGATGACGCAGGCATCAACGCCCTCGCGCTCGGCCTCGATGATCCTGGCGACCGTGTCAGGCGCTGCCATCGCGCCCTCATACTCGCTTTCGATCGAAGCCGGGCCCTTCGCAATCTGCGTGGCCGAGACGATCAGCCCATCCGTCTCGAGAGACTTCACCGCTGCATCGGAGCGGAAGCCGAGCGTTGTGATCGGCGAGATGATACGGACGTGTACTGGCTTGGTCACGGCTATGTTCCCTGTCGCTTTGCGGCGTCTTATGTTGCCGACATAGTGTGTGCCTTGAGGGGACGAGAGAAGGTCTTTCACGGATAGGTTTTTGCATAATTCGGTCGAGTTTCTGAAAATGAACGCAATCAAGACCCATTCCTATGGATAGGGTATTGTTATTTTATACATATTTTACAAATAGATAAATTCTATCCAAAGCATCATGGTTTTTCCGATAAACCTATCCTAACCGAATGACGTGCACTTGCTTTGCCAGGCGATCCGAAACAATCTCGTGGCCAGTAGCCTGCTGGAGTATTGCTCATGTCCGGACCCATGCCCGAGCCCCGTCCATCGTCTTCGCAACGAAGAGAACTGTTCGACACGCTGGTGGCCAACACCTGGCGTGATGTGCGGCGCTTCTGGCGCAGTTCCTTTACCGGCGCGGCCAGAAACCGTGAAAATCTGCGTGCGCGGATCGCCATCGGTTTGCACTTTCTCGAATATGGCTCCGCGCTTGAGGGCGCCAAAGCGGGGCATGGGCAGGAAAAGGCCAACCAGCTCGCTGCCGACATCGATACCTTTATCGCCCATTTCGGTCCTGATGCCACAACCGAGATCGCGCTTCGAACGCTTGAAAGCTATCTGGCGTTCAATGATGAAAGCGGCATCGACCTCGGTGCCATCAGAGCGGTCGTCGAGCGCCATGGCAATAGCCGGAAAAGCGGTTTGCGTGGCGGCGTGGAAACGGTGACGGCCGATGACATCCGCCGCCGCGGCATGATCGATTTCATGTCATTTGCCGAGGCGCGCCACTCGATCAGAAGCTACAAGAACGAGCCTGTACCGGCGTCATCCATCGAACAGGCAGTGCGGATCGCGCAGCAGTCGCCATCCTCCTGCAACCGGCAGACTTGCCGCGCCCGGATATGGACGGAGCCATCCGATATCGCCAGGATTACCGCGTTGCAAAACGGCAATCGCGGCTTCGGCGATCAGCTGGGCGGCATTGCGATCATCACGTCGGATCTGGCCCATTGGGAGCATGCCCATGAACGCTATCAGGCCTGGATCGATGGCGGCATGTTCGCGATGAGCTTTGCCTATGGCCTGCACGCCGAAGGGCTCGGCGCGGTGATGCTGAACTGGTCGGTAACCCATGATCAGGACGACAGGCTGCGGCGTCTGATCGATCTGCCGGAAAGCGAGCTGGTCATCACCATGGTCGGCTTCGGTGTCCTGCCCGATAGACTGAAGGTGCCGGTCTCGCAGCGAAAGCCCCTCGACTACGCGCTCGTGCTCGACGCTCCGCTGAGTGCCGCCGCCCGGTAAAGCCGGACGTGGTGTCGAGCGGGCCGATACTGTGGACGCTGCTGCGTTCGGCATGTTGGAGCCCTTCACACTGTGACACTCTTCATCCGGATCTGCGCGTTCCAGGGCTGCCCCCTGAAAGGCAGTCCTGGATCATGTTTGTGCTGATCCGGAAACAACGGTGCCGACAAGACCAAGGTGGCCGTGACTGCTCCCGCATGGGCCGTCGTCAGCGGCCGCTGTAAAAGCTGCGGGCCCTTTCCAGGCACTTCCGGAATGCGGCGAGGTCGCCCAGAACGTCCTCGCCCCTGGCCTCTTCGGCAACAAAGCAGCCGCCGCTTTCGGCTGCTGCGGTATCGAGCATCAGGTTGTCGGCCATGCCATGGTTCTCGACCATCAGCCCGTCGGGACCGCGGGTCACGCCATCCACGTTGCTGAGCGGCTTGCCGCCGTAATAGTCGGCGGTCAACCGGGTGTAATAGTCGCGCCCCGAATTGGAATAGGCGAACACCGGCTTGCCCTGCGCCCGCATGTAGCCGACCTCGAAGGCCGTGCCGACATCGGCAGAAATGCCGCGAAACGGCGTCAGGTTGGCGATGATGAAATCGGCCTCGTCCATCTTGCGCTCATTGGCGAGGCCGATGGCAATGCCGAACTGGAAGGCCGTCAGCCCGTCCGGGCTGAGGTCGTCTTCGGCAAGGGTGGAGGGGGCGAAACCGTATTCCTGAACGATCTCGCCCTTCTTCCGCATGACCTCCGACGCGTTTTCGAAAAACACGTCGGGGCCTGCGATATAAACCTTCTTGCGTGCGCTCATTTCAGTTTGCCCGCGTCCAGAGCGGCGAGGATCCATTCACGCCACTTGGTGTCACGACCGGCCTTTTCGGGAATGACCTTCGAGGCCTCTTCCATGAAGAAGCGGTAATCGCGCCCCATTTCCTGGCCGCGTCCGGTGTGCATGTCGAGCGCGACATCCGGGATTTGCGGCAGGTTTTCGCCAAGCTCGACGGAACGGCGGGCCCAGTTGACGAGGTCGTCCGAGGTGCGTTCCTTCTCCGAACCCGCGATCAGGCGGATGACATGGGCGGCAAACAGGAAGCGGTCGCCGACCGGGCGGGGGTAGCGTTTGTGCTGCTGGTAGAGCGTTTCAACGATCACTGGCAGGTTGGGATTGCCGGTGCCGACGTCTTCCACGGCGATCACGCAAAGGCGCGACCACATCATCTCTTCCATCTCGGGGCTGGTGAGAAACATTTCCCAGCCGAGCAGGATTGCGTTTTCGAGCATGCCGCGGCGCAGGCATTTCTGCAGCGCGGAGATGACCTCGTCAGCGGCGAAGCCATTTTCCGTGGTCGTACGCTGCCACGGATCCGGCGGTTGTTGAACCTTGATCATTTCATAGTCTCCATTGGTTGCGGCGCTTACGACCAGCGCGCCTTGACGGCGCGTTCGGCCCGCTGCGCAAGGAAGAAGCAGATAATCGCGGTGACGGCGGCAACCAGCGACGTGCCCAGTGCACGCTCCATGGCAAAGCGGCCGGTTGCCTCGCGAAACAGGAAGCCGAGGCCCGAGCGGCCCATCAGAAACTCGGCAAGAATGGCGGCCAGGACGGATTCCGGCACGATGAGGCGAAGCGCGATCATCATGTTGGGAACCGCCGATGGCAGGACCAGACGATAGAAACGCTGAATGCGGCTTGCACCGAAGACGGCGAAGAGATCGGGCGCGCCGCGCGGCAGATCGTTCAGCCCCGCACCCGCAAAAACAAAGGTCGGGAAGAAGGCCGATACCGCGACAATCGCCACCACGGTCGATATGTCGTAGCCCAGAATGCGGGCGAGGATCGGAATGAGCGCGACAATCGGGATCGACGAAAAGATCAGCCCGATCGGCGTCAGCATGCCGGAGAGGAGCCGCGAGCACCATGCCAGCACCGCGACAAGAATACCGAGCGCAAAGCCGATGACGAGGCCGCTGGCCGAGACGGCAAGCGTCTGGGCCGCATTGGCAAGGTAGAGCCCGGGATTGGTGGCGATATCGCGGGCGACCGGCAGTGGTCCGGGCAGAACGATCGAATTGAGTTCGGCAATCGTAACCCAGGCCTGCCATGCGGCGATGACGGCGAGAATGCTCCAGTTGCGGGCGAAGAAGCGTCGGATTCCGGTCATTGGCCGTACCTTTGCTGAACGCCGCGCTCGGCAAGGCCCATCAGGCCATAGGCGACAAGCGAGGTCAGGGTTGCCAGAAGCACGGCCGACCACAGCATCGGAATCTGGAAATTCTGCATGCCGGAGATCATCAGTAGGCCGAGCCCGCGCGAGGCGCCGAACCATTCGCCGACAATCGCGCCCATGAAGGCGACCGGAACGGCAAGTTTCAGACCGGAGACGATCGAGGGGAGGGCCGCGGGGAGTTCCAGGCGGGCAAAGCGGGAAAACGGGCTGGCGCCGAGCACGGAAAACAGATCCTGATGGGCGCGGTGGGCGCTTTCCAGGCCGGATGTCGTTGCCACGTAAACCAGATAGAAGACGGCGAGCGCCGAGATCGCGGCCGGTATCGCATCGCGCGGCAGAATGACCATGAAGACCGGCGCCAGTGCGATGGCCGGCGTTGCGTGGATCACCGCCACGAGCTGATCGATGCCTTCGCGTGCGGGACGGATAATGCGCACCAGCATGGCAATGGCCAGGCCGATGAGAAGGCCGAGCCCGTAGCCGATGCCAACGGATGAGAAGCTTGCCGCTGCAGCGCGTGCGAGAAGCGTGTGATGGGCAGGATCCGCGAGATAGGCGATCACCGTTGTCAGCGGCGGCCATGTGAAGCCCGCCAGCCGGTAAACGCCGATCAGCTGCCAGGCGCCAAGGAAAGCGACAACGCCAAGGAGCCCGGGCAGCGCATGCGAGGCCTTTCTCGCAAACCTCATGGGGTGTTCCCCTCAGGCTCGAGTGCGAGCGTCAGTTCATCGACGAGGGCATGAAATTCCGGGGAGCGCATCACGGAAGGGTCGCGTGGCCGGTCAAACGGGACGGCAAGGTCGCGCAGGATCCGACCCGGCCGTCCGCTCATGACAAGAATGCGGTCTGCCAGAAACAAGGCCTCGTCGACGGAATGGGTGACGAGCAACGTCGTCAGCGTGCGCGCGCTCCAGATGCGCTGCAGCTCGACATTCATGTGCCGGCGGGTGACGGCATCGAGCGCGCCGAAGGGTTCGTCGAGCAGCAGCACGTCCGGCTCCAGCACAAGCGCGCGGGCAATCGAGGCACGCTGGCGCATGCCGCCCGAAAGCTGGCTCGGCCGGGCCTTTTCAAAACCGGTGAGGCCGACAAGCTTCAGGAGTTCGCCGATACGCGCCCGATCCACGGGCTGGCCGGAAACGCGGAAGGGAAGCTCAACGTTCTTTTCGATGGAAAGCCATGGCAACAGCGCGTGATCCTGAAAGGCGACGCCAAGGCGGTGCTGGGCTGCCAGTTCGCTCGGCGCCGAGCGTTCGGCCTCGACAACGCCCTCGCTTGTCGTATCGAGACCGGCCACAAGGCGCAGGATCGTGCTCTTGCCGCAACCCGAAGGTCCGAGAATGGCGACAAACTCGCCTTCGGCAATGGTGACATCGATATTTTCAAGCGCGGTCAGCGTGCTGCCGTCATCCAGAGAGAAGCGTTTCGCCACATTGGACAGGCTGATGGCTGCTTTGTCGGTCAAGTCCGTCTCCATGAAACCGTGGCCACCGGCAGCGTCTTGCAACAACACTGCCGGTCGCCTGTCTACGGATTGTATCAGAGTGACTTCAGCGCTTCTTCGAGCGGACCAAGGTCGACAATATCAGCCGCACTCGGGATGTTTTCGATACCAGCGGCTGCGGCAACGGGGGCGCAGTTGGTGTCAACCAGCGTCGCGTCGAACCAGAACGGGCCGGGCGCATCGGGTGCCGTGATCAGCGGCATTTCGAGTTCGCTCTGGCGGGTCGTCTGTTCAAGGCTGAGGCCGAAATCGGCGCCGAATTTTTCCACCGCCAGCTTTGCGCCGAGGCTCGGGTCCTTGCCGTTTTCCAGCCAGCCGCGGGCAAGCGCACGCAGATAGCCGACGACGAGGTCGCGGTTTTCCGCGACATAGGCGCGATCCGCGACGATCGGGCCGGCGGGCACGTTGTAGCCAAGGTCGGAGAACAGCGTGACGAAGAAATCCTTGCCCTCGACAAGGCCCATCTGCTCGAAGGTGATCGGCTGGTTGGTGGCAAAGGCCATATAGGCATCGCCGTCGCCGGCCAGCAGCGGCTCCGGCGAAAAGCCGGTGGGCACGATTTCGAAGTCCTTCGGCAGGCCTGCCTTTTCCAGAACAAAATCAATGGTGTTCTTGTCGGCTGGAAGCTGGCTGAGGATTTTCTTGCCGACAAGCTGCTCCGGCGTTGTTACCGGATTTTTGGCCATCGACATCAGTGCTGCAGGGCTCTGCGGGAAGGCGGCGCCGAGGACGACGAAGTCATTGCCGCGATTGATGGCTTCAAACAGCGGCACCCAGTCGCCACCGGCGTAATCGGCCTGGCCGGCGGCAAGCTGTACCAGAACGCCCGGCGCGTTCGGGCCACCGGGGCTATACTGAATGTCGATGCCTTCTTCCGCGAAATAGCCGTTTTCGATGGCGACCCACAGGCCGGCATATTCGGCATTGGGGATCCAGCCGAGCGCGGTGGTCACCGGCGTCAGGCTCTGGCCGAAGGAGAAGCGGGGTGCGGCAAGGCCCGCCACAGCGGCGCTGCCGAGCGCAATGAAGGAGCGTCGGGAAAGGGAAGGAATGTGTGTCATTGGCGGTCGTTACCCTGTAGGAAAATGAGAAATACCTTCGAGAGGATGTATGATTTGTTATATTTCTTGTTCACCTCTGTTACATTCGTTACATAAAGCTGCGCGGAGGGCAAGATGAATCAGATTGGTGACAAAAAAAGAGCGCGGCTGCCCGCCGATACGCCCGTGGCCCGCAAGATTGCAGCCGCCTATCCGGAAATGTCCGGTGCCTTGCGCAAATTCGCCGATCTCGTGCTGGCCGAACCGTTGCAGGTCGCGCGCCTGAGCGTGCATGATGCGGTCGCGCTGATTGACGTTTCGGTGGCAACGGCAAACCGGTTTGCGACAACGCTTGGCTATGAAGCCTATCCGGAATTTCGCTCCGAACTGATTGCAGGGTTCGAAACGCTTCTGGCGCCCTTTGACCGGATGGAGCGCAAGCTGGCGACCCGGCCGACACCGGCCACCGTGTTTCAGGCGTCCCTGCGTGAAGACATTGCCAATCACGAGCAGACGCTCGGCATGATCTCCGATGAGACGATCCTCGAGGCTGCGCGGATGATTACCGGAGCAAGGCGGATCTTCATTGCAGGCGTCGATCTTGCCGCGCATCTGGGTGGATTGCTGGCGATCGGGCTTTCCACGCTGGGTGCGCCGGTGCGCACTGTCGACAGCGGTGGCGGCACGATTGGCTCGCTCCGCCTGCTGGTGGATTTCGGGCCGGAGGATCTGGTCATCGGTATCGCCTTCCCGCATTATTTCCGGGAAACGCTGCAACTGGTCGAATACGCCGATCAGCGCGACGTTCCGATCCTCGGCATCACGGATGGTCTGGGCTCGCCCCTTGCCGCGCTTTCCAAAACCAGCCTTTTCGTTTCCGTCGAACACGACTTCAACCCGCCATCATCGACTGCCATCTGCGCGGTGATCGAGGGTCTGGTGGCCGCTGTCAGCAGTCTGAAGCCGGCGCTCGCCGACAATCACAGGCAATTTGTCGAAGAATCCTACGCCTGGATGGCAGCCAAGGGCGGCCACTGGGGACGTCAGGACTAGGCCGCGCCTAGGTTCAGGGTTCCCCAAACGCTTGATCTTTCATTCACATGGCTTCCCCCCGCCCCGAGCACGGCTGCGTGCTCGGGGCGGGGGAACGATCGGTTCCTTGAACTTGGCCTATTACTGGGCCTTGGATGCTTCAACCAAGTCGTGGAGCCGTTCATATTCGGCCTTCACTTCCGGCTGGCCTTCCAGCAGTTCGGCTGCAAGCGTGGCGAAGCCTGCTTCCATCTGGGCCTGTTCTTCCGGCGGAAGCTGGGTGATGACGCCGCCGTTTTCGGTCCAGGTGGCGTAGGAGCGACCGACATTCTCGACGCCCCAGGGGTAAACCGCTTCTTCGGCTGCGCGGCCGGCTGCGATGATCGCGGCCTTGGTGTCCTCGCTCTGCATCTGGAACCAGTCCTCGTTGACGACGGTGACGGAGACCACTTCGGCGAAGTGCAGGTCGAGGATATATTTGCCGACATCATAGTATTTGAACGCGGTGAGGATCGGCACGCCGACCAGCATGCCGTCGAGGCCGCCGGACTGGAGCTGCGGGATCACCTCGGACAGCGCCAGCGGCAGCGGGATCGCACCGAGCTGCTCCATCGGCTTGATCTGTAGCGGCGAGGCGAAGGTGCGGATCTTGAGGCCCTTGACGTCTTCAAGCGCCTTCGCGTCTTCCATGGTGAAGAGCACGGTCGGCGAATTGTAGATCGCGCCGATCACGCGCAGTCCCTTGTCCAGGAACATGGTTTCCAGATGATCGCGGTATTCCGGATTGTGAAGCGCTGCATGCACATCTTCCGGCGAGGTGAAAAGGCCCGGCACGTCGAAGGCCTGGAAGCGCGGATCGACGTTCGACATGAACGATGTCGGCGTGGTGAAGGCTTCGATCGTGCCCAGAAGCACGCCTTCCGACATGCGCGGGATCGCGCCGAGCTGGGAGGCCGGGTAGATTTCGGTCTTCACGGCGCCGGGTGCCCGTTCGGCGAGCTCGTCGGCGAAGACCTTGATCCATTCATGCTGCACGTCGTTGATGGTCGCGGTCGCGAGCTTCATCGTGCTCTGTGCCTGGGCGGTGAGGAAGGTGCTCACCGTAAATGCGGTGGCGAAGGCCGCGGTCTTGAGGAGGTTGGAGATCATGGCAAGTGTCCTTTTCAGTGGGGTTGGGCAAGGGACAGGGATAATGCGGGAACGTAGGTGATCACGAGCAGGGCGATGACGAGCACCGCGACGAAGGGGGCGACGCCCCGGTAGAGCGTGTGCGCGGGCAGGCCGGTCACCTGCTGCGCCACGAAGATGTTCAGCCCGAAGGGGGGGGTGAACATGCCGATGGCGAGATTGACGGTCATGATGATGCCGAAGTGGATCGGGTCGATGCCGAGCGATATCGCGATCGGCGCCAGGAGGGGCGCGAAGACGAGGATCGCGGAGGTCGGATCGAGGAAGGCGCCGATCGCCAGAAGCAGCAGGTTGATCGCCAAGAGGAAGGTGAAGGCGGAGAGCTGCATCGCATTGATCCAGGCTATGATTGCCTGCGGCACGCCTTGTGTCGTCACGATCCAGGTGATGACGCTTGCCGCGGCAACAAGAACCAGGATCTGCCCCGAGAGCATCGCGGCATTCCCCGCCGCGTTGATGACATCGCGCACCGTCATGGTGCGGTAGACGAAGAGGCCGATCACGATGGCGTAGAAACAGGCAAAGCCGCCAGCCTCGGAAGGGGAGAACACGCCGAGATAGATGCCGCCGAGCACGAAGACCGGCATCAGGATCGCCCAGAACGCATCCATCGTCGCTTTGGCTGCGGCCCTCACGGAGAAGGTGTGGTCCGAGGGGATATCGCGGCGGATGGCATCGACGATCACGAACAGCGACAGAAGCGCTGCCATCAGGATCGCCGGGAGGATACCGGCGATGAAGAGCCGGGGAATGGATTGCTCGGCGGCCATGCCGTAGAGGATCATGGCGATGCTGGGCGGGATCACGATGTCGATGGCGCCGGATGAGGCCAGAAGACCGCCCGCGCGGCGCTGGCCGTAGCCGGCAGCAATAAGCTTGGGATAAAGCGTCTTGCCGAGTGCGGCGACCGAGGCGACCGACGATCCCGAGATCGCGCCGAGCGCGGTGGAGGCCGCGACGGTGGAAACGCCGAGGCTGCCCGGAACCCGGCCCACCATCGCCATGGCCCAGGTGATCAGCCGGTTGGCGATGCCGCTGGTACTCATGAGCTCACCGGCGAAGACGAAGAACGGAATGGCGAGAAGGGCGAAATTGTCCAGCCCGCCGAACATGACCTGCTGAAGGGCAACGGGCGGTATCTTCAGAAAGAACATCAGGACGACGGCGGCCACCGTCAGGAAGACGAGGAAGATCGGCGTACCGATGGCGACAAGCAGGACGGGCAGGACGAGGCTTGCGAAGATCATGAGCGCGCCTCCGGAGTCGGGGCCTTCCGCAACAGGGCCCGGACGTCGAAGATGAGCTTGATGGCGCCGGCGAGGGTCAACCCGGCGAAGCCGAAGAGAAGGGCTGCGTGCGGTATCGTCATGGGGATGCCGAGCCCCATGCTGGTCATGCCGAGCCGGTTGATCTTGGCGATGAACAGCCACGACGCATAGGTCGCGAAGCCGCAGGCGAAGATCGCGGCGAGATCATGCAGGATATACCAGACATGCCGGGCGCGCTTGGGCGTATAGAGCGGCAGCAGGTCCACGCTGATATGGGTGCGGGTGAAGAACGACAGCACCGCGGCAATCATCGTGATCCAGATGATCAGGTAGATCATCGTCTCGTCGGCGCCGACGGGGGAGAAGCCGAAAAGATAGCGGCTGCCGGCGTTCAGCACATTGATGGCAACCACCACAAGAAGCACGATGCCGAGACCGGTCTTGAGCGCCTTCGTAACCATCCTGCCTGCCCGCGCCGGTTTCGTGGGCTCAGCGCTCATGCGCGGTCCTCCAGAATGCGGCGGATCGCGACCAGTTTCTGAGCGCGGCTCTTCTGCAGGTCGGCAATCTTCTCGGGCGTATAGTCATAGACGCCGCTGCCCGACTTCAGGCCAAGTGTGCCGGCCGCAATCTTCTCCTTGACCAGGTCCGGAACGTCCTTGCGGTCTGCAAGATCGGCATTGAGGAAGCTCGATACGGAGTGGTAGATGTCGAGCCCGGCCATATCCAGAAGCGCCATCGGGCCGATCACGGCGAGCTTGTAGCCGATCCCCCAGGAAACGCAGGTGTCGATATCCTCCGGGTCCACAACGCCCTGTTCGACAAGGTCAATCACTTCGCGCAGAAGCGCATAGAGGACGCGGTTTTCGACAAAGCCCGGCACGTCCTTCTTGACGGTCACGGGCAGCAGGCCGAGCGAGCGGATCAGCTGCTTGATCGCCTCGCTGGTCTCGGGCGCGGTCTTAGCGCCGGCGATCACCTCGATCATCGGAATGATATGCGGCGGGTTCGACCAGTGCATGCCGACCATGCGGGCGGGATTGGAAATGTGCTCCTGAAGGCTGGTGATCGGAATGCCCGACGTATCGGAGGCAACGATGACGTCTGCCCCGATAAGTGCATCGATCTGGCGATAGACGCTGGCCTTGATTTCGGCCTTTTCCGGAACGTTCTCGATCACGAGGTCGGCATCCGCGACCGCTTCGGCGAGGTCGCTCGTCAGCTTGACCGGGTTATCGCCCGTGGCGGCAATGCCGAGCGTGTCGAGCACCTTCTCGGCGGTCGCGATCATGGTGGAGGCGCGTTCCAGCGCTGCCGGTGCGATGTCGTAAGCGGTGACGTCCAGACCGCCGCGCGCCAGCCGCGCCGCCATGCCCGGTCCCATGGTTCCCAACCCGATGATTGCAATTTTCTTCATGGTCTTCTCTTTCCTGGTTGAGTGGTCAGGACCGGACGGACCGGCCCTTTTGTCTGGTTTCGGAAACCGCCGCGTCAGAAGGTGTCCTCATGAGTAGGGCGATCAGCAGAACGGCGGCGATGATATTGACGATGGCGACGGCATGGCCTAGCGCGGGCGGCAACATCAGGCAGAGACCGGCAACGACGTAGACGGCCCGCATCGCCGGCGAGAGTTCGCTGCGGGCATAGCCCGCCGCCCCCATGGATACGGCCGCGATGCCGCCGAAAGCGGTGAGAGCGGCAAGGGTCGCGCCGTACCAGGTGCCGCCGAGAAGCAGTTCCGGGGAGAAGGCGAACAGGAACGGCACCAGATAGGCAACCCAGGCAAGCTTCAGCGCTTCGAAACTGGTGCGCCACATATTGGCCCCGCCGATCCTCGCCGCGGTGATCGAGGCGAGTGCCACCGGTGGCGTCAGCATCGACATCATGCCGAAATAGAGGATGAAGAGATGCGCCTGCATCGGTTCAAGGCCGGTATCCTGAAGGGCCGGTGCCAGTATCGTGGCCAGCACGACATAGACGGCGACCGTCGGCATTCCCATGCCGAACAGGATGGCGATCAGGGCGACAAGCACGAGCAGCACGATCTTGTGCCCGCCGCTCAGCGCAATAGCCTGGCCGGCAATGGAAAAGCCGAGGCCGGTGAGGCTGATCAGGCCGATGATCAGGCCCGCGGCGGCGGTGATGAGCAGCAGTGGAGCGACCGACATCCCGGTATCGACCACCACGCGCAGCAATATGCGGGGACTGAGGCGTACACCGCGATAGGGGCGGACGACGCTGACAAGAACCAGGGCAATAATGGCCGCGATGGCCGCCATCTGTGGGCGTGTCTGGAGATTGAAGAGAACGAAGAACATGACGATAAACGGCAGCGCGAAATGTCCACCTTCGGCAAAAGCCGCACGGAAGGTCATGCGCTCGCCCTTGTCGATCTCGCGCACATCCGCGCGGGCGGCCATGCGATCGACCTGCAGGAAGATCGCCCCGAAATAGAGCGCTGCCGGAAGCGCTGCGGCGATGATCACGTCGTGGTAGGGCACCTGGATATAATCGGCCATGACGAAGGCGGCGGCGCCCATGACCGGCGGCAGGAGCTGACCGCCCGTGGAGGCTGCTGCCTCGACGGCAGAGGCGGTGGAGGCGCTGAGGCCGGCGCGCTTCATCAGCGGGATTGTCATGATGCCGGTGGAGACGACGTTGGAGACGGCGTTGCCGGTGATCGTGCCGAAAAGGGCCGAGGTGCCGACGGCCGCCTTGGCGCTGCCGCCGCGATAGCGGCCGAAGATCGCGAAGCTGATACGGGTCAGGAAATCGCTGCCGCCGGAATGACGCAGAAGCTCGCCGAAGAGAACGAAGGGAATGACGATTTCAACGGCGACGCGCACGGGCGTGCCCAGAAGCGCGTTCGGATCGGTGAGCATGTAGATCGCCCAGCGATTGGCCGGAGTTTCGGGAACGCCGAACGGACCGCCGAACAGGGCGAGCAGGGAAAACAGCGCAACAATCAGGACAATGGGCAGGCCGACATAGCGCCAGACCAGAAAACCGAGTCCGGCAATCACGGCATAGGCGCTCAGGGTCAGCCACAGCGGGCGCATCACGGCCAGGATCGTCAGCTGCGGGTAGCGCCAGGCAATGGTGAGCATGATTGCCAGCAGTACGCAGCCGGCGAGATAGGCCGCAAGGCGGAGCGGGCCGCGCGCCCGGTCGCCCAGCAGGAAGGCCGTCACGGCGAGCGACAGCCCCACGGCGCAGGCCAGAGGCTGCTCGTTATAGAGCGGCACCTTGACCAGCATGGGCAGGTTGAGGATCCACGCCAGCGAGATCGCGACCAGCAGGAAACCGGCCGCCTTCGCCCCGACATTTGCCGTCGGGGCGCTGGTGACAGGCTTGGAAGATGTATTGTGTTGGTTGGTCATGATGTCAGCCCAGCGACTGGAACCTGATCATTCCGTATCCGATACCTTTGCTCCCTCGTGATAGGGCAGCTTCGTATAGACCCGCGACACGGTGTCTTCGGACATGGCGCCAAGGATCGGGTTGGAGGCGGCGATGACGGCGGGATCGGCGTTGATCATCTCCGCGATGTCGGAGACCACCGCGGGATCGAGGTCCTTGCGGGCGACGAGGACGTAGTCATAGGCCATCGTCTTGAACGCTTCCGGCGCGCCGACGACGCCGGCATCGGCCGCGACATCGTAGATATAGGCTTCGGGGGCGACGGCATTCATGCGCTCCACCGCTTCCGCGCTGTCATCGAAGGGCAGCCAGGCGATGCCGCCGAGCGCGGAATCCGCCTCGACCACGGCGCCTGCGCGGAGCGCGAAAAGCGTGGCGTCGACATCGCCGTTCACCAGCGCCTCGACGCCCGTGCGTACGCTTGAGACCGGAACGGTGGTGACATCGTCGGGGGTCAGGCCGCCATTGGCGAGCGCGCCTTCGAAATAGGGCAGCAGGCTTGCCTGTGCTGGAACACCCCAGGCCATGCGCTTGCCCTTGAGATCGGCAATGGTTTCGATCCCGGAATCGGCGCGGACCATCAGCCCGACGGGGCTTGGAAGCAGTGCGGCGACCAATGCGATATTGTCCTGCGCCATCCCGTCGAATGGGCCGTTGCCGCGAATGGCATCGCCCGCATCAGGGGTGACAAGTGCAGCGATATCGAGTTCCCCGGCATTGATGAGCGGCACGAAGGCGGTCGCGCCGCCAAACGACTGGACGGTAACGTTGAGATCGGTATTGGCACCGATCGCCTGGGCGAGCGCGGCGTTCACGCCATAGTTCTGGGAGCCCTGCTGGCCGGAACCGAAGCGCAGGTCCTGGGCGATAGCGGCGGAGCCGAAAGAGCATACCGTAAGCAGCACGCCGGCTGCGAAAGTCCTGAATTTCATTTTGTTCACCTCTGTGATTTTGCGACCGGACCGGCGTTTTCGCTTCTTGTCCCATGGTCGTTGGTTCTAGTGGGTCATGTTTGACTGGCCTTGATAAGGTCTGCCGCCTTCTCGGCGATCATGATGACGGCGGCGTTGATGTTGCCGCAGGGAAGATCCGGCATCACCGAGGCATCGACGACGCGAAGACCGGTGACGCCGCGAACCTTCAGTTCCGGGTCGACGACGGATGCCTCGTCCGCGCCCATGCGGCAGGTGCCGGCGGGGTGATGCACGGTGATCGAGGTCTTGCGGATATGCTCGTCGATCTCCTCGTCGCTCTGGCATTTGGCGCCGGGGAAGAACTCGGTTTCGATGAAGTTGGCCATGGCCGGCTGGTCCGCAAGCGCGCGCCCGACGCGGAAGCCCGCGCGCAGCGACTTCCAGTCGTTCTCGGCGGCCAGGAAGTTCTGGTGGATGAGCGGGGCGGCGAGGGGATCTGCGGATGCGAGCTTGACCGAGCCCCGGCTTTCGGGCTGCACCGCGACGATGCGGGTGGCAAAGCCGTCGCGGAACGGCTGCTTGAACGGCTTGAACCACGGCCATGCCGCCAGCGGCGCCGCGGTGAAGAGCAGCTGGATGTCGGGCAGCGGCCGGCTCTCATCGCTCTTGAGAAAGGCCACCACGCCGCCGGGGACATCGCCGGAAAAGCCCTTGCCGGTCAGATAGGTCCTGGCGAAATCGACCATGATCCTGTCGGCGCGCATCTTGTGCAGGAAGGGGCCGGGTGTCTTGCGGTGGTGCATGATCAGCACCGAGACGTGATCCTGCAGGTTCTTGCCGACGGCGGGAATGTTGACCCGGGTCTCGACCCCCTGCGCCTGCAATTCATCGCCCGCGCCGATACCCGAGATCATCATCAGCTGGGGCGTGTTGATGACACCGCCGGAAAGCAGCACTTCGCGGTTGGCGGTCACGCGGCGTTCGCTGCCATTATGGTCGAAGACGAGGCCGGTGGCGCGGCTGCCGTCGAAGGTGATGTTCTTGGCCATGGCGTGGGTCAGAACGGTGAGGTTCTTCCGCTTCATCGCCGGACGCAGATAGGCGCTGGCGGTGGAGGCGCGACGGCCATTGCCGATGGTCATCTGCAGGCGGCTGAAGCCTTCCTGGGTTTCGCCGTTGTAATCATCGGTTTGCGGATAGCCGGCAGCGCGGCTGGCTTCGGCCACGGCATCCGTCAGAGGGTCTTCGTAGCGGCAGCGCTGGGTCGAGACCGGGCCCGAGCCGCCGCGAAACGCGGTTTCGCCGCCTTCCCAGCTTTCGGTCTTCTTGAAATAGGGAAGGGTCTTTTCATAGGACCATTCGGTTAGTCCCGATGCAACCCAGCGATCGTAGTCGCCGCGATTGCCGCGGACATAGGCCATGGCGTTGGTGGAGGATGAGCCGCCGATCACCTTGCCGCGGGCGCATTCCACGGCGCGACCGCCGACATTGTCCTCCGGCTCGCAGAAATACATCCAGTCATGGCGCCGTTCGGTGAGGATCTTGCCCCAGCCGAGCGGGATATGGATCATCGGATCGCGATCCCAGCCACCGGCCTCCAGCAGCAGCACGGTAACGGAGGGGTCTTCGGTCAGCCGATTGGCCAGCACGCAGCCCGCGGAGCCGGCTCCGACGATGACGTAGTCATAGGTTTCAGCGTGCGACATGGCGTTCTTCCTTGCGATCGGCGCGACCGGTCCGATCCGTCTTGCGTATGTTGAGGAGCGGGCGGCGCAGGACCCTCAGGCCCGCGCCGCCCTCCGGTGTGTCTCAGGCGAGGTCTTCAGCCAAGCCTTTGTGGCGAACAGCCGCCGACCAGTGATCCCAGCCGCGATTGATCTGCGCGCCGACCAGGTTGCCCGCGGCCTTGAGTTCGCCGTCGGTCATGAACTTGATCTTCCCGATCTGAAGGCCGATGGTATAGGCCTTGGCTTCCTGTTCGAGATAGAAGGCGCGGAAAACCGTCTGCCGGATCGAGCTGCCGACGTTCACGACCCCGTGGCGGGCCATGATGACGGCGGGTGCCGGGCCGAGACTTTCGGCGATTTCGGCACAGACGTCGGGACTGCCGCCGAACAGGTCGGTGTCGTCGCCCTGCTTGTCACGGATTTCATAGACCGGCACGGATTCGCCGAGGAAGGCGCCCATATGGGTGACCGGACGCAGCGGCGTGTCGATGAAGCTGAAGGGCAGAACGGCAGGCGAATGCGTGTGGAGCACGCACATCACATCCGGGCGGGCCTTGTAGATCTCGCTGTGGATGTAGCGCTCCAGATAGGAGGGGCGGTTGTCGGTCGTCTCGCCATCGAGCGTCAGGGTCTGGATGTCGGAGGTCGTGATCGTGTTGGGGGCCAGCTTCTGCGGCAGCAGGAACTGGTTCGGGTTTTCCGGATCGCGGGCGCTGATATGGCCGAAGACATCCATGATGCCCTCGTTCACCAGAATCCGGGTGGCCATCACCAGTTCCTGGATCGCGGTCTCGCGCGCTGTTGCTGTGTCAGACATTGTTCGGGTCTCCTGTGGATGTGCGGTCGGGCCTGACCCCGACCGGGATCAGGCCGGTCGAAAGATCGTTTAGTTGGAGTAGAGACCGACGATCCGGTTCTGCTCAATGATATTGTCCGCATAGGTGTCGAGAAACTGCTCGCGCGTGGGCGTGCCTTCGACATTCGTGTCCAGAGCGTAGACCCAGAAATAATAGTGATGGTCGCCATGGCCGGCCGGCGGCTGCGGTCCGTAATACTGCATGTGACCGGCGCCATTGGGGCCAACGCGGAATTTCTCCTGCGCATCCGAAAGATCGGTGGTCTTGGGGTCGATGGCATAGACCGTCCAGTGGGTGAAACCATGCGCCAGGGGCGCGTCCGGATCATGGCAGATCACGGCCAGTTCCTTGGTGCCTTCCGGCACGCCGCTCACCGTCAGCTTCGGCAGCACATTGCCCTTGTCGCCCGCATGCTTGTCGGCAAGCCGCGTCAGCGGCGCGAAATCGGAAGAGGTGATCTTGAGGTCTTTGATGTTCAGAGGCATTTGATATTCCTTGAATATTCGTTTGCGTCAGGCCGTGGTCTTGATGTCGGCAGTCGTCTTTCCGCCCACGCGCTGATGCACGCGGCCGCCTGTCGCCACAGCAACACATATCAGGATTTCGTCGGGACGCGGGCCGTCCGGCGCGACGAAGGTGAAGGCATCATAATGGGAGCGGATATAGAGCTCGTCCTTGTGGGCGAGCGGAATGTCGATGGCGGTGCCGGCCGAGGCGACCTTGCTGGCGGAGGATATCCATGCGGCGCCGCCGCCGACGGCTTCGCGCAGCGGATCACCGAAAACGGTGGTCACGCAGGCCACGACATGTTCCTGTTCGCCGGCGACGCCCGCAATCCCGCCCTTGCCATAGCTTTCGACCGGACGGCCGCCAAGCAGGGCAACCGCGCGTTCGCCAAGCGCATAGCCGATGGCGGCCGAGGGAGCGGTGAGCGCCGAAAGGTCTGCAACGAACTTGCCTGCGAAGGGGTTCTTGATGATGACGGCGGCCGCCGCCTTGATGAGAGGCGCTGTCGCCTCGCCGCCGTCGTGCAGTACTTCCTGCGTTGCGCCGTACCAGCCGCGGACCTCGTAGTCCTTTTCGACCTGGCTTGAGTAGTTCATGAACGTCTCCTGTAGAGATGAAAGGGGATACTGCTTATTGCGGCCACGAATAGACGCGGTTGATCGGGTCGAAGCGGGCAGCTGTCAGGGCCTCGGGGGTGAAGCCGTTGCCATAGGACATGGTGCGGTTTGCGGCGTGATCCGCCGAAAGCTTCTGCGTGAGGTCGGTGATCGGACGGACCGCCTTTTCCCATTCGAGGAGCGCGTCTTCGAGCGAGGCGTTCTTCTCGATGTCCTGCGCGAGCGTGAAGGCGTTCACCATGCCGCAGCCCGCGCCCTGCGCCAGCGCCGGGCACATGGCATGGGCGGCATCGCCGACGAGGGCGACCTTGCCGCGCGACCAGCTGTCGAGCTTGGTGGTCTGGTAGGTGTCGTAACGCGCGTCCTTGATCTTGGCGGCGTCGATGAGGCAGGGTTCGAGGAACGGGAACATCTCCATCCAGACCTCAAGGTCGAGCGGAACGTGCGAGCCGCGCGGATCGGCCGACGGCGCCATGAGGCCGAGATAGAGTTCCCTGTCGTTGCAGGGGGAGTAGAGGATGCGCTGCACCCGCGGCCAATGGTTCCACATGTCGATGACATTGTCCCATTCTCCATGGGGCAGCTTGTCCTTGTGGCGCGGAACGATGAGGCGGATGATGCCGTCCTTCGCGCCCCAGCGCTCCTGATCAAAACCAAGGGAATCGCGCACCTTGGAGCCGACCCCGTCCGCGCCCACGATCAGGTCGCCTTCAACGATCTCGCCGGAAGCCAGCTTCAGTTTGCCGGAAGCCTCCGCGCCGACCGCCTCGGAATTCGTGCGGATCTCGACGCCGACTTCGCGGGCGCGGTTGGCAAGCGCATCGTGCAGATGGGCGCGGGTCATCACGCGCCAGGGCAGGCCGTTGAAGGTTTCCTTCGAAACGGTCTTGTTATGCATCCATGTTTCATAGACCGGCGGCGTGAAGGAATCCTCCAGCACTTCATTCAGGCAGCCAATGCCTTCGAGCACCCTGAGGCCGTTGTGCCAGAGATAGATGCCCGCACCGAAGGCGCGCAGTTCCGGGCTCTTTTCGTGCAGCACCACATCCCAGCCGTTCTGGCGCAGCGCGATGGCGGCCGTCAGGCCTGAAAACCCGCCGCCCGCAACCTGCGCAACCCGTGTCTTGTCCGTGGTTTTGTTGACGTTGACCATGTCTCTATTCCTGTTGGTTCAGCATGTGGGAAATCGGCAGCTCAGCCGTCGATGAAATTGCGGATCGCGCCGATCGTGACGCCGGGATTGGTCTCGTTGACGTAGTGGTCGGCGCCGGGCACGACGACAATGGGCAGGTCCGGGCGCAGCGCGTGGGTCTTTTCGAGTGCTGCGGCGGAGACCAGCTTGCTGTTGGCGCCGCGCATGAGGAGAACCGGGCGGGTCACGTCGCGGAACGCGGGAACCAGATCGGCGCGCAGCCCCTCGGCCGTCTGGGCCATGGCAGATGCCGAGGCCAGCGGGCGCAGGCCGTCGTCGGCGGGGCCGTAGCCGCTTTCGGCACGAATGCGAATGGCTGGAGCCGGGATGTTGGGATAGCGATTGGCGAGATAGGCGACGATGGCATCCGTGTCGGCAAAGGCCTGATCGCCCGCATTCACTCTTGCGGAGAGCGAAGCGAAGACGTCGTCTTCGATATAGGGCGTGAAGTCGATGGCAACGACCGAGCGGACCAGTTCGGGATGGCGGGCGGCGGCGGTGACCGAGTTGCGCGATCCGAGCGAATGTCCGACGAGGATCGCAGGCCCCATGTCGAGCGTCCGGATCAGCGCCGCGATGTCGTCTGCAAAGTCTGCGGCGTCGTAGCCGGTTTCCGGCTTGTCCGAATGTCCGTGGCCACGCTGGTCCACGGCCACCGTTGTGAACCGGTCGGAGAAGGCGTCCATGAGGGGGCCGAAAACGGCGGAGTTTGCGGTGATCCCGTGGAAGAACAGCATGAGCGGGCCGCTGCCCCCCATGCGCACGTTCAAAGTGATGCGGCCGGTGTCGATGCGACGCGCTTCATACCGGCTGCGGGTGGGGCTGTCCGCCATATCTTGGTTCCCTTGACGTTTTTGATTTTTGTATGCCGTCAGGGAACCATGCCGATTATTAGCTGTCAATAAGATTGTAAGACATTTTGCTGTTAATTGTTTCAGACAGCGCGCCGTCAGATGCTATC
Organism: Martelella endophytica; assembly: GCF_000960975.1. Taxonomy (NCBI): domain Bacteria; kingdom Pseudomonadati; phylum Pseudomonadota; class Alphaproteobacteria; order Hyphomicrobiales; family Aurantimonadaceae; genus Martelella; species Martelella endophytica. The sequence goes on along the minus strand of NZ_CP010803.1, from coordinate 811,143 downwards.
CTCTGGCCGTGCGTTCGTGTAGAAAAATCTGGGAAACAGAACTTGAAGAACCCGAGGAGACGCAATGAATACTGGTCTGAATCTCCGGATTACGCCGAGAACTGTCCAGCAACAGACGATTGAAAAGCTGAGACTGGCTATTATTGCCGGAGTATTCCCGCCAGGCAGCCGGTTGATTGAAAGCCAGCTTTGCGCCCAGCTCGGGGTCAGCCGTCCCTCTTTGCGCGAGGCTTTGCGGAGCCTTCAGGCGGAGCGGCTGATCGAGATCATTCCGAACCGGGGCCCCTTTGTTCCCAAGCTTTCGTGGGAGGAGGCAACCGAGATCTACGACGTGCGCGAGCTTCTGGAAGTGGTGGCGGTGGGCCGCTGCGCCGTGCGGATCACACCGCAGCAGGTGAAGGAGCTGGAAAAGGCGCTTGATGCTTTCGAACGCGCCCAGGAAATCGGAGATAGTCTTGAGCGGGTGACCACGGCGGCCGATTTCTACGCGATTATTCTGGCCAATTGCGGCAACGCCATTCTCGAGGAAGTCCATCGCGGGCTCGTGGCGCGGATCAGCTTTTTCCGCGGTCGGTCCATGTCGCTCGCCGGGCGCGCGCAGGACAGCCTCAACGAGATGCGTGCCATCTACAACGCGATTGCCGCAGGCGATGAAGAGGGTGCGCGAAAGGCGGCAAAACACCATCTGGATCAGGCCAAGGCCGCGGCCAAACGCGCGATTGAAGACGAGGCCTGATCGCGCCTGACTGTTTCATGAGGCGGAGAGTGGCGCAAAGGCGGGCGCCTTGCCCGATTTGCAGGCATAGGCCGCCCTGTTTGGAAGCTGAAACAGGTTCCAAATCTCACTGATCGTCCAGAACCTTGCGCGCGGCACGGAAGCATTCGAGCGCCTGCGGTACGCCGCAATAGATCGCGATGACATGAATGATGGCGCGGATCTCCTCCTTGGAGACGCCGTTGTTGACAGCGCCCCGGCAGTGCAGTTCCCATTCGTGCATCTTGCCCAGCGCCCCGATCATCGCGAGGTTCATCATCGAGCGCGTCTTCGGTGGGATCACATCGTCGCCCCAGCCAAATCCCCAGCACCACGCCGTCATCGCTTCCTGAAACGGCCGGGTGAAATCGTCGGCGGCCGCGAGGTTCTTCTCGACATATTCGGCGCCAAGCGTGGCCTTGCGCTGTTCCAGGCCCTTGAGGAAAAGATCCTCGTCAAAAACGCTCATTTCATATCCCTTCTTCTGTCATTCGCCAGAGGTTACCGTGCGGGCAAAGCTCTCGGCAATTGCCAGAACGGCGGCGTGGATTGGGCCCGCTGTCAGGTTGGGTATGACGGAGGCGTCCACCACATGAAGATTGTCGAGCGATTTCAGCCTGAGATCCGGATCGACAACGGCGGCGTCGTCCTTGCCCATCCTAAGGGTGCCTGAGGGGTGGTGATGGGTTATGGCTGCCTTGGCGATGAATTCGTCGATCTCCGCCTTGCTGCCGAGCGGGCCCGGGAGCAGCTCGCGGTCCCGCCATTCGGCAAGCCCGTCCGCATGTCCGATCGTGCGCGCGGCCTCGAGAGCGTTGCGGAACATGGCGCGGTCATGCTCGGTCTGCAGATAGGCCGGGTCGATGATCAGCCGGTCGTCGAGGTTTGGCCCGCCGATGCGCAAGCTGCCGCGGCTGGTCGGGTTGGTGACGCCGAAGAGGAATGAATAGGCCGTGCCGGGCTCCGGCGCCTGAAAGCATTCGGATACGATCGGCGCCACGCCGCAGCCGACCACGATCTCGGGTCGTCCGGTGGCGGTGAAGTCGCCGGCCCGCATATAGGCCATCGATTCGGAGTGTTGCAGGCGCGATGCCGGCAGGGGTTTCCTGGTCGCATAAAGATTGCCGGCGCCGAGCAGATGGTCCTGCAGATTGCGACCGATGCCCGGCATGTCGATCAGGCAGTCGACAGACGCAGCAGCGAGCACATCCTGCGGCCCGATGCCGGAGCGCATCAGGAGGGCCGGGCTTTCCAGCGCGCCCGCGCTGAGGATGACCTGATCGGCGGAAATGCCGATCCTGCCTTGTGGGCCGACGCCTTCGATCCGGTGCACCCGGCTGCCGTCAATGACCAGCCGTTGCACCCTTGTGCCGGTGAGAATGCTGAGGTTTTCGCGCGCGCGGATATCCGGTGTCAGCCAGGCCTCGGCCACCGTGACCCGGCGCCCGTCGCGAATGTTCAGGGAATTGGGGGTGACGCCGACCATCCGTCCGTCATTGTGGTCGGGAAGGCGTGTCAGGCCGAGCGAGACGCCGGTCTCGATGAATGCGCGGGTGAGGGGGCTGACCTCTTCATCGGGCATGTAAACGGGCATCGGGCCGCGGCCGGCGCCTTGCGGGCGGTCTTCGATCGCCTCGAAGACCGGCAAAAGCGCTTCCCAGCTCCAGCGCAGATCGCCGGTCGCTTCGACCCAGGCCTGATAGTCTTGTGGGTGGCCGCGCATGTAGCCCATGGCATGAAGGCAGCTCGATCCGCCGATCAGCTTGCCGCGCGCCCAATGGTGAACCCTGCCATGGGTCCCGGCCTGCGGCTCCGTGAGATAGTCCCAGTCGTAAGCACGGCCCTGAAGCGCCGGCCAGGCCGCAGGCCTCCAGATATCGGGGTCGGAAGGTTCCTCGCCGGCTTCGACCAGCAGAACGCTGCGCGCCGGGTTCGCGCTCAGCCGGGCGGCCAGCAGGGCGCCGGCCGAGCCGCCGCCGACAATGACCACGTCTGCGCGCGTCCGCTCCGCAGGTTGGGCGCCGGTCATTGCCATGTCCCCGTGGAGCGGATTTCGTTTGACCCGGCTTCGGATGCGGATATGCCGCCCGAGCCCTGCCTGATCTGATAATTCATGACGATCCCCTCTTGTCTGTGCCGGAAGGTCAGCGTTTCTGCGGTGAAAGCCGGGACATGCTCGGGCAATTCGCTTTCAGGCGCGTCCGCGCTGAAAACCGGCCGGTGGTCTATGCCGGATGCGGTTCAGCTCCCGCCGTCCATCGACCTTTTCGTTGCTGCCATCGCCTCGAGAATGTGCTTTTTGGAAGCCTTGCGGGCGGCTTTCTCGTCGCCCGCGACGATGGCTTCGTAAATTTCCTTCATCTCCGCCAGACTGCTGTCGGCGCGCCCTTTCAGTGACATTGAGCGCGAGCGGAAAAGGCTGATCCTGGCCACCAGACCCCGGTGGATTTCCTCAAGGATCGGATTTCCGCAATTTGCGAGGATGACGGAGTAGAAGTCTGCGGCCGTGGTAACCCGTGCCAGGCTGTCATTGCTTGAGGCGGCCTTTTCGAATGCGTCAAGCGCGTCCTTGAGCGCCAGCAGTTGTTCCTTGGAAATCCTTTGCGAACAGCGCCCGGCTGCCTCGACTTCCAGCAATTGCCGCACCTCGTAGATGGCGGTTACCTCTTCCCACGTCAGGGCGGGCACCGAAGGCCCACGGTTCGGCACGATGTCGATCAGGCGTTCCGCCGCCAGGCTGCGCAGTGCTTCGCGAAGAGACGGACGGCTGATGCCAAGCTGCACGCATAACTGGCTCTCGATCAGGCGGCTCCCCGGTTCGAAAACGCCGGAGAAAATCGCCAGCCGCAGCTTCTCGACCGTCTCCTGCTGCACCGTGCGCGGTAGCACTCGTAAATTCAGCTCTGGCGGCATTGTTTGAACCTCGTGAAACCGGCGGCGCGCACAGAAGTGAAATCGGCAACCGTCAGCAAATTTGACCGTGTGACCGGCTTATTGTCAACTCATAAGAATGAGAGAATGACAGACAATCTGCTTGACGTGTGTTTGCTTTGTGTCATCCTTCCCCCAACGACAGACATCGAGGCAGGGCTTGAGGCACATGGGGCCAGTCGACTCTAGCGATGATATGAAAATGCGCCGTGGCGACGCGGGGCGGATCGTTGCGAGCTTGTGTGGTGCCTGCCGCGATCTGTGGCCGAAGGCTTCCCACGGCTTCACGGCAAGATTGAACATGCTTGTGCTGTCGGCCCTTCACTCCGGCGATCGGTCGGCCATGTCCGGTGCATTCAAGGCGCGCTTGAGCGCGCTCCGCAGGGCGGCGGCCAATGCCATTGCCGCTTCCGCCGGATGCGTCCGGATTACGCCGAAGCGCAGTGTGCTTTTTCAGAAGGGATCGGGCCTAGCCGTCCGTGGAAACGCAGCTCAGCCCGGCGCTCTCTCCAGTCTGGCAGGAAAAATGCAGCTTGGAGGCTTCCTCACCGGTTTTCATCGGCAGGTCGAGGCGTGCGCGGCTGTCTTCGCTGGCGCACCAGATGGCCTCGACGGGCATGCGGTCGTCGGTTGCGTTCATCAGATTGAGAACCCCCGTCTCACCATCGTGCCACAGCGTCACGGTCAACCGGCCGCCGGGGTCCATCCGGCCCAGCTCGTCGGAATACCAGTGGGCCAGTGCCGCACGGCAATCAAGGGAGTCCCCGGTCTCGTTGGTCACTGAGACCTCCACGGGCTCGGCGCCGTCGGTGCCGTGAACAATGCCCGAGTAAGGCACGTAAGCTTCGCTCTCGGCCTGAGCCGGGGATGAGAAAGCCCAAGCAGATAGGGCAATAACAACAACAAGTCTGCCAATCGCTTCCGTCTTGTGACGGGAAACCGACAACCAATCAGGGAACAGCATGATGAAGAACCTACTTGTTTCAGTTGCGCTTAGCGCGGTGCTCGGAGCGCCGGCAGCCTTTGCTGCTGAAGTTGATACCATAGCCATCCTCACTCCGGAACAAGGGAGTGACTATGGCTGGAACCAGCAGGGCGTCGAAGCGGCCAAGGCCGCTGCCGAAGCGACCGGCGTCGAGATCATCGTCGCCGAAGGCCTGGGTTATGGCGATGTCCGCGCGCCGATGCGTGAACTGGCGGCCGATGGCGCCGATCTGATGATCGCGCACGCCAGCGGCTACAACACCGCCGGTCCGGAAATCGCCGAGGAAACCGGCGTGCCGGTTGCCATCGTCGACACACCCAACGGTTTGGTCGAAGGCCTTGTCGCCGACTACACGCTTTCCGGTCACGAAGGCGCCTATCTTGCCGGTCGCCTGGCCGCCAAGATGACGACCACCGGCACTGTCGGTATCGTCGTTTCCGGCGAGCCGCCCTCATGGAACTCGCAGTCGGCAGGCTTTGCCGAGGGCGTTCATGCCGAAAACCCGGACGTCAAGATCCTCTACTCGGTCATCGGCCCGGCAGCCTATTCCGATGCCGCGGGCGGCAACCGCGTGACCACCTCGGTCATCGCAGCCGGCGCCGACATCATCTTCGGTCAAGGCAATGGCTCGAGCTTCGGCATGATCCAGGCCGTTGAATCCAACAAGGCCACCGACGGTTCCGACGTGCTCTTCATCGACGTGATCGGCGACAAGTCCGAGCTCGACAAGGGCCACCTGCTGACCTCGGTTCTGTGGGACATGACCCCCGTCTACACCGCCATGATCGAAGACCTGAAGGCCGACCAGTTCGGCACCCACGGTTACGCGATCAGCCTGGCGGACGATTCCGTCAAGCTCGTCAAGACGCCGCAGGTCGACGAGGCCGCCTGGACCGAGGTGATGGCGCTGCGCGATCAGATCATCGCAGGCGAGATCACTGTCGAGCCGAAGTTCGATGCGAGCGATGTTCGCGCTCTGGTCACCGTGACTGAGTGAGCGTTGCCGTGGCAAATGCAGTGGCAACCCCGACAGACCTGTCCCCGGAAACGGGGGCAGGCGTCATCGGCGTGCACGGTGTAACCAAGCGCTTTCCTGGCGTGATCGCGGTCAACAACGTGTCGCTCACATTTCATCCCGGCGAGGTTCATGTCCTTCTGGGCGAGAACGGCGCCGGCAAATCGACACTGGTAGGAATACTTTCCGGTCTCCAGCCGCCGGACGAAGGTTACCTGTCGCTTCATGGCGAGAAAACCCGGCTTTCGAGCCCCTCGGCCAGCCTCGATGCTGGCATCAGCACGGTCTTCCAGCATTCCATGCTGGTTCCGACTCTGACGGTTCTGGAAAACCTGACGCTCGGCGCGCCCTGGTATCAGCGTCCGCCCCGTGCGCAGATTGCGGCGCGCATGAAGGAACTGAAGCGGCAATTCGCGCTTTCCCTCCCGCTCGACGCCATCACCGGCGAGCTTTCGCTCGGCCAGCAGCAGCAGATCGAGATCGCCCGCGCGCTTTTGCGCGACAGCAAGGTGCTGATCCTCGACGAGGCGACCTCCATGCTGACGCCGCAAGGCGCGCAGGAGCTTGGCGAGCGCATGCAGCAGTTGGTCAAAAGCGGGCTGGCGGTGATCTTCATCACCCACAAGCTGGCCGAGGCCTACCGTTATGGCGACCGCATTTCCGTGCTCAAGCAGGGTGCGCTTGCCGGCGAAATGGGTCCGGAACAGTTGAAATCCATGTCCGAGGACGAGGCGGTGGACGAGATCGTCCGTCTGATGTTCGGCCGCGAGGCCGGCGCCACGTCGACCGAACACCGCAAGAGCACGGCCCGCGACAATGTCGCTCTCAGGGTCGAGAACCTTTCGACCGAGGGCGATGCCGATGTCATCGGTCTTCAGGACATTTCGCTCAGCCTGCGTGCAGGCGAAATCGTCGGTGTGGCCGGGATCGATGGCAATGGCCAGAAGCAGCTCGCCGAGGCCATGGCGGGCCAGCGGCCCCTCAAGTCCGGACGCGTCGAACTTGAAGGCGAGGATATCACCCGCGCCTCCATCGCACAGCGCCGCCGCAAGGGGCTCCGCTACCTGACGGACGACCGTCTGTCCGAAGGCTCGGTCGCCGCCTTTCCGATTTCGGAGAACACGGTGCTGAAGGATATCGGCAGGCCGCCCTTCTGGGTGAACGGCCTGGAGCGGCCCCACCGCATCGCAGATCACGCGCGCAATCTCATCGCCCGGTTTTCGGTGAGCACGCCGAGCGAGACCACCCCGATCGGGCGATTGTCGGGCGGCAATATCCAGAAGGTCCTGCTGGGGCGGGAGCTTTCCGGCGAGGCCCGCGTCGTGGTGTTCAACAAGCCGACCTACGGTCTGGACCTCCAGAACATCGACACATCGCGCCAACGCATCGCCGATATCGCCGAGCGCGGCTTGGCAGTGCTGTTGATCTCCACCGACCTCGACGAGCTGATGGCCCTGTCGGACCGGATCGCGGTGATGGAAGGCGGCCGGATCCGCGGCATCGTCGAAAACGACGGCAGCGGCGAGGCGCTGCGCCTGCGCATCGGCCGGATGATGGCCGGCGAGGAAGAAGTGAAACAGGCGACGGCATGACCATGCAAGATGACATCAAGTCCGTATCGGCGGAGAAGAAGACCGAGGCGGCAAGCACTGCCCGGTCGGTGAATGAACGCAGCGCCTTCCAGCGCATCCTGACATTGACGGTCGGTCCGATCATCGCCGCCTTCCTGCTGTCGGCAATCATCCTGATGCTGGTGGGTGTCAATCCGCTGACCTATTACGGCTATATCCTCGAACGATCGCTGTTTTCGGGATTGGGGCTGGAGCAGACGGCAACCCGCATGGCGCCGCTGCTGTTTCTCGCTGCCGGCCTGATCGTCGCGTTCCGGGCGGGAATCTGGAACCTTGGCACGGACGGGCAGTTCCTGCTCGGCGCCGTTGCCGCCGCAGCCACCGCTCCGCTTCTGATCGGCATCCTGCCCGGCTGGGCGGTGCTGCTCGTCGGCTTTCTGCTGGCCGCCCTCGTCGGCGCGCTCTGGTCGGTCATACCGGCGCTGCTCAAGGCCTATCAGGGCGTCAACGAGATCATCACCACCTTGATGATGTCGTTTCTCGGCGTGCTGCTCGCATCGACGCTGGTCAAGCTTCTCTTCAGGGATCCGGCAACCACGGTGCCGCAGACCCGCACGCTTCCGGTGGACGATCGCCTGCCGCGGCTGTTCGACACCTCGATTTCCAGCGGGCTGATCTGGGGGCTGATCGCGGTTCTCGCCGTTCATCTGATGATGACCCGCACATCCTTCGGTCTGCGGCTGCGGATGGTGGGGGCTAATCCGGCCGCCGCCACCCATGCGGGCCTGTCGGTGCCGCTCCTGACCATGGCGACGTTCGGGCTTTCGGCCGGCTTGGCCGGGCTTGCGGGCGCATCCGAAATCCTCGGTGTTGCCGGCAATGTGCCGGCCAACTGGAACCCCGCATATGGGCTGATGGTCATTCCGCTGGTGTTTCTCGCCCGCTTCAACGGCTTTGGCGCGATCGTGCTGGTCTTCTTCTACTCGGCGCTGATGATCGGCAGCGAGAGCGCCGCGCGTCGTCTCGGCGTGCCGCAGAACTTCACCCTCGTGCTGGTCGCGAGCCTGCTGATCTGCCTCGGGCTCGGCGAATATATCGATCAGCACAAACGCAAGAAGGAGCGTTGAGATGAGCGGATTGCTAACCGAGGCGTTCCTGTCGTCGCTTCTCACAGGCGCGATCGTCGCCGCGATCCCGATGCTTCTGGCCGGTCTCGGCGAGCAGATGTCGGAAAAGGCGGGCGTGCTCAATATCGGCATCGAAGGCATGATGCTGATGGGGGCCTATATGGGCTTTCTCGTGGCCTTCAAGACCGAGTCCCTGTGGCTGGGCTTTCTGGGCGGCATCCTGGGCGGCGTGCTGGTCGCCATCGTCATGGCCGTGCTCTGCGTGCGTCTGGGGCTGAACCAGATCGTGATCGGCATCGGCCTGACGCTTGGGGTGGAGGGCCTGACCGCGCTGCTTCACCACTTCCAGTTCTCGCGCACCTATCCGCGCCTGCCGGCGCCGGAGCGTCTCAACATTCCGGGGCTCACCGATCTGCCGGTGATCGGGCCGTCGCTGTTCGGGCGTCACCTGATTGTGTATCTGGCGCTCGTGGCTGTCGTGGTGCTGGCGTTTCTCTATCGGCGCACCAATCTCGGCATGACCTTGCGGGCTGCCGGCGAACGTCCGGCGGCACTTGATGTGGCCGGCGGCAACGTGCTCGGCGTGCGCGTCTTCGCGGTTATGTTCACCGGTGCCATGGCGGGGCTCGGCGGCGCTTACCTCGCCAATATCGGGGCGGGGCTGTTCCTGCCCTTCATGACCGGCGGTGCGGGTTTCATCGGCATCGTGCTTGCCATGCTGGCGCGGGGCAGGCCGCTGTGGGTCCTGACCGGCTCGCTGATCTTCGGCGCGGCGCTGTCGCTGGCAACCGCGCTTCAGGTCGCGGGCTCGACCATTCCGACAGATGTCATCCAGATGCTGCCCTTTGCGGCGGTGATGTTGGTCCTCGTGCTTTTCGGCCGCCGGGCGAAACTGCCTGCAGCACTCGGCGCTGCCTACGAACGCGGCGCCCGCTAAGGGCGTCATCCACCCATTGCGGGTCCGGGAGAGACCCTGAAAAACCTATAGGAGAAGTGACATGGCTGACACCAAGGTATTCCTGCTCGATGGCGGTTCGCTGGTGCTCGACGGTTTCCATATCTGGTGGAACAAGGGTCCGGGTGGCGAGGTTCGCTTTCCCGTCTATTCCGTGCTCGTTGATCATCCAAAGGGCAAGTTCCTGATCGATACCGGCTATGATTTCGACCACGTGCAGAAGGTGCTGCCGTTCGAAAAGCCGCAGCAGACCAAGGACCAGACGATACCCGGCGCGCTGAAGCTTCTGGGGCTGGAGCCAAAGGACATCGACGTCCTGTTCAACTCGCATTTCCATTTCGACCATGTCGGCGGCAACAAGTTCTTCCCCGACGCCAAGAAGATCTGCCACAAGGACGAGTTGCCGCAGGCGGCCAAATGCCAGCCTTTCGAAGTGCTCGGCTATTCCGACCTCGCCTTCTCCACCGATGTGGCGGAAGCGCGCGGCATGAGCGATCAGCTCAGCGCCGGCCAGACGGCGGCCAACACCAGGTTCGAACTGATCGAGGGCGATGTCGAACTCGCGCCGGGCGTGACGCTGATCTACACGCCGGGCCATACGATCGGGCACTATTCGCTGCTGGTGGAATTCGACACCCGCCGTCCGCTGCTTCTCACGCTTGATGCCGCCTATACCCGCAAGAACTACGAGCAGGACATCAATGCCGGTTTCCACATCGATCCCGTGGCCGGCGTGAACTCGATGCGCCGCCTGAAGGAGATCGAGAAGGCGAAGGACGCCGAGGTCCTGTTCAGCCACGATCCGGAGAGCTTCAAGGACTACAAGACCGGCGTCAATTTCTACGGCTGAGGAGGGGCAGATGAAATATCCTGAAACCAAACCCCCGGTCTTCACGCTGACGGCCGGCCCCGTGGATGCCTATCCGGAAGTGCTGCGCGCGCTCGGCACCACGGTGCTCTATGACTACGACCCGGCCTTCCAGGCCTTCTTCGAGGATCTGACCCTGAAGGCGCAGGAAGCGCTCGGCTGCGACTTACCGCCGCTGATCCTGCAGGGCGAGCCGGTACTGGCGCTGGAAGGGGCCGCCGCCTCGCTGATCGCCAAGGACGACGTGGTCCTGAACCTCGCCTCCGGCGTCTATGGCAAGGGTTTTGGCTATTGGGCCGCGCGCTATGCCAAAAAGGTCGAGGAAATCGAGGTGCCCTACAACACCGCGATCGATCCTGAAGAGGTCCGCGCCTTCCTCCAGAAACATCCGGAAATCAAGATCGTCTGCGTCTGCCACCACGACACGCCGTCGGGCACGCTGAACGATATCGACGCGATTGGCGCCGTTGTCGCCGAGGCCGGCGGGCTGCTGCTTGTCGATGCGGTTTCCTCCTGGGGCGGCATGCCCACGAGCCCGACCTCCAGCCAGGCGGCAATCTACGTCACCGGCCCGAACAAGTGCCTCGGCTGCCCGCCGGCGCTGTCGCTGGTTACCGTATCCGAAGCGGCATGGGCCAAGATCGAGGCCAATCCGGACGCTCCCTTTGCCTCCATGCTGAGCTTCACCGACTGGAAGAACGCCTGGAAGAAGACCGAGCCCTTCCCCTTCACCCCGTCGGTGGCCGAACTCAACGGCCTGAGCGCCGCGCTTGACCGCTATCTGGAGGAAGGCCCTGAAGCCGTCTGGCAGCGCCATGCGGTGACCGCGAAAGTCTGCCGCGAAGGCATCAAGGCTATGGGGATCGAGCTCTGGCCGGCATCGGAAGACATCGCGTCGCCGACGGCGACCGCGGTGAAGATGCCCGACGGCATTGATGCCGGTCGGGTGCTGGCGGAAGCCCGCGCGCGTTACGGCGTCTCCATGTCCGCCGGCCGGGCGGAAACGCTCGGCAAGCTGATCCGCATCGGCCATATGGGTCCGACCGCTCAACCGGCCTACGCGCTGCTGGCCGTCGCCGCCCTGGGCGGTGCGCTGAAGGCAGCGGGCGCGAGCGTGGATGTGGCTGCGGGACTTGCCGCGGCACAGGCCGCCTGGGACGCAGCAATCGACGAATAGGCCGGGAACGGCGAGAAAAGAAAGGAAGAGGGAATGAGTACCAGTCTTGAAGGCCGCAAGGCCGTTGTCACCGGCGCAGCGCAGGGCATTGGCAAGGCCATCGCCAGGGCGCTGGCCGAAGCCGGCGCAAAGGTCGTGATCTCCGATATCAACGGCGAAGGCGCAAAGGCCGCCGCCGCCGAAATCGGCCACGGCGCAGTCGGCGTCACCTGCGATTCCACCAAGGTGGATGAGGTCGAGACGATGCTGGAAGACGCCGCTGAAAACGGCGCGATCGACATCCTCGTCAACAACGCCTCCATCGTTCCCTATATCGCATGGGACGATGTGGACATGGCCCACTGGCAGAAGATCATCGACACCAATCTGACAAGCGTCTTCATCGCCAGCCGCAAGGCGACCGACATGATGCGCGCCGCCGGCCGCAAGGGCACGGTGCTCAACATGGCATCGAACTCCTTTTACGCCGGTACGCCAAACATGTCGGCCTATGTGGCGGCCAAGGGCGGCGTGATCGGTTTCACCCGCGCGCTCGCAACCGAAGTCGGCAAATACGGCATCCGCGTCAACGCGGTCACGCCGGGCCTGATCGAATCCGACGGCGTCAAGGCGAGCCCGCATGCCGAGAGCTTCGGTTTCGTGGAAATGCTGCAGGCCATGCCCGGCAAGGGCCAGCCCACCGATATCGCCAAGGTCGTGGCCTTCCTCGTCTCCGACGACGCAGGCTGGATGACCGGCCAGTGCGTCAACGTCGACGCCGGCATGATACGTCTCTAGGACGTCGTACATCCATTCGGATGCACAAAGGACGCTCGAACTTATTGGATGCGCTAGGGCCAATCGGGGCGAAGACCGGTGCCGGTGCTGCGGCAATCTGCCGGCAGTCCGGTCTTCGCCGGAACCTTTACAAGCCGCTTGCCGGCGGCTGCCGCTACGCGCCGGTGAGGGCGAGGGAACGGCGACCGGTCAAGGCCATGGCAGCTTCGAGTTCGGCTGCAAACATCTCGAAAAGCGCGGCGGGCCCTGCAGCGCGCATGGCGCCGATAGCATAGAGGAAAGGGCGGCCGATGAAGACGAAATCGGCGCCGGCTTCCAGCGCTTTCAGAATATCCTCGCCGTTGCGCACACCGCCATCCATGGCGAGCGGAATATCGGACGGGAGGGCTGCACGGATCTGCCGCAATGCCGTCAGCGTCGCCGGCGCTGCGTCGAGCTGGCGCCCGCCATGGCTGGAAATCCAGACCGCATCGGCGCCGGCCTCGTGCGCTCTCAATGCATCTTCGGCCGCCATCACGCCCTTCAGCACCAGTTTGCCGGACCAGCGCTTGCGGATTTCAGCAAAGACCTGCCAGTCCAGCCGCCCGGAACTCTGGCGCGCCATCAGCGCCGCAAGACCGCTGGCACTTGCGCCCGGTTCTGCGTAGTCGGCGAGATTGATCAGTGAAGGAGAGCCATGTCGTGCGGTGGCCAGGCTCCAGGCCGGGCAGCGCGCGAGTTCGGCGAGCATGCGCGGGCCGGGCCTGAGCGGCAGCGAAAAGCCGTTGCGAAGATCCCTGAGGCGCTTGCCGGGGCGCGGGACGTCGGCCGTGACGATCAACGTGTCGTAACCCGCGCGCTCGGCACGGGCGATCAGGTCCTCGGTGATCTCGGGAGAGGCGCCGACATAGAGCTGAAACATCGAGACGGTCGGCGCGGCGTGGCGCACCGCCTCCAGCCGCGCGGTGCCCGGCGTTGCCGCCACCATCGGCGCGCCCGCCGCTTCGGCCGCACGGGCCATCATCAGGTCGGCGCCGGGCCAGGCGAGACCCGGCAGCCCCATCGGCGCAATCCCGAACGGCAGCGCCCAGTCGCGCCCGAGAAACCGCGTGCCAAGATCGGCGGGCGTGACGGAATTAACCAGCACACGCGGGGTCAGGCAGGTTTCCCGGAAAGCCGCCTCGCTGCGCTGCAGGGCCATCTCCCGGCCCGCGCCGCCATCGATGTAGTCGAAGGCAAAACGCGGCATGCGGGCTTTGGCGCGACGGCGCAGATCCTCAACCGAGATCAGGGGACGGGACATGAGGTTCCTTTCAGTCTCGGTGCGGCATTTTCAGGGAGCCAAGGCGTTGGAGTTTTAACTGCGCCTCAGGCGCAAAGCGCGGGCGCGTCGCCCTTCACCAGAAGCGCGGTCAGGGCATCAAGAAAGGCGGCACATTCTAAAAGCTGTTCTTCGCTGACATATTCATCCGGCTTGTGGCCCTGGGCCATGTGGCCGGGGCCACAGACGAGGCTGGTGACGCCCAGCGTGTCGGAGAAGAGCCCGGCCTCAGTGCCGAAGGCGACCTTGATCGTGGGGTCAGCCCGCCCGAGGATCTCCTTGAGAAGCGCCACGGCCGCGCCTGCCGATGTATCGAGCCCCGGATAGCCGGAGATTTCCTCCACCTCGACGCGGGCATGCGGGAAGCGGTTGCGATGCGGGGCCGCGGTGGCCTCAGCATCGGTGCGAATACCGGCAAGGATTTCATCCGGATCGTCGCCGGCGACATTGCGGATCTCGAAATCGAGTTCGCAATGGTTCGGCACGATATTGAGCGCGGTGCCGCCCTGCATGACGCCGACATGGATCGTCGAATAGGGGATGTCGTAATCCGGGTCCTGAGCGCCCCGCAGCCGCAACTCCTCCTGACGCGCCTGCAGCCGGATCAGGAAGTCGGCGCCGAGATGGAGCGCGTTCAGCGCTTCCGGGGCGAGCGCCGAATGGCCCTCCTGACCGTGGCAACAGGCCCTGAGCGCGCGTTTGCCCTTGTGGCCGGTGGCGATGCGCATGCCCGTCGGTTCGCCGATCAGGCACAGCGCCGGCCGGTCCTCGCGCGTTCCCAGCGCATCGAGCATGCCGCGCACGCCCATGCAGCCGATTTCCTCGTCATAGGAGATCGCGAGCTGCAGCGGCAGGGACAGCGGCGCACCGGCAGCCTTCAGCATCGCCCGGATCGCGACAGCCAGAAAGCCTTTCATATCGGCAGTGCCGCGCCCGTAATAGCACCCGTCATCCTGGCGGAGCATGAAAGGATCGCTCTGCCAGGCCTGGCCTTCGGTCGGAACCACATCGCAATGCCCCGAAAGCATGATGCCGCCGGGCCCCTCGGGCCCGAGCCGGGCGAGCAGATTGGCGCGGGTGCCATCCTCGCTGACAAAACGCTCCAGCCGCACGCCGGCCGGCGCCAGAAGCCCTTCGACATAGTCCAGCAGTGCAAGATTTGACTGCCGCGAAACGGTCGGAAACGAGACCAGGCGGGCAAGGATTTCGGGGACGGACGGAAGATCAGACGTCATGCGGGGGGTATCCGGTCGGTGACAAGTCCAGGCAGGCCGCCGGCATCCACCATTTCATGGCAATGGTCGATGAAGGCCTGGATCGTGCGGGAAACATGGGCAGCGCGCGACATGGCGATGCCAAGCTGCAGAGGCGGCAAATCGCTCTCGAGCGGGATGAATTTCAGCGGTTTGCCGTCCATCGAGAACTGGCTGACCGTGCGCATATTGGAAATGGCAAAGCCGAAACCATTGGCGACGAGACCGCGTTGCACCGTCACTTCAGCGGTGCGTTCGGCAATGTGGGGCCGCCGTCCCAGCGCCCGGAAAAGCGACAGGAAATAGCTCGAACTATGCGGCAGATCGAGCAGGACCATATCGTGGTCCACCAGATCGGCGGGGGAGACCCGGTCCCGGCCGGCAAGCGGATGATCCGGATCGACCATCACGTAAGGGGGAAGCGCGACCAGCGGCTGGAACTCGATGTCGCTTGGCAGCGAGAGATCATAGGTCAGCGCCACGTCGATGCGGGCAGCACCCAGCGCGTCGAAGATCTGCGCCTGATCGAGCTCAACCTGCGTGAAATCCACGGTCTTGTACTTGTCCTCGAAACTGCGCCGCAGCTGCGGCACGAGGAGCTGCACGAAGGTTCGCATGCAGCCGACCCTCAGCGAGCCGCGAACACTGTCGGTATAGACATTGGCCATATCGTTGAGCTTTTCCGCCTCGGCAAGGATGGCGCGGGCCTGTTCGATAAAGCGCTCGCCGGTCGGTGTCAGCACCGAGCCCTGCGCATGACGTCGGGTGAAGAGCTGCACGCCGAAGCCCGCTTCCAGCTGCGCGATGGCAGAGGACATGGAGGGCGCGGTCACATTCACCTTTTCCGAGGCCAGCGCGATGCTGCCGGCCTCGCCCACGGCGATGAAATATTCCAGCTGACGAAGCGTGAACCTGAGGGGCATGGTCTTTCTGGCCTTTCATGATCGCTGCGGGAAACCACAGGAAACGCTAGCCACTCGTCCCGGAAAAAGCCAGTCACTCGTCGCCGGGGACGCCGTATGAGGGCGCGGCCTCGGGGTTGAGGGCACGGGTCACATAATCCTGCATCTGCGGCGCATAGACCTCCCATGCGGCCTCAAGGGCTGCGATCGGGCAGTCTTCCGTCCAGTCGATGCGCAGTTCGGCCAGCGGCCAGCTTTCCTTGTCGACGACAAGCAGGCCCGCGGAATGGACCGGACCGGCCTCGCCGCCGGCATCAAGTCCGGCGCGGAGCGCGCCGACAAGACGCGCGCCGAGATGACCCGTGCTCGACTGGAAATGCTGCACCATCACCTCGGGAACGCCGGCATCGGCGAGAAGATTGCCCGCGGCCGCCGTGTCGCGCCCTTGCGCCTCGGACCACATGCCGAGAACATTGGTTCCCGAATGGATCGAGCTTTCGCCGGAGCGGCCAAGCGCGAGAACCTGCCGCCAGGCCATATGCTTGCCGCCGCTGCGGGCGAGGATCGCCACCGCCTCGGCGGCACTTGCGCCGCGCGCCATCAGGTCAAGCGCATGGGGCCCGAGCCGGGGGTCGGTGACATTCTGCGTCGAGACGACGCCGACGCCCGCGCGGGCAAAGGCGCAACGGGCGGCGACGGCCGGCGAGGAGGAAGAGATCGCCATGCCGAACATGCCGGTTTCCGGGCAGTGGCCGATAATCGAAAAGGTCATGCTGTCTCCTGCGGGCCTGGCCCTGCTTCTGGATGCTCGTTTTGCCCCGTCTATTCGGGGATCACGGCCGTGGCGTCGATTTCCACCAGCCATTCGGGACGGGCCAGCGCCACGACGACAAGGCCGGTGCAGACGGGGTGCACGCCGCGGATATATTCACCCATGGTGCGATAGACGGCCTCGCGATGGCGCACATCGGTGAGGTAGACGACCAGCTTGGTCACATGACCCATGTCGCCGCCACATTCCTCGACGAGCTGGCGGATATTGCTCATCACCTTGTGGGTCTGCTCGACCGGATCGCTGGAGGTGATGTTGATCGCGGTGTCGAGATCCTGCGGGCACTGGCCACGCAGAAAGATCGTCTTGCCACCTTCGGCAACGACGGCCTGGGCGAGGTCGTTGTCGAGGTTCTGCTCGGGATAGGTTTCCTTGGTGTTGAAAGGGCGGTGACGGTAATGAGCCATGTTCGGGGTCTTTCTGAAGGATGGTGTCAGGCGGCAGGGCGCGTGGCCTGCATGGCGGGACGGGTTTCAAAACCGGCATGCCATTGCGCAAGTTCCGCGCGGCCCTCTCGCCAGTCGATTTCGGGGAAGCGGAAGCTGAGCCAGCCGAGCGCGCAGGCAATCGAAATCGCGCCGATGTCGTGGCAGTCCGCAGCGGGCAGATCGGCGGCCATCGCATCAAGCGCATCTGATACTTTTTCAAGCTGCTTGTCGATCCAGAGCGGCCAGCGCTGCGGCTCGGGGCGGGCAAGGCGTTCGTAACGCACCAGAAGTGCGGCATCGAGAAGACCGTCGGCCAGCGCCTGGCGGCGCAGCGCCGTCCAGCGGGCAGGGCCGGGAGCGGGGAAAAGCCCGCCGGATGCCAGGTCATCGAGATATTCGCAGATCACCCGGCTGTCATAGAGATCCATGCCGTCTGCGGTGCGGGCTGCGGGAACCTTGGCCAGCGGGTTGAAGGCCTGGATCCGCGCATCGCGCTCGACGGGATGGGCGGCGCTGTCGAGGATTTCGATCCTGTCGGCAAGGCCCAGTTCATGGGCCGTGACCATGACCTTGCGGACGAAGGGTGAGGCAGAGCCCCAGTAAAGTGTCAGGATCATCAGGCGACCTTTCCGTCCAGTTCGAGAACGATCTTGCCGAAATTCTCACCGCTCTCCATCAGCGCATGTGCCTCACTCGCCTTGGCCAGCGGGAAGCGGCGCGACAGGACGGGCCGCACTTTTTCCGGGCCGATCAGCGGCAGAAGATCGCGACGAACGCCTTCGGCCATGGCGGTCTTTTCGGCGTCGGAGCGCGGACGCAGGGTCGATGAGGTCAGCCACAGACCCTTGCGCATCAGGAGGCCGAGATCGACCGGGGCCATCATGCCGGACATGAAGGAAAGGCCGACATGACGGCCGCCATAGGCCATGCAGGCAAGGTGGCGGTTGATCGCGTCGCCGCCGAGAATATCAAGCACGACATCGACGCCGGCGCCATCGGTCAACCGCAGGACTTCCGCGGTCACATCCGCGCTGCGGTAGTCGATGGCGGCAACGCCCATCTTTTCCAGACGTGCGCATTTTTCGGGGCCACCGGCCGTGACGATCACGCTCGCGCCCCAGGCCTGGGCCAGTTGCAGCGCCAGCGTGCCGATGCCGCTTGCGCCGCCTTCGATCAGCAGGCGTTCGCCAGGCTTCAGCGCGCCGCGTTCGAAGAGGTTATGCCAGATGGTGAACAGCCCTTCGGGCAGAACGGCGCCCTCGGCAATATCAAGCCCTTCGGGCAAGGGCAGGCAATGGTCGGCGCGGGCGGTGACGGCTCCCGCATAGCCGCCGGCCTTGGTGAGCGCCATGACCGTCGTGCCGCGCAAGGCGGGATCAACGCCATCGCCCAGCGCCTCGACCACGCCGCAAATCTCCAACCCGAAAATGTCGGAGACACCGGCGGGTGCGGGCAGGGCGCCGCTGCGCTGCATGACATCGGGGCGGTTCACACCGGCGGCGCCAACGCGGATCAGCACGTCTCCCGCCGCCGGGGCTGGAACGGGTCGATCCACCAGCGTCAGAACGTCCGGGCCGCCGGTGGCGGTGGCAATGACGGCTTTCATCGTGTCACTCATGCTGCGGCTTCCTCGGGTGCGAAAATGGCGGGGCCGCGATCTGGCAGCGTGATCCCGACTGCGGTGCCGGCAGGCAGGGCTTCTGCGGAGGGAACGCGCAGCATGATCCGGCCGCCAACGGCGACGGGGCAATCGAGATGCAGCTCGGCGTAGCTCCCTTGATAGACGGAGAGCGCCACGGTCGCGTGGATACTGCCGGGGGTTCCGGTTTCCGTCAGGCTGCAATGCTCGGGGCGGGTAAAGAGCGTGACCGGGCCTGGGGCAGGCAGGCTCTCCTGATAGGCGGTCAGCGGCAGTGCGGTGCCGTCCACCTCGAGGCTGAGTTCCTGGCCCGACACCTCACGCAAGGTGGCATGGAACAGGTTGGCATCGCCCACAAAGGTGGAAGCGAAGTGATTGTCGGGCGTGTCGTAGATCTCCGACGGGCTGCCGATCTGGCGGATTCGCCCGCGCGACATCACCGCGATCCTGTCCGACATGCTGAGCGCCTCGCCCTGATCATGGGTGACGAACACCGTCGTCAGGCCAAGCCGTGTCTGGATCTCGCGCAGTTCCACCTGCATGGCGGTACGCAGGTTCCGGTCCAGCGCCGAAAAGGGCTCATCGAGCAACAGCACGCGCGGACGGATCACCAGTGCGCGGGCAAGGGCCACCCGCTGCTGCTGGCCGCCGGAAAGCTGGCGCGGGCGGCGATCGGCAAAGTCCTCGAGCTTGACCAGCGCCAGGGCTTCGCGCACGCGTGTCTCTATCTCGGCCTTGGAAACCCGGCGGGTGCGCAGGCCGTAGGCCACATTCTGCGCCACGCTCATATGCGGGAAGAGCGCGTAATTCTGGAAAACGATGCCGATTTCGCGCTGGTGCGGCGGCACCTGTGTCACCAGTTCGCGATCGATGAAAAGCTCGCCATTGTCGGATTCCAGGAAGCCTGCAATCAGGTTGAGCAGCGTCGTCTTTCCGCAGCCCGAAGGGCCGAGCAGGGTCAGGAATTCGCCGCGCCGGATCTTCAGCCAGACGGGCTCGAGCGCAGTGGTTCCGGAGAAGGACTTCGATACGCCGTCAATCTGCACGGCAGGATGATCGCCTTGCAGCACGGGGGTTTTATCATTCGACATTGAGCACCTTTTCGAGGCGGAAGATCTTGTGCACGACCATGAGCGTCACGGCCACCACCGCCACATAGATGACGGAGATCGCGGCCAGCGTCGGATCTGCATATTCACGGACATAGTTGTACATGGCCACCGGCAGGGTCTGGGTCGACTGGTTGACCACGAACAGCGAGGCGGTGAATTCGTTGAATGACAGGATCGCCGCAAACAGCGCGCCCGAGATGAGGCCCGGCACCAGAAGCGGTAGCGTGATCGTCAGGAGGACATGCACCGGCGTCGCGCCAAGGCTTTCGGCGGCCTGCTCATAGCGTCGCTCGAAGTTGCGCAGGGAAACGTAAACCGAGCGCACGACGAAGGGCATGACGATGATGACATGGACCGTCACCACCAGCCAGAGCGAGCGCGGCAGGGAGGCGGCCGCCGACAGGATCAGCAGGCCGAGACCGATGGTGAAGTTCGGAATGATCAGCGGCGACATCAGCACGCCGTTGAGAAAGCTCTTCAGGGAGAATTCATAGCGGTCGATCACATAGGCAAAGCCCGATCCGGCAAAAATGGCGATCACGGCGGCAAGGCCGGCGATCTTCAGCGAGTTCACGAGGCCTTCGCCGAAATCGCGATAGCTCAGCGCATTGGCATACCAGTGCAGCGACCAGGATTTGGGCGGGAACGTCAGGATGGCACTGTCATTGAACGAGGCGATGGCCACGACGATGAAGGGCAGCATCACGAAAATAAGGATCAGCGTCAGCACAAGCCGGCCGCTCCAGTCCAGGACATGGTCCATCAAGGTCTTGCGCATGTCAGTGGGCTCCCAGTTTTTCGACCCGGCGCATGCCGGCGTTGAAGAGGGAAAGAACGGCGATGGTAAACAGCAGCCCGACCAGCGAAAGCGAAGCGGCGAGCGGGAAATTGAACGAGGCGAAGCCGACCTGATAGACCAGCGTCGAGATCGTCTGCACCTTGCCGCCGCCAATCATCTGCGGGGTGGCGAACGCCGAAAACGTCCAGGCAAAAGCGGTGGATGTCGCCGCGACGATGCCGGGGATGGACAGCGGAAGGGTCACCGTCAGGAAGACGCGGACGCGGCCGGCGCCGAGCGAGGTGGCGGCGCGTTCGTAGTTGCGGTCGATATGCGAAAGGGCTGCGGCCAGCATCACCACCACGATGGGCAGGGTGAAATGGACGAGCGCGATCACCACGCCAAGTTCCGTGAACATGAAGCTGATCGGCCTGTCGATGATCCCGAGCCGCATCAGCACGACATTCAGGAAGCCGCGATTGCCGAGCACGATCATCCAGGAATAGGTGCGCACGATCTCGCCGAGGAAAAGCGGCGTCAGCGAAATCAGCAGGATCGCGCTGCGCAGTGCGGCGGAGCGGACCCGCACGATGGCATAGGCCAGCGGGTAGCCGACCAGAAGCGTGAAGATCGCGGTCCAGATGCAGAGCGTCACGGTCGTCACGAAGGCCTGGCCATAGGCGGCCTTCCACAGCGTGGTGAAGTTCTCCAGCGTGAAGCCGCCCGGATCGAGCGATCCGGGGATATAGGCGCGCAGGCTGTATTGCACGATGGCAAGGAACGACGCCACGATCGCGAAAGCGATCAGGAAGGAAGGCGTGGCAAACCAGCCGAGAAAGGGGCGTTTCGACATTTTTCAGCGTCAGTTCTGGGCGACTGGAAAGATGGGCGCCCCGGCGACAACGATCGCCGGGGCCTTGAAAGCAAGGTCGATTACTGACCGGCGATCATGTTTTCCGAAAACCACTGGCGCCATTCAGCGGTCTTTTCGGCACGCAGTTCATTGGGGATGACCAAGGTCTGGGTAGCCCATTCCTCGGGCGTGGTGAAGATGCCGGGAAGGCCGATCAGATCTTCGTCGAGATTGGCATTGTCCACGACCGGGCTGCCCTTCTTGATGCGCGCAATCTCGGCCTGAACGTCAGGGTCGAGCGCCGCATTGATGAACTTGTAGGCGAGGTCCTCCTTGTCGGTGCCGGTGGTGATGCCCATCGTATCGACACCGAGAACGGCGCCTTCCTTCGGGATCGCCAGCTTTACGTCCAGACCCTGGTCCATCATGTGATAGGCGTTCATCGACAGCAGGATCTGAACCGGGGTCTCGCCGGTCGAAAGCAGCTGCTGGGAGTTGGCGTCATTGGTGTAGAAGGCCTTGAAGTTGGGCTTCAGCTCCAGGAGCTTGGGCTGGGCTTCTTCCCAGTGCTCGATGTCCACGCCTTCCAGCTTGGAAGCAACGGCAATGATATGGGACGGATCGAAATCCGGTGCGGCGATCATGTCATTCAGCTCGGGCGACCACAGGTCTTCCCAGCTGTCGAAGTCGATGTCGTCGGGGACCATGTCCGGCAGGTAGCCGATGGTGTAGACATAGGCCCAGGCGCCGATATGCGAAGGGCTGATCTTGGCCTGCTCGACGAGGTGCTCGGCATTCGGGATCTTCGACATGTCGAGGTCCTCGAACAGCCCGTCATTGCGATAGAGCCAGCCGATATGCGAGGTGGTGAAGGTGACGTCGCTTTCCGGCGTGTCCTTGTTGAGCTTGGCCTGGTTCAGGCGGTCGATCGTGCCGCCGGTGATGAACTCGACGTCAACGCCGGTTTCCTCGGTGAATTTCTTGGCGATCGTGTCCTGGATCAGGTCGCGAAAGCTGCCGCCCCAGCTGGATACAACCAGCGTTTCGGCGGAGGCTACCTGGGCCATCAGGGTGAGGGCGGTAGCGGTAAGAAGCAGTCGTTTCATGTCTGAATATCCTGTTGGTCTGAGAAGAGCCGTGCATTTTTTCGCAGCGCGGCCTGTCGTTAATGCGGCTGTTTTGCATCATAGGGACGGGAGTGATCCGCTATGAAATCCGCTTGGCAATTAGCAATTCTCAATTTGCCGACCTTGCGCAGGAAACAGAAATCGCATTTCTCGACGCGCTGCGAAGATTTTACCAATTCAGTCAATCAAGGAATTGGATTGATTGATCTTTTTATAAAATCTCTGTCTCGCAGTGCCGAAATAAAAATGACGAATGCCTAGTATCCGCGCACGCGCGAGACGCTGTTGGCAAGCGGCAGGCCCTTGCGGATTGCCAATATGTTGGCCGCGATCTGCGGTGCGGCACTTGCCGGCAGCGCAACAGAGGCAAGGTGCGGCGTGATCAGCACGCCAGGCAGCGTCCAGAGCGGGCTTTCGGGCGAAAGCGGCTCGGAGGCAAAGACGTCCAGCGTCGCACCGGAAAGATGGCCCGAACCGAGCGCCGCAATCATCGCCGCTTCATCGACAACCTCGCCACGAGAGACGTTGACGAAGGCGGCCCCCGGCTTCATCGCCGCAAAGGTAGCGGCATCGAGCCGGCCACGCGTGCCGGGCGTCAGCGGCAGCATGCAGACCACAATATCGGCCATGGAAAGCAGTGGCGCCAGCGCCTCGTCACCGTGATGCACCGTCACGCCGGGCAGATCCTTCGGCCCGGTTGCCCAGCCATGGGTCTGGTAGCCCTGACGTGCGATTTCGGTGGCAGCGAGCGCGCCGAGTTCACCGAGACCAAGCACGGCCACCGAGATTTCGGTGGCGGCCCGCGGATGGCGGTAGGCCCATTCGCGCCTGACCTGTGCCGCCTCGAAATGCGGGATGTCGCGGCTATGGCGCAGCACCGAGAAAAGCACGAAACCAGCCATCATCCGCGCCATTTCAGGATCGGAAAGGCGGGTGACCGGCACATCCGGCAGATCGTTTCGCGCCACCAGCCGGTCGACGCCCGCGCCGAGATTGATGACGAGTTCAAGATTGGGGAAGCGTGCGAAGAAGCCCTCGGGCGGCATCCAGACCAGCGCATAACGCACCGTGTCCGGATCTGTCACCTCATCCGCACGTTCGATCCGCACGCTGTCGCCGAGAAGCGGCGAAAGCGCGTCGCGCCAGAGCTCGAATGGATCCGGCTTGCTGTAAAAGACCAGCGTATCGGTCATGCCTCAGTGTCCCCGATCAGCTCGGCCATCGCCGAAAGGCCAAGCAGATAACCGCTGAGGCCAAGTCCTGCAACAACGCCGGTTGCCGCACGCGAAACATAGGAGTGATGGCGGAAGGGTTCGCGCTTCCAGATATTGCTCATATGGCATTCGATGATCGGTCCCGGAAACGCCAGAAGCGCATCGAGGATCGACACCGAGGTATAGGTGAGACCGGCTGCGTTAATCAGCAACCCGCTGCAGGACTGCCTTGCCTCCTGGATCCAGTCGACCAGCACGCCTTCATGGTTCGACTGGCGGAAATCGAGGGCCATCCCGAGCTCGGTCGCACGCGCGAGGCAGGCCGCTTCGATCTGCGGGAAACTGTCCGTGCCATAGGTCCCCGAAGGGTCCAGCCCGTAGAGATTGGCATTCGGGCCGTTGAGAAACATCACTGATTTCAAGGGAGCGGTCCTTCTGTCTGTCCGGAAAACGGGAAACCCGCCACGGGTCATCTGCGATAGACATCGCGAATGACCGGCAGCGGGCGTGTCAGTTACGTTGGATGTCAGGCCTTTTCATAGGCCACATAGGCCTGCTGCACGCCGATATGGGTGGCGAGATATTTGGCATCGTACCAGCAGCCATAGATAAAGGAAGATGCGCGGTTGGTCAGTTCCGGCAGGCCGAGGAAGTAGATCCCCGGCTGGGCCGAGATGCCGCGTTTGTGGAACGGCATGCCCTCGGGCGTGAAGGCGCCGGGAACCTGCAGCCAGCTGAAATCGAAGCGGAAACCCGTTGCCCAGACGATCGACGTGATTCCTTCCCTGGCAAGGTCGAGGCTTTCGATCGGTTTCGCGATGCATTCCGGATCCTGTTCGATCTTCCAGGCTTCGGGTTCTTCGGGGAGATCGATGCCATTGGCCGCGACGTAGTCGTCAGCCTCCTGCAGCACTTCCAGATAGGCGCGGTCGCCCTCGGCGATATTGGCGGCGAGATCATCGCTGAAGGTCATGACGCCGTCGGTGTAGCGTTCAGCCTTGCCGAGAATGGTGACGCCCGCATTGCCGAGACGGCGGAAGTCGATGGTCTTGCCGCCATCGTAGCCGCTGACCGCGAAAGCCACGTGCTTCTTCCTGGAGTCGATCTTGATCTCGTCCCATTTGCCGAGAACGCCCAGCCACCAGACATAGTCGCGGTCGCGATAGGAACGCGGCGGACGGTAGTGCTCGCCCACACACAGGAAGACCTTGCGTCCTGCACGGTTCAGTTCCTCCGCAATCTGCGAGCCGGAGGCGCCGCCGCCAACCACAAGCACGGCCCCTTCGGGGAGCTGATCGGGGTTGCGGTAGGTGCTGGAATGGATCTGGGTGATGCCGGCCTCTTCAGGCACGATGGCGGGGAAGGAAGGCTTCTGGAACGGGCCGGTGGCGGCAACGACCCGCTGCGCCTCGATCACGCCTTCGGAGGTTTCGACGCGAAAGCCGGGGCGACCCTCCAGCCGGCGAACGCTCTTCACCTCGACGCCGCAGCGGATAGGCGCCTTGATCATCCTGGCGTAGTCCTCGAAATAGCGCGCCATGCGCTCTTTCGGCGGAAAGGTCTCGGGCGAGACGTCCTCGAATTTAAGGCCGGGAAAGCGGTCATGCCAGGCCGGACCATTGGCCACCAGCGAATCCCACCGCTCGGAACGCCAGCGCTCGGCAATACGGCTGCGCTCGACCACGATATGATCGACGCCCGCCGCCGTCAGATGTTCGCTCATGGCGATACCCGACTGTCCTCCGCCAACTATAAGAGTATCGGTTTGTTCGATCGCCATCGTCATCTTGTCCTGGAGGTTTCTGGCTGCAACGGACGGGACCTACACATGAATGGCTGAGCAGATATGGGTAGGAGCCGCGATGCAGCAAATGTTGAATTTCACCGCCGGAAAGTGCGCCTGCGGAGCGGAAGGCGAAAGTAGAATTTATCAAGTCAAGGCACAGGAAAAGCCTCCTATCGTGACGAATGCTAAGTTTGAGACGGTTTCGCGGTCCAAAAAGGCACGCTGGTTTCCTGATCGCCTCGCGCGAATTCCTCTTGGAGCGGCGACGTCGCAGCGCACTGGCACCCCGACTAGAGGTCGCGATCCTGGTGGGCGGGTATTTTCCCGCTCAAGCAGCAAAAGTGGGCGCGACCCTTTATTGCGCGCGCGAAACAGGGCAGAACTGGGGACACTGTCACTTGGGGAATGAAGGTTTGCAGTTCGACATGCTTGACTGGTTTGTGAGTGTTCTGCGCGACAATATCGAAATCCCGCTGTTTCTGGCCCTGCTGTTCGGTTACACGGTGGGCAAGGTCGCGATTGCGGGTATTTCGCTGGGGGAGGTCACCGCGACGCTGCTCGCTGCCCTCGTGATCGGCCAGATCGGCATCACCGTTTCGCCGGATGTCAAAGCCATCTTCTTCATGTTCTATCTTTTCGCCGTCGGTTACAGCGCCGGTCCGCAATTCGTGCGCGGGCTGTTTTCCGGCGGCCTGCAGCAGGCATCGTTTGCCCTGCTGGTCTGTGGCCTCGGTCTGGGCTCCGTCTATGCGGCAGCAAAGCTTGCCGGATACGATATCGGCATCGCCGCCGGACTTTATGCTGGCTCGACGACAACTTCGTCGGCGCTCGGGCTCTCGCAAACCGCAATCGGCCAGACCGCCATGAGCGCGGCGGAAAAGGCGACAAGCCTCAACATCATGCCGGCGGCCTTTTCGATATCCTACGTGATCGGCACGTTCGGCTCGGTGGTGTTTCTCGGCATCTTAGGCCCGAAACTGCTGAAAATCGACCTGCCCGCTGCCTGCCGGGCCTATGTCAAACGGGTCGGCGGCGGTGACGGGCAAGGCGGGTCCGCTACGGCCTGGCACCATTATGTGGCAAGGGCTTACCGCGTTGACGAGAGTTCGGCGCTCGCCGGGCTGACCGTGGTTCAGGCCGAGCATGTCTTCGAAGGTCACCGGCTCTTTATCGGTCGGTTTCGTCGCGGCGGCACGATTGTCGAGGCCACGGCGGACATGGTGCTGGAACCCGGGGACGTGGTGGCCATCGGCGGCGCGCGCGGCGTGCTGCTCGACATCGTCGGCGCTACCTTGCACGAGGTCGATGATGCGGACCTTCTGACGGTGCCCGTGGAAGGTGTCGACGTCCTGATCACAGCTTCCCACGTTCACAAGAAGACGCTCGGCGAACTCGCCGACCTGCCCGAAACACGCGGAATTTTCGTCACCGCCATCCATCGCGGCGCGATGTCGGTTTCCATCCCGATCCTCTCCGACACGCGACTTTATCGCGGGGACGTGGTTCATGTCGTCGGCCGCATCGCCGATATCAATGCCGTGGCCCGCAAGTTCGGCTATCTCGACCGCGAGACAGAACGCGCCGATATCGCCTTCATCGGCGCTGCCATCGTGATCGGCGCGCTGATCGGCTCGCTGACCCTGAAGGTCGGCGACGTGCCGCTGACGCTTTCGACCGCCGGCGGCGTATTGCTGGTCGGCCTCCTGCTTGGATGGCTGAGATCGATACGCCCGGCCTTCGGTCGCGTGCCGCGCGCGACAACATGGTTCATGAGTTCGATCGGCCTCAACATGTTCATCGCCGTCGTCGGCCTGACCGCCGGGCCGGGGCTGATCGCAGCGCTGAAGGAGCTGGGCGTGGTGTTTCTGGCATGGAGCGTCGTTGCCGCCGCCGTGCCGATGGTGCTGGCGCTCTACATCGGCAAGTACCTGTTCCGCTTCGATGATGCGATCGTGCTCGGTTGCTGCGCCGGCGCCCGCACCGCGCCTGCCGCACTCAGCATGATTACCGATCGCGCAGAAAGCCAGGTGCCAGCTATCGGCTATTCGGTCGGATATGCCACGTCGAGCACCGTTCTGACGCTGTTCGGTATCGTGATCGTGCTGCTCGGATAGAGCTAATCCGGAGGATTTTACAGTTGCATCTACCCCAAGGACAATGGTGGACGCGATGGCTGCGATCCTCTACAGCTCAATTGCTCGTTTGGACTTACTGCACCCGCAGGTTTCAGCTGGATAGTGAATTGACGTGATGGAACCCACCACCGACGACAGTGCCGAAACCAGGCATGCCGGTCCCTGGCCCTTTGTTACCATCCGCTACTTCCACCGCGACGGCCGGGCGCTGGTCTGGCGTTCGCGCGATCACCGCAAGGGCCTTTTCCGACACCGCCGGGCCCTGGAGAATGTTCCGGCCCCATTCTGGCAGACGGCGCTCTACAACTGGCTGACCGGGCTGATCTTCGTGTTGGGCTCGGCGCTGTTCATGGCGGGCAGCGCCATGGCGCTCTATCCGGCGATGGTGGCGCATCTGCCGTCCTGGGCGACCAACGTGACCTTCTTTGCCGGTTCCATTCCCTTCACCACCGCCGCCTACATGCAACTGTTCCAGGCCGCCAATGCCGAGGCGGCGCGCGCCGAGGGCAGGGACAGTCCGGCCCTTTTCGGCTGGGAACCGATGAATGCCGGCTGGCTCAGCGCCGCGACCCAGTTCATCGGCACGATCTTCTTCAACTTCAACACCTTCGATGCGATCCACACGCCTTCAGATTGGGTCATGCAGGATATCGTCATCTGGGGGCCGGGCATGGCGGGATCCGTGCTCTTCCTGGTCTCCGGCTATCTCGCTTATATCGAGGTGGGGCACGCGCATCTGTCGCTGCCGCGCCGCGATGTTTCCTGGTGGATCGGCGCCATCAACCTTCTCGGTTGCATTGCCTTCATGATCGCTTCAACAATAGCCTATACGCCGGAAGGGAAGGAGGCCGCGTGGATCATGACCGTTTCAAACGCCAATCTCTGGTTCGGCGCGCTCTGCTTCTTCATCGGCGCAGCGCTGAGCATGCGAGAGGCGCGTCATGCCGCGTCGTGATCGAGATCAGATGCGCCGTCTGAACTACCCTTCAAAGGGGTAACGAAAACCGTCAATTGAG
This sequence comes from Martelella endophytica, assembly GCF_000960975.1. Taxonomy (NCBI): domain Bacteria; kingdom Pseudomonadati; phylum Pseudomonadota; class Alphaproteobacteria; order Hyphomicrobiales; family Aurantimonadaceae; genus Martelella; species Martelella endophytica. Next base: position 782,608 of record NZ_CP010803.1, on the reverse strand, counting down.
GTCGAACATGTGCACATCCCTTCTCTACCGTGATCTTCAGGGCTCCGTCTATGCCGGGCGAACCATGGAGCTGCCCGTGGAGCTTCCCTATCTCGCCGCCTTCATTCCCAAGGGCACGCCGCTTGCGTCCAAGGTCGGTGCACATCCGGCGCTCGAATATCAGAGCAAATACGACATTCTCGGCGTTGCGGTGCCCAATGGCAGCATCAAGGATCTGAAGGTCTGCGAAGGGATGAACGAGGCCGGTCTCGATTTCAGCCTGCTCGCCTTTGCCGATACCCACGGGCCTGACGATACGTTTGCCGCAGACGCGCCGCTTCTCTCCGCCATCGACCTCGGCGCCTGGATCCTCGGCCAGTTTTCAACCGTGGCCGAGGTCAAGGCCGCGCTCGAGAACCAGCCGGTCATCGTCGATCCGCTCGAAGCGCTTGGCGGCACGATCCCGCCGTTCCACTACACCGTGCATGACCGCAGCGGCGCCTCGATCGTGATCGAGTTCTTCGATGGCGAGCGCCACATCTTCGACAATCCGATCGGGGTGATGACCAACAGCCCGCGCTTCGACTGGCATCTGACCAATCTCAACAACTACACCTTCTTCGACAACACCGACCAAACGGCGGCGACCATTCTCGGGCAGGAATTCGTTCAGCCGGATTCGGGCATCGCCACGGCCGGGCTGCCAGCCTCCGATACGGCCGTCGGCCGCTTCGTCCGCGCCGCCTACTATGCCAACTTCACCGAAAAGGCCGACGGGCCGGACAAGGCGATCCTGGCGTTGTCGCACCTGATGAACAAGTTTGATCGCCCGCGCGGCGCCTCGCGCTACGCCAGCGCCAAGGCGAGCGCTCTGACGAGCTCTGCCGCCGCGCTGTCGGGCCAGGGCGAGGTCAAGAAGCCGGACTACATCACCGAATACACCTCATGGACATCGCTCACCGACCTCGATCGCGGCCTGATGTTCCTGAAGCCCTATGACAGCCTCGGCTATGTCAGCATGGATCTCGGCAAGCTTGCCGCAGCCGGCGGCATCCACGTCGTCCCGCTTTCCGCCTTCGATCAGGCGGAAGGCAACGCGACGGCGATCATGCTGGCGCACTGACGCGGCGCACCGGAACAAATGCAAAAGGGGGGCCAAAACGGCTCCCCTTTATTCGTCGTCGCGTGAAAGGCTCAGTGGTGGAAGCCGGAAGCCTCGTCTTCGGTCAGGGGCTTGCTGACCGGATGGGCGCGGAAATATTCGACGGCGGTCATCATGTCGTCGATCAACAGCGAGCAGAGATCGATCGACACACCATTGCGCACCAGAATGCGCTGAATTGCCTGGTTTTCGCAATTGGCCGGCAGCGTATAGGCCGGCACCTGCCAGCCGCGGGCCCGCAGGCGATCGGCGAGGTCGAACAGCGTGTAGTTGGTCGCAAGGCCTTCTTTCAGCTTCCACGAGACGGCCGGGATGCCGCGTGCGGGATCGCCGTCGAAGACGATATCGACGAGGCCGGTTTTTTCCAGGGCCTCTGCCAGATAGGCGGCGCTGCGATAGCAGGCCTCGTGCACCTTGCGATAGCCATCGCGGCCGAGGCGCAGGAAGTTGTAGTACTGGCAGACAACCTGCCCGCCGGGACGGGAGAAGTTGAGCGCGATATCGCGCATGTTGCCGCCGAGATAATTGACCCAGAAGATCATCTGTTCCGGCAGGTCCTGCTCCTCACGCCACAGCACCCAGCCGACACCGAGCGGCGACAGGCCGAACTTGTGGCCGGACGCATTGATCGACTTCACCCGCGGCAGGCGGAAGTCCCATTCGAGGTCCGGTGCGCAGAAGGGCGCCAGAAAGCCGCCGCTGGCGCCATCGACATGGATCGGGATATCGAGGCCGGTACGAGCCTGAAGGTCGTCGAGCGCATCGGAGACCGCCCTGACCGGCTCGTATTCGCCGGTGAAGGTCACGCCAAGCGTCGGCACGACGCCGATCGTGTTCTCATCGCAAAGCTTCAGCACCTCTTCCGGCGTCATCAGCAGCCGGCCGTCCTCCATCGGGATTTCGCGATGCTCGATATCCCAGTAGCGGGTGAACTTGTGCCAGCAGACCTGTACCGGACCGGTGATCAGGTTGGGCTTGTCGATCGGCTTGCCCTCGGCCTTGCGCTTGGTCTCCCAGCGACGCTTCATGGCCAGGCCACCGAGCATGGCCGCCTCAGACGAGCCGGTGGTCGAGGTTCCAGTGGCTGGGCCTTGCGGCGCATTCCATAGATCGGCAAGCATTCGAATGCAGCGCGCCTCGATCTCGGCGGTCTGCGGATATTCATCCTTGTCGATCATGTTCTTGTCGATGCAGTCGTCCATCAGTTGATGGACTTCCGGCTCTTCCCAGGTCTGGCAGAAGGTCGCGAGATTCTGGCGGGCATTGCCGTCGAGCAGAAGCTCATCGTGAATGGCGGCATAGGCAAGTCGCGGTGCCCGCTCGGCATCCGGGAACTTCGATTTCGGCAGGATTGCTGAAAGATCGGCTGTCCCGTAAGTCTCGTCGTTCGGATCGAACAAGGCTTCGGCTGCGGTTTTCCTGTCCAATTTTCGTCTCCCCTGGCAGATGTTCCCGATACCCAACAGTTATCGGGGCCTCATAACACGGTCAAGACAGTGCTGGCTGGCGGCTTGCTTTCCGCCTTGCCCACCCCTAAGAATTTGATGGCAAGACAGTAAGGTCGGTCGGCCTCATCAGTTCATAACAGTTTGTGTCCCAAGGTATGTTGCGCGAGCCCCCTTTCGAAATCACCGTCATGACAGCAAGCGGCCGCGTCATCGCAGCACTATGTCAGCTGTCTTTTCTGCTTGTGATGCTGATAACGCTGGCCGGTTGCGGGACGAGGCCGGGTCCGGAGGTGCTGCGCTCCTATCCGGATGGGTCCGAAGGGCGTCGCACCGTCACCATCTATGTCGCGACATCGCGCGAGGCCGCCGAGGTGGCGCATGAGGGCTTCACCAATGATCGGGCCGAAAACCTGAGCTACGCAGCTTTCACCATCTCCATTCCGCCAAACCATGTGTCCGGCGAGATCGAGTGGCCCTATTCCGCCAGGCCCCACCCCGACACGAAGTTTACCGTCGTCCGGCATGTGGTCCTGTCGAAGCAGGCCTTCGACAAGGCGGTGAATGCGGACGCCAGCGACAGCGGCCGGATTGCGCTGTTCGTGCATGGTTTCAATGTCAGCTTTCAGGAGGGGCTTTTCAGGCTCGCTCAGCTTTCGGCCGATTCCGAAATTACCGGCGTGCCGGTGTTCTTCTCCTGGCCTTCGCAGGCGCGGCTTCTGGATTACGCCACCGACCGGGAATCGGCGACCTTCTCGCGCGACGGCCTGACAGATGTGCTCGAGCAATTGACCAGCCTTTCAAAGGTTCGCTCGGTGATGCTCTTCGGCCATTCCATGGGCGGATGGCTTTCGATGGAGGCGCTGCGCCAGCTCGCGCTGGAAGGCGATCGGCCAGCGCTCAGGAAACTCAATGTCATTCTTGCGGCGCCCGACATCGACGAGGATGTCTTCAACGCCCAGCTTGACGTCATCGGCCCGCTCGACCCGCCCCTGCTGGTGATGGTCTCGGCCGACGACCGCGCGCTTGCCGCTTCCCGGCTGCTCCAGGGCAACCATCAGCGTGCGGGTCAGCTCGATATCACCGATCCGGATGTGGTTGCCAAGGCGCGCGAGGAGCACGTACTGCTGCTCGACATCTCCTCCGTCTCCTCAAGCGATCCGCTGAACCACAGCCGCTATGCCGATCTCGCCGCGATCTATCCCGAGCTCGAGGATACCAACGACATGTCCAGCCCGCTGCGACAGGCGGGCGCACTGATCTTCGATGCCGTCGGCAACACGCTTTCGGCGCCGTTTGATCTGGCGGGCGATGCGCTGGCCGGCGATTAGCAAGGCACATTGCTTTTTCATCAAGGCTTTACTTGCATTCAAGGGGCGAAGCTTCGTAGGGTTTCCCTGAACGATGAGCCTTCGCGGCGCGGCGGGCGGAGATTTGCCAGCGGCGCCGGGTCATCATCGGGCGAGGGATGGCATACCATGGGGGAAGCATGCGCGCGGGCACGAAATACCAGCATCTTGTTCACGGGGCGGGATGCCTCTGCCACACACCCGATTTCGCGCGGCTGAATGCGCGCCTTGCCGATGGCTTCAGCCGCCGGTCGATCCTCAAGGGCGTGGCGGCAGGCATCGCCGCCAATGCGGTTTCGGCCTTTCCCGCCCTTGCCCAGACAGTCCCCGAAGCGACGCTCTTCACCAATGTCCGCGTCTTCGACGGTCATTCGGCCGATCTGATCGAAGGCCGCAACGTCCTCATCCGCGACAACCGGATCGCGGCGCTGGTCCCGACGTCCGAAACGGTCGACGATGTGACGACGGTCGACTGCGGCGGAAGGGTGCTGATGCCGGGCCTGATCGACAGCCACTGGCATGCGCTGCTTTGCGCGATCCCGATGCAGGTGGCGATGACCGCGGCCGTGCCCTATGTCCATCTGGTCGCCGCCAATGAAGCGCAGAAGACGCTGATGCGCGGCTTTACCACCATTCGCGACGTTGGCGGGCCATCCTTTCCGCTGAAGCGCGCGATCGATGAAGGCAAGGCCGTCGGCCCGCGCATCTACCCCTCCGGCGCGATGATCTCGCAAACCTCCGGCCACGGCGATTTCCGCATGGTCTACGAGATCCCGGCCTCCGATCAGTCCAACCTCAGCCATGCCGAGCAGGCCGGCATCTCCTCCATCGCCAACGGCGTGCCGCAGGTTCTGAACCGGGTGCGCGAGCAGCTTCTACTCGGCGCCAGCCAGATCAAGATCATGACCGGCGGCGGCGTTTCCTCAAGCTACGATCCGGTGCCGAGCCTGCAATTCCTGCCGGAAGAAATCCGTGCCGCGGTGCAGGCGGCGGAAGACTGGGGCACCTATGTCTGCACCCACGTCTATACCGCCAAGGGCATCAGGCGCTCGATCGACAACGGTGTCCACTGCATCGAACATGGCCAGCTTGCCGATGAGGAAACGGTGCGGATGATGGCCGACCAGGGGATCTGGTGGAGTATCCAGCCCTTCCTCGGCGGTGAATATGCCAATCCCAAGGGGACAGAGCAGCAGCGGCGCGAACAGCAGGAAATTGCCAGGGGCACGGTGCGCTGCTTCGAATGGGCGCAGAAATTCGGCCTGGAAAAGTTCGTCTGGGGCACGGATGTGCTGTTCAACCCGCCGGGCACAGAGACGCAGGGCCGGCAGCTGGCGCTGCTTTCCGACTGGTTCTCCAATGTCGACGTCCTGCGCATGGCAACGGGCCGCAGCGGCGAACTGATGGCGCTTTCCGGCGAGCGCAATCCCTATCCCGGCAAGATCGGTGTCATCGAGCCCGATGCGCTCGCCGACCTGCTTCTGATTGATGGCAATCCGCTCGAGGATATTTCTCTGGTTGCAAACCCCGAAAACATGGCCATCATCATGAAGGATGGCCGTTTCTTCAAGAACACGCTTTAGCATCGAACCGGACAAGGGCAACAAGCAATGAATATCGCCTTTCGCAGCATTCTCGGCGTCTCTTTCGCCGTCAGCCTTCTCTCCGGCACAGCTTCGGCGGCCGATCTGTCCGCAGCACCCGTCGTCACGCCGGTGGCCGCGCCGACCTCGGACTGGACCTTCGTCGTCACGCCCTATCTCTGGGCGACCGGCATGACCGGGCATGTCACGCCCTATACCGGCGCGTCGACCGTCGAACTGCATCAGAGCTTCTCGGACGTTCTGGAGCAGCTCAATTTCGCTGGCTTCATCAACCTCTGGGCAACCAATGGCAGCTTCGGCGCCTATGCCGATATCATGTATGTCGATCTGAGCGATCAGGAAGCGACGGGTCCGGTCAACATTCCGGGTTTCGGGGTCGTCGACAACATCGATGTCGATGTCGGCAGCAAGCTCTTCAACACCGCGCTTTTCGGTTCGGTTCGCCTTGCCGATACGGACCGGTTCAAGATGGATTTCCTGGGCGGCGTGCGCATCTATCATGTCTGGACCGATATCCATGTGAGCGCACCGACCTATGGTGCGAACTATGGCGCCAAGACGGATTTCGGCTGGGTCGACCCCGCATTCGGCTTCCTCGCCCAGTACAAGTTCAACGAGAAGATGGGCATTATCGGGCAGGCGGATGTTGGCGGCTTTTCCGCGGGATCGGATATTTCGTGGATGGCGCTTGCGGCCTTCCGCTATGACTTCACCCCGCGCACCTCGCTCTCCGTCGGCTATAAATACCAGTCGATCGACTATGATCATGACGGCAATGTCTTCGACACCGTCCTGCAAGGTCCCGTCGCCGGCGTGATGTTCCGGTTCTGAAGGCGGCTGATTGTGGACGAAAGGGTGGTATTATCGTGCCACCCGTGTTGACATGTCGCTCTCCGGTAACGGAAATGTTCTGAACCGCTTTTGCAGGCGGCAGGACCAGGTAGTGAAATGAAGAGTATTCAGGCGTGGCTCAATTCCGTGTCATCAGTTTCCTTGCAGCGGCACTTGCGCTGAATGGCTGCGCTTCTGCGAGCAAGGGCCCGGAATTTGCACTTTACGGCGCCTACTTCCCGTCCTGGATCGCATCGACGCTGATCGGTATCATCTCCACCGTCATCATCCGGCTGGTGCTGATCCGGACCGGGCTCGATGATGTCATGCCGCTGAGGGTGCTGGTGTACCTGCTTCTCGCCATCTGCATCGGCCTCGCCACCTCTCTTTTCGTGTTCGGGAGGTAGCAGGCGATGCTTTCCAACAAGGCCAAGCTTCTCATCCTCGTGCCCGTCGTGCTGATCGCGGCGACGGCCTGGCTCGGCTACGAGCACATGACCCGGTCTCACAGAAACATCCTGTCGCAGGACGCGACGCTGACGGCACCCATCACCAATATCTCCGCCACCGTGCCGGGCAGGGTTTCCGAGATATTCGTCGCCGAGAACGACAAGGTGTCGAAAGGCGAGCTTCTGTTCACGCTTGAAGACGAGACCTACCGGCTTCAGGTGCAGATGGCCGAGGGCGATCTGAAGGCGGCGGAAGCGGCCTATGAGGCCCAGAAGCGCAGCATCGCCGCCGAAGAGGCGAATGCCGTCATCGCCGACCAGCAGATCGACCGGGCCAAGGTCAACCTCGAGCTTGCCACCGAAACGCTTGAAAGACTGCTGCCCCTGCAGCCGAAGGGCTATGTTACCGACCAGCAGGTCCAGGACGCCCGCACCGCCAAGCGTGACGCCGAAGTCTCGTTGCAGCAGGCCGAGCAGCAGAGCACGGCGGCCAGATCGCTCGTCTCCTCGCCGGATGCCTCGCTGGCGCTGATCGAAAGCCGGCGCGCCGCGCTCGCCATCGCCGAGCGAAACCTTGCCAATACCAAGGTCTTCGCGCCGCATGACGGCCGGGTCGTCGGCCTTGGCACATCAAGCGGACAGTTCATCGTGACGGGCGAAAGTGTCTTCACGCTGGTCAACACCGAACACTGGTTTGCCACCGCACTTTATCGCGAGGGTGAAATCGGCGACATCAAGGTCGGCACCTGTGCCACCGTCTATGTGATGTCGGACAGGTCCGTGCCGATCAGGGGCCACGTCCAGGGTATCGGCTGGGGTGTCACGACCGAAGGCGCGATCAATATACCCCGCAGCCTTCCCTATGTTCCGAAGGAACTCGACTGGGTGCGTATCGCCCAGCGGTTCCCGGTCCGCATAGCACTCGATGATCCGCCGCCGGATCTGATGCGCGTCGGCGCCTCCGCCTCCAGCGTGGTAGAGCATGGCCAATCCTGCACAGACGAGTGATCTCGGGCGCAGGTCGCTGCGCCTGATCGACGACCTGAAGCCGTTTCCGGGACGGTTCACGCAGTCGGTCTCGATCGGCATCATCTGCGCCATCTCCTGCGTCATCTCGATGATGTACCATTTCCCGGAAGCGGCGATCGGCTGCTATCTGGTGATCTTCATGGCCAAGCCGAGCGCGGCCGACAATGTGCTGACCGGCGTCGGCCTGATCCTTGCCGTCACCTTCGTCGTCTTCCTGCTGATCGGCCTCATCAACCTGACGATCGACTATCCGGCAGCCCAGATCGCGGCGATCGTCATCACCTCCTTCATCTTCCTCTATGTCGATTCGGCCACCAAGCTCGGCGAGCAGGCCGGCATCGTCGCGCTGGTGATTTCCTTCGTGATGACGCTGCTCGGCTCCATCCCGATCGGCGAGATCGCAACGCGCGCCGTGCTCTATGCCTGGGCGATGGTGTTCGTGCCGATGGCGGTGATGGCGGTCTATAACCTGTTGTTCGGTATTCCCCCGCAGAAGCTGCTGCGCCAGGAGATCGCCGACCGGCTGAACCTTGCCGCCGACTGGCTGGAAAAGCCGGGCGAAGGCCTGCGCGAGAAGCTGACCGAGACCATCGGCGAAGGCACCGCGAACGCGGACAACCTCTTGAAGACGACCGGCATGTTCCACTTGGTCAACGGCCGCACCAACGCCTTTCTTTCGAAGTCCCAGGCCCAAAGCTACCGGCTGCTGCTTGCCGCTTCCGGTGTCGGTGCTGATACCGACGAAGCCGAACGCGGAGCGCTTGCCGCCGCCTGCCGCCGGGCCGCGGATATCGTTTTTACGCGCAAGATATTCGAGGACGAAAGGCCCACACTGCCCGACATCGAGGACAAGCGGCTTTCGCATGTCGCGGACACGCTTCAAGATCTCGTCGGCGAAGCGCCGCTGGAAAAGGGCCTTCCGCTTGACGATGCCTTCGTCGCGCCGGATGCCTTCACCAATCCCGTTCATCTGCAGTTCGCGCTGAAGACCACGCTTGCCGCCGTCACCTGCTACTTCATCTACACCGCCGCCGACTGGTCCGGCATCCATACAGCGATGATCACCTGTTATGTCGCCGCACTCGGCACGACGGGCGAGACGGTGCACAAGCTGGTGCTGCGCATCACCGGCTGTCTCATCGGCGCCTTCATCGGGCTTGTGACGATCCTCTACCTCATTCCGCAGATGGAATCGGTTGGTGCCCTTGCGGCGCTGATCTTCGTCGTCGTTGCGCTTTCTGCCTGGGTCTCGACCGGCAGCGAGCGGATTTCCTATGGCGGGGTGCAGATCGCGCTCGCCTTCCTCCTGACCGTCATCCAGGGCTTCAGCCCGGGCACCGACCTGTCGTCTGCCAGCGATCGCATCATTGGCATCCTGCTCGGCAACACCGTGGTCTATCTCGTCTTCACGCTGATCTGGCCGGTCAGCGTTTCTCAGGCGGTGCGCGATGGGCTTGGCGAGGCAGTGGCGCGGGTGCGCAAACTCGCCGCCACGCCCTTTGCCGAACGGCGCGCCTCGCTCGGTTATGTCGCGCTGATCGAACAGAACCTCGGATCCGTCCGCGAAGCCATCGACATGGCGAGCTATGAGCCGCATTCGATGCGCTGGCCACGCGAGGAACGCAGCCGGGCGCTGGTGCTGGCCGACCAGCTCAACGAAAGGGCGCTGGACCTGATGTTCCGGCCCGAAGTCGACGCGCGCGCCGAGGCCGACATTGCCACACTGGAGAGCCGAATTTCGCGACAAGACTTGTCGGAAGACACGGAAACTGATTTGACCGGAACGCAGGAACCGGGGGTGACGGGGTGAATTTCGCGAACCGCAGGACAGTGGGATGGCAATCGGCAGCAGCAATGGCTGCCGCGGTGCTGCTCGCCTCCTGTTCGGCGGATGCCCTCAAGCTCGCACCCGCTTCGCCCGACCAGCCGTGGATGGATGGCGCGACATCCCTCAGAGCCAGTGCGGAGGCTGAAGGTGCGCTTGCGATCTCCCGACCCGAGGTCGACGAGAGCCGCAACTATGGCCTGCCGGAACTGATCGATCTTGCCCAGCGCAGCAATCCGACCACACGCGCCGCCTGGGAGGATGCGCGCCGGGCCGCCGTCGCTGTCGGCATGGCGGAAGCGACCTACCTTCCCTTCATCACCGCCAATGTTCTGGCGGGCACGGGAACCAACACCTCGCCCCTGCCGATCCCGGTTGGCGGCAGCTCCTATTTCGACACCAATATCGACGGCGTGGCGCCGTTCATCGCCCTGCAGTGGCTGGCCTTCGATTTCGGCGGACGCAGCGCGGCCGTTTCCGCCGCCGAAGAGCTGTCGCTCGCCGCCAACTACAAGTTCAACGCCGCCCATCAGCAGCTGATCTTCCAGGTCACGGCCGCCTACCATCAGTATAACGCCGCGCGCATGCATCAGCGCGTGGCGGTGCAGTCGCTCGGCAATGCGCGCACGCTCGCCGATGCCGTCAATGCCAAGCGAAAGGCCGGGCTTGCCACGTCCGTGGAGGTTGCACAGGCCGAGCAGCTCGTTGCGCAGGGCGAGTTCCGCGTGGTGCAGTCGAAAGGCGACGAGGACGATGCCTATCAGGCGCTGCTCGCCGCGGTCGGTATCTCGCCGATGGTCAATCTCAAGGTCAGGAGCAACGACAATCGGCGGCTGCCAAGCTCGGTCCAGACGCCGATTGCGACGATGATCGACCTCGCGCTGGCCCGCCGCCCGGACATTCTCGCCGGATATGCCGCAGTGAAAGCCTCGCAATCGGGCGTCGACGTAACCCGGGCGACCTTCATGCCGAAGATCGGCGTCTACGGTACGCTTTCGACCTACAGCGCGAATGCCACCGTCAGGGGACTGCCCACCGCCAATGCCAGCGGCGTCAATGGCAATGTCTTCGTCGGCCTGACATTCCCGCTTTACGATGGCGGAATGCGCGAGGCGGCGATGAAGGAGGCGGAAAGCCGCGCCGCCACTGCCTCAAGCGATTTCGAGCGGCTGAAGGACGCGGCCGCGCGCGAGATCGTCGTCGCTTCCAACGGACTGACCAGCGCGATCGCCTCTCACAACGCCGCCGTCAAGATGGTGAACGCCGCCGACCGCACCTATGACGCCGCGCTCGAAGCCTACAAGAACGGCGTCGGCACGGTCACGGCCGCCGCCGCCGCCGAGGCGGACCTTGCCAATGCCCGCATGGCGGAGGGTGATGCACGGGAGGCTTCGTTCGCCGCCGCCGCCAACCTCGCCTTTGTTCTCGGCAACTCCATGGCCTCGCCGGGCCGGGTTCCGTAAACGCCTCGCTAGTCTCCGCCATCTTTCGCGGGCGGCCACAAGGAGAAATGCATGCACATAAACCCCCGTTCCACTCCGACCTGGAGTTGGGTCCTGCCTGTCCTCGCGGCGGGCCTGAGCGGTCTCGAGGTGACCGGGGTTCTGCATGAGACCTCGCTCGTATTCATCATTCCCGCCGTGCTGCTGCTTGGCGGCGCCATCTTCGCCTCTGTCATGCATGCCGGCGTGATCGGCGCGAAGATCGGTGAGCCTCATGGCTCGCTCGTGCTCGCAGGCTGCGTGACGCTCATCGAGGTCGCGCTCATCATCTCGATCATGATGTCGGGCATGGAAGGCACCGACGAGGTCGCCCGCGATACCGTGTTTTCCGCGGTCATGATCGTGCTCAACGGCATCATCGGCATCTGCCTCATCCTCGGGGCACGCATCTATCACGAACAGAGCTTCAAGCTCGATGCCGCATCGGCCGCGCTTGCCGTGCTCGGCACGCTCTCGACGCTCGCCTTCGTGCTGCCGGACTTTGCCATTTCGGGGGATCACCGTCAGTATTCCTGGGCGCAGCTTCTGGTCATCAGCCTCTGCTGCCTGGTGCTCTATGGCGTCTTCCTGTTCATCCAGACCGTGCGCCACCGGAACTATTTCGTTGATGATGCCGGGTCCGAGCGCGAGCACTTCTTCCAGAAGCACAACGAGACCCCGAGCGGACGGGTGACGCTCCATTCGTCGCTGCTGCTGCCGCTTGCGCTTGCCACCGTCATCCTGCTCGCCGAAGCGCTTTCGCATCCGCTCGACCATGCGATCGCGGCAGCCGGCCTGCCGTCGGCGCTCGTCGGTGTCGTCATCGCAACGCTGGTGCTGCTGCCGGAGGGCATTTCGTCGATCCAGGCGGCGCTGCAGAACAAAATCCAGCAGAGCATCAACCTGGTGCTCGGCTCGGCGCTTGCCAGCATCGGCATGTCGATCCCGATCGTATCGCTGTTCACCATCATCTCCGGGCATCCGCTGACGCTGGGCCTGGAGCCCGAGCAGCTGGTGATGCTGCTTCTGACGCTGTTCGTCAGCACGATCACGCTCGGCACGGGCCGCACGACGGTGCTGCAGGGCACCGTGCATCTGGTGATTTTCGTCGTCTTCGTGCTTCTGACGCTGGTGCCCTGATATGACATGTGGGAGCACGCGGCGCGCGCCGGGCGGGCGTTTCCGCCCGCTCCGCACGTCGGATCAGCCCTTGTAGTCTTCGTCGGAGACCTTCTCCATCCAGGTGACGGGGCTGCCGTTGATGCTTTCCTGGACGGCGATGTGGCTCATGGCCGTTTCCGGGGAAGCGCCGTGCCAGTGCTTCTCGTCGGCAGGGAACCAGACGACGTCGCCCTGCGAGATTTCCTCGATCGGGCCGCCTTCGCGCTGCACCCGGCCCTTGCCGAAGGTGACGATCAGCGTCTGGCCGGCGGGGTGGGTGTGCCAGGCGGTGCGGGCGCCCGGCTCGAAGGTCACATGCGCGCCGCTGACCCGGCCGGGTTCTTCGGCGGCAAACATCGGGTCGACGCGGACCGTGCCGGTAAACCAGTCTTCAGGGCCCTTGTTGGAGGGATTACTGCCTGAACGGATGATTTTCATGGTCATTCTCCTTGGTTGTGCGCTGTCGAGCGCATCTTTTGAAATCTGTAAGTGAGCTCCGGCCCGCCGGGCTGCACATAGGCAAGTTCGACGGTCGCCATCGCGAAGGGTTCGATAAAGCGAGCGTTCCTAAGCCCGCCGGTGTCGAGCGCCTCGAAGCCGATATCGCCGATAAGTCCGGCGGCGAGGGCCTTGGCAGAGCGATCATCGCCGTAGAACATCATGTGCGGACGCTCCGCTTTGCCGCGTCGTTCGAAGACGGCCGGGATCGCTTCGGAGGGCGAGGTATTGAAGCAGCCGATCCAGCGTGCATCAGGGCGGCGTCTTGCGAGCGCCTCCGCGCCCGAGGTGTTCATCCCGACGACAAGTTCGCTGTCGGATGCGTCGAGCGGCACACAACAGTTGAGCGCAACGATGCCGGAAAGATCGCCGGCCTGATCCAGCACGTCGTCGACGCGGCTCCAGTGGACAGCGAGCAGAATGGCGTCCGCTCCGCGGACCGCGTCACCGACGGAAGCCCAATCGGCGCCGGATGCATCGGCAAGGCGGGCAAGCTTGCCGTCGCTGCGGGAATAGGAAAAGACGACGTCGTGGCCGCAGGCGCTCCAGCACTGGCCAAGCGCCGCGCCCATTCTGCCCGAGCCCAGTATCGCGATCTTCATGACCGATCTCCTTGGCGCTCAAGATAGAGTTCCGGGCGCATGAGGGAAGGGTGGAACCGTTCCTAGCATCAATGAACCATATTCATCGATCATGCCGGAAAGGGCGCGGCCGCCCTTTCCGATTCATCGTGCCGGATCAGCCGGCCCGGTCTTCGAAGACCTGTTTTGCCACCGGCATTGCCGAGAACACGCGCGGCCAGCCGGTGTAGAAGGCGAGGTGGGAGAGCATCGCGCCGGCCTCTTCCTGGGTCAGGCCGTTATCCATGGCGCGGTTCAGGTGGAAGGTCATCTGCTCCGGCTGGCCGGCGGCAATCAGCGCGGCAACGGTGACCATGCTGCGGTCGCGCGGCTCAAGGTCCGGGCGAAGCCAGAGGTCGAGGAACAGAAGCTGCTCGGTATTGTCGACCACGCCCTGGCTGACATTGCCGTAATTGCCGGAGACGTTTTCCTGGCGTGCCGCTTCGGCTTCCTCGTCAAGCGGCAGAAGCTCCGGATCGGTCGAAGGCAGCTGGTCCGCGCCGATGCCGCGCTCCGCATAGACCGGCGCCATGGCCTCGGCGGCGGCGGTCGCATTGCCCCAGCCGGTGTAGAAGGCGAGGTGGGTGATGGTCTCGGAGAGTTCGGCAGGCTCCACACCGGCATCGAGCGCCAGCGCGGTGAAGGCCGGGAAGTCTTCCATCTGGTGCATCGTCATCAGCGCGGCGAAGGTGACAAGCGCGCGATCACGCATCGAAAGCTCTTCACCTTCCCAGACCTTGCCGATCAGGTCGTCGCTGGAATAGGCCTGAAGCGCCGGCGCAACCTGGCCGACGGCGTCGGGCACGGTCGTCGAAAGGTCCTGGGCGGCGGCGGCAGTGGAAGCAAGTGCAAATGCAGAGGCTGCGAGGATACGTTTCATATCTGGTCTCCTATGGGGCCAATCGTGATCGGTGCGATGTCTGTCGCACCACTCATCTGGTGCCCGGGGAGCCGGAGTTAATGACGGGATTTTTGAATGCACTTATGATCTCAGCTCATGAACGGCCTGTCAGGCACGCTCGCGCAGCGCGTCAAGGACGACCTGGAAGGCCGAAGACGAGCGTTGCCGGCTCGGATAGTAAAAATGCATGCCGGGGAAAAACGGAGAATACTCCTCAAGGCAGATGGCGAGCCGACCAGCGGCGATGTCCGTGGCAACAAGCCGTTCCGGCACGAAGGCGAGGCCGAAACCGTCGCGCGCCGCCGTGGCCACGGGCGCGATCGTGTTGAAGCAGGCCTGGCCCTCGACCTTGACCCGGAACTCGCGGCCGTCGCGATCGGTGAACTCCCAGCCATAGAGCGCGCCGTGGTTGGAAAGCCTGAGGTTCACGCATTCGTGCTCGCTCAGTTCCTGTGGCGTCTGCGGCGTGCCGCGCTCGGCGAAATAGGCCGGGGCTCCGACGCAGACCATGCGTTCATCCGGTCCGATGCGCGTGGCGATCATGCCTTCGCTGACCTGCTCGCCGTAGCGCACGCCGGCATCGCACTGGGCGGAGGCCAGGTCGGTGTAGCCATAGTCCATGACGAACTCGACCTTGACCGCCGGGTGTTTCTTCAAGACGGGCGCAAGCTTGGGCCACAACAGCGTTTCGATCGCGTAATCGGTGGAAACGATCCGGACGATACCCGATGGCTCGCCCTGCGTGTCGGTGAGCGCCTGCAGGCGCGCCTCGATCGTTTCGAAGCACGGATCGAGCGTCGCCAGCAGATCCTCGCCCTCAAGCGTCGGCGAGACCGAGCGTGTCGTGCGGGTCAGAAGCCGAAGACCCAGCCGGGTCTCGAGCGCCTTGATCGTGTGGCTGAGCGCGGATTGCGAGACATTCAGCCTTGCCGCCGCGCGGGTGAAACTGCGCTCCTCGGCGACGACGGAAAGCGCGATCAGGTCGTTGATGTTTTCGCGCAGCATGGCGTTTCCTTCCGATTATGTGCCGGCGATGCGGTAGCGCAGGCGGTCGATGACGATGCGCAGCGCCGAGCTCATCTGGCGCCGGCTGGAATAGCAGAGGTGAAACCCCTCGAACGGCTCGCACCAGTCGGCCAGAACCCGCTGGAGCCTGCCGTCTGCAATCTCCGTTTCCACCTCCGGCAGGGGGATGTAGGCAATCCCGAAACCTTCAAGCGCGGCTCTGATGCAGAGTTCGGATTCGTTGAAGATGAATGGGCCTGACACCTTGCGGACGATTTCCTCGCCGCGGCCTTCGAATTCCCAGTCATAGGGCGCGGTGTTGGCGCCGAAGCGCATGACGATACAGTCGTGGCGGGCAAGCTCGTCTGGATGTTCGGGCACGCCGCGGCCGGCAAGATAGTCCGGGGAGGCGACGGCGGCCATCGCCACGGCCGGCCCGACCGGTACGGCGATGAGGTCCGGCCCGACCATTTCCGCAAGCCTGACGGCGGCATCGAACCGGCCCTCCGCCAGGTCCGAGAGCCGGCTGTTGGTGTTGATCTCGATCTGGATATCGGGGTAGTCGCGCGAAATCTCCGTCATCACCGGCCACAAAATCGCCCTGACGGCAGCCAGGGACGCGGTGATGCGGACAAGCCCGCTCGGCCTGTCGCCGATCGAGCGCAGTTCCTCGATCCGCTCCTCGATCTGTGCAAGGCCGGGGCGCAGCGAGGCGATCAGCTTCTCCCCCATGTCGGTCAGCGAGACGCTGCGCGAGGTCCGGTTCAGTGCCCTGAAGCCAAGCGCCGCCTCAAGCCGCCTGATGGTATGGCTGACCGCCGACTGCGAAATGCCGAGCCGCACCGCCGCGCGGGTGAAATTGCCCTCCTCGACCACGGCAAGAAGGACGGTCAGGTCGGCAAGTTCCTCGCGTTTCATCCCCGGCATCCCACTCGATTTCGCCAAAAGAGAAACTATAGCGCATTCTCGGCTTCTCAAGAATGAATGAATTTCATTGCATGGATGATAAAAACGAGGTGGTCGTTCCGGCCAAGGTCATCTCAGAGCGCCTGTCGGCCCTCGACCAGCGGCGACCGCTCGCGGGCGAGATATTCCCCGCCGGGTGCTTCGTTCACCAGTGTCTCGCCATCGGTCACCACCCGTCCGCGCAGCATGGTCATCACCGGCCAGCCTGTGACCTCAAGACCCTGATAGGGCGTGTAGTCGCAGCCGTGATGCAGGTCGGCCTGGTCGATGGTGCGGGTCATCTCCGGGTCCCACAGCACGATATCGGCATCCGCCCCAACCGCGATCGTACCCTTCTTCGGGTAGAGCCCGTAGGTCTTGGCGTGGTTGGTCGCGGTCAGCGCCACGAACTGGTTGAGGCTGATGCGGCCCTTCTTCACGCCTTCGGAAAACAGGATCGGCAGACGCGTCTCGATGCCCGGAATGCCGTTCGGCACCCAGCGGAAGCCATCATGGGCCTTCGCCGTCAGCTTGCCATCCTCGGCAAAGCGATAGGGGCAGTGGTCTGAGGAGAACACGGAGAAGATGCCGTGCTGCAGGCCTTCCCAGCAGGCGGCCTGGTCCTCGGTGGTGCGCGGCGGCGGGCTGCAGACGAATTTGGCCCCCTCCATCGCCGCGCCATCCATGTCCTCTTCGGTCAGCACCAGATATTGCGGGCAGGTCTCGCCGTAGATGTTGAGGCCACGCCTTCGGGCGCGCTCGATCTCCTCCATCGCCTGACGGTTGGAGACATGCACGATCATGATCGGCACATCGGTGATCTCGGCGAAGGAAATCGCCCGGTGGGTTGCCTCGCGCTCGACGGCGACGGGACGCGAGGGACCGTGGTAATAGGGCGCCGTCTTGCCCTCGGCCTCCAGCGCGTCTGCGAGGAAGCGGATCGTGTCATAGCCCTCGGCATGGACCATGACGAAGGCGCCGGTGCGCCGGGCTGCGGCCATCACCTCCAGCAACTCGCGGTCCTTCAGCACCATGTCGTCATAGGTCATGAACACCTTGAGCGAAGTATAGCCTTCCTCGACCAGCGCCGGCAGTTCCTGCCCGAGCACGCCGGGAGTCGGGTCGGTGAGGATGAGGTGGAAGCTGACATCGACATGGCAGCGACCTTCGGCCTCGGCGTGATAGGCCTTCAGCGCCTCGCGCAGCGACTGGCCCCGCTGCTGCAGGCAGAACGGCATGACGGTGGTGTTGCCGCCGAAGGCGGCGGCGATCGTGCCGCTCGTAAAATCCTCGGCCATCACCACTTCGGGCGCGCCGGGCTGGGCGATGTGGACATGGCTGTCGATGCCGCCCGGCATGACGAGGCGGCCGGTGGCGTCGATGACGGTCCCCGCCCCCTCAAGCGCCTCGCCGATGGCGGCGATCCGGCCATTGCGGATGCCGATATCGGCCATGAAGGCGTCGGCGGCGGTGACGATGGTGCCGCCCTTGATGATCGTGTCGAAGGTCATCGGAATTCCTCGGTCTCATTCTCTCTGTCCGACGCCTATTGGCGCAAGACGGGCGTCTTTCGATGGCATTGCTTCTCGGGCTGCCTTTTCCTCAAGGCGGGCCGGATGCCCGAGGCGGCGGCCGGCATAGGCCGCCGCCTCTTCAATCAGTCCTCAGTCGCCAGCGCGAACAGCGCCTTCTGGCTGTCAGTTTCCAGCATCTCGTTGTAAAGCGGTATGACGGCCTCGCGGAATGGTGCCGGATCCGGATGGCTGATGGTAACGCCATTTTCGACCAGTGCGTCAAGCAGCGGCTTCTCCTGGTCGTCGACATACTGGCGCTGCCACACGGCTGCTTCCTCGCCGCTTTCCTTCAGTGCCACCTGGATGTCTTCCGGCAGGCCGGCAAACATGCCCTCGTTCATGAACAGCACGGCCGTCATGTTCAGCCAGCCGAGAATGGCGAAATCGGGCGCGACTTCATAGAGCTTCTGGCCGGTATAGTTGGTGGCGGCCCCTTCCGCGCCATCGACAACACCACTCTGAAGCGCGCCGTAAAGCTCGGAATAGGCAAGTGGCGTCGGGTTGGCGCCGAAGGAACGGAAGGCGTCGACATGGATCGGGTTCTGCATCGTGCGGATCTTCAGGTTCCGAATATCCTCGATGCTTGCAACCGGCTCCTTGGTCATGATGTGGCGGATGCCGGAGGAGAAGACGCCGATCAGTTCGAAGCCGGCGGTTTCGGCCGAGGTCTCCATGGCGGCATAGACCTCTTCGTCTTCCAGCTTGTCGCTCAGCGCCTCGATGCTGGTGAACAGGAAGGGCAGGTCGAAGACGCGGTAGTCGGTGATGTAGTTGGAGATCGTCGAGTTCGCTGTCATCGCCATGTCGAGCGTGCCAAGCATGGTGCTTTCGACAAGCTGGGCCTCATCGCCAAGCACGCCGTTCGGGAAGATCTCGATGGTGGCGCGCCCATCGGTCTTTTTCTCGAGCAGGTCCCGCATCAGCTGCAGGCCCTTGTCCTGCACCTCGTCGGCGGCGTTGGTGTGGGCAATCTTGAAGACGTAATCGGCGGCGAAGGCCGGCATGGCGGTGGTGCACAGGAGGGCTGCGAGCCCGAGGGCCGGTATGTGTTTCATGGTATTCCCCTTGTTGTTTTTTGGGCAGGTTGGAGTGATCGGGACGTCGCTTGTCAGCGGTAGACCAGATTGGGCAGGAACAGCGTCACGGCCGGGACGAAGGCCGTCAGCAGCAGGACGATGATCATCGGTATCAATGGCAGCCAGACCTTGGATGCCGCCTGTTCGATCCGCCTGCCGGCAACCATGGAAGCGACATAGAGGCAGATGCCATAGGGCGGCGTGATCAGGCCGATCGACAGGTTGAGTGCGGTCAGCACGCCGAACTGGACCGGATCGATGCCATAGCCGATGGCGATCGGCATCAGCACCGGCAGCAGGATCAGGATCGCCGAGATGCTCTCCATGAACATGCCGACCACGAGCAGCAGGAGGTTGACGATCAGGAGGAAGGCAAACGGAGATGCGGCGACATCGCGCAGCCAGGCGTCAAGGGCCCGGGTCACGCCGAGCGAGGCGATGATCCAGGAGAAGATGCTCGCCGTCGAGACGATGATCAGCACCGCGGCCGACAGGCTGACGGTGCGCAGGATCAGCGGTCCGAGTTCCGAAAGTTTCAGCTCGCGGTAGATGAAACAGGAAATGCCGAGCGTGACGAAGACGGCGATGCAGGCGGCCTCGGTGGCGGTGAACACGCCACCGACAATGCCGCCGACGATGATGATCGGTACGAAAAGCGCAGGCACGGCATCGACGAAGACGGTCCACAGGCGCTTCAGCGAGAAGGGTTCGGCATCGCGATAGGTTTCGCCGCCGTTTCTGGCATAAAGCCATGCGCCGACCAGCAGGCTGGCGGAAATCAGGATTCCGGGGCCGATACCGCCGAGAAACATCGCGCCGATCGACTGGTTCGAGGTGATCGCGATCACCACCATGACGATGCTCGGCGGAATGATCGAAGCCATGGAGCCTGAAGCCGCGATGATCGAGACGGCCATATCGACATTGTAGCGGCGCTTCTTCATCTCCGGCACGAGGATAGAGCTGATCGCCGCCGTATCGGCGGAACCGGAGCCCGAAATCGCGGCAAGGCCGGTGCCGGTCACGATCGCCACCATGAACAGGCTGCCGGTGATCCAGCCGACCAGCGCGGTGGCAAGCTCGACGAAGCGGCGCGCAATGCCGCCGGCTTCCATGATCAGGCCTGCGGCCACGAAGAACGGGATTGCCATCAGCGGAAAGGAATTGACGCCGCCATAGACGCGCTGGGCGATGATGGTGAGCGGCACGTCGGTGAAGGCAACGATGGTGACCAACGCTGCCACGCCAAGCGCCAGCACGATCGGCATGCCGGAGAAGATCAGGAGGGCAAAACCGCCAAAAGCAAGGCTCATAGCAGTTCTCCGTGTTCGGCGCTTGCGGTGTTTTTCTTGCGGCTCAAAAGGTCGGGCAGGGTGGCGATCGTGAATTCGAGCGCGAAATAGGTCATGCCCACCGGAATTGCGGCATAGGGGATGACGAGTGGCAGACGCAGAGCTGCCGACTTCACCATCATGCCGATCGCGACAAGGCCGAAACTGCCATTGATGACGACCACCAGAAACCAGAGGCCGAGCAGGAAGGAAAGGCCGCCGACGAGCTTCTGCAGAAAGACCGGGCAGCGCACGATCAGCACATCGACGCCGACATGCTGGCGGTGGCGCATGGCGATGCCGGCGCCGAGCATCACCAGCCAGATCTGGGCAAAGGTCGCGGTTTCTTCCGTGCCGGCGATCGAGTAGTTGAAGACGTAGCGGCCGAGAATCTGCACTAGAATGGCGAAGGCCATATAGATGAACAGGCAGGCCGCAACGATGTCGACGAGGTGGCGCAGCAGTGTCAGAGCGAGGCCCGGCAATGCGCGCAGCCGGGATGCTCCGCCCCGCGCATCTTCTTGCGCAACGGAAAGTTCGGTTTGCATGTCTGTTCCAGTTTTGCTCCGCCGCGAAATCGGCGTCGTGTCGATGGGGATCAGCTTAGCGGAGTTTGGCAGGGTCGCCAGAGGCCGGTGTATTATATTTAGGCATGCATAAATAATAGGCAGTTTTTGCATTGCCTATCGCGTCTGCGATGCCGATAAAGAAACCGACCCGTCGGGTCCAAGTCGCAGTCAAAAACCGGATAGATCATGCACCAGAATGTCCCTTCGTCCCGCGCCGCCGCCATCGGTCTCGCCATCTGTGTCATGAACACGGTCGAAACGGTCGCGGTCGCGCGGCGCACCGGTTTCGATTTCATTGTCGTGGACATGGAACACGGCCGCATCGGCCTCGACAGCCTGACCGATATCTCGGTGGCTGGCCTGCTTGCCGGCCTGCCGGTCTATGCCCGTGTCACAGGGCCGTCCTCGCCGGACATTGCGCGCGTGCTCGATTGCGGCGCGATCGGCGTGATCGTGCCCCATGTCGATACGCTCGAGCAGGCGCGCGCGATTGTCGAGAAGACGCGGTTCCTGCCGACCGGCGGCCGGGCACTGCCCGGGCCGCTGGCGATGACCGGGTTCGAGCCGGTGCCGGTGGCCGAACTGATCGCCAAGGCCGAGGCCACGACAAGGGTCATCGCCATGATCGAGAGCCGGAGCGGGCTTGATGCGGCGGATGATATCGCCGCGCTTGCCGGCATTGACGGGCTGATGATCGGCTCCAACGATCTCGCCGCCGCGATCGGCCATGTCGGCGATATCGGCCATGACGTCGTGCAGCAGGCCTTCCGCAGGATCGGTGCGGCCGCCATGCGCCATGGCAAGTCGTTCGGCGCCATGGGTCTGCCGCCGGACCGTGTGCGCGAGCAGGCGCTTGCCTTCGGCGCCGACATGATTGTCGCCACAAACGAGATCAACCTGCTGTTCGAGGGCGCGCAGCGCACGATGGCCGACTTCCGGCAGATCACCGAGCAGGTCTGAGCGCTCTATTCATTTGTTTTAGACGCATAATCTTATCGATCCTCGCTCCGCTCCGGTCGATGCGTAGGTTCAATAGGTTGGAGCGTCCTTTGTGCATCCGAATGGATGCATGGCGCTCTAGCTGCGGATTTCCGCGATCCGGGTCCCGGTGGTCAGCGTGAAAATCTTGACGAATTCGCGGGAATGCCGCGATACGGCGTGATTGCGCGGCAGGATAGCAGTCAGCGGGCGCGGAATGCGCGGCTCGAACGGCAAGACTGTCAGGTCCGAATAATGGCCCGATGTAGCGGTGACCTCGTCAAGCAGGGCCGCGCCCCAACCCTCCTGTACGATCCGCGCAGCGGCGTTGAGGAAACGAACCTCGACCTTCGGCTCGTAGGGAATGGCGGATTTGCGAAAC
The DNA here is from genome assembly GCF_000960975.1 of Martelella endophytica. Classification (NCBI taxonomy): domain Bacteria; kingdom Pseudomonadati; phylum Pseudomonadota; class Alphaproteobacteria; order Hyphomicrobiales; family Aurantimonadaceae; genus Martelella; species Martelella endophytica. The sequence continues at coordinate 760,414 of NZ_CP010803.1, read as the reverse complement.
GCCTCTTCCAGGAGCATGGCGATCCGCGTGCCCGAAAGCGGGCAGATCAGCCGCTCACGTGCGAGATCCTGCGGCGTGACGAAGGGCAGGCTTGAAAGCGGACTGTCTGCGGCGCAGACGCAGACGGTGCGCAACTCGTCGATCGGCTGCAGGATGAGCGAGTGCCGTTCGCCGGGGTCGATGGCGAAGCCGACATCGGCAATGCCCGCCTCGACCGCTTCCAGCACATTGTGCAGCGGCTTGGTGTCGAGCACCACGAAGACCTCCGGGAAACGCTCCAGGAATTCGCGCATTGCCATCGGTACCAGCGATTCCGTCACTTCCGACGTCGCGACCACGCGGATGCGGCCAATATGGCCGGCCTTGATGTCGGCCGCGCTCTGGTTGACCGTCTGCTGCAGCTGGAAGATCGGTTCGGCGCGGGCATAAAGCAGCTTTGCTTCCTCCGTCGCCACCAGCCGGTTGCTGATCCGCTCGAACAGGGCGAAGCCGACAACGCTTTCGAGATGCCGGATCGCGTTGCTGACCGCCGGCTGCGACATGCCGAGCGCTTCTGCCGCGCCCACGGTCGTGCCGCTTGCCATCACCGCGTGAAAGATTTCGAGCTGCCTGAGGTTCAATGTCCGGTCGCTTCCTTTAGGCCGGTCTCCTCACCCGGCCCTTTCGAATACGATGTCCTGTGCCCCCTCCCACAGGGTCATCTTGCCGAGTTCGGCCAGTTTGTCGAGATTGGAAGTGATGGTGATGAAGTGGTTGCCGGCAAGCTGCCCCATCTTCGAGGCAAAATGAACGCCGCCATAGGCCAGCAGGATTTCCGTCTCGCTGATGCCGCCGGGATAGAGAACGATCTGCCCGGGCGCTGGATAGCTCGTGTGGTTTTCGTAACCGACGCCGAAATCCTTGGTTCCGAGCGGTATCCAGACGCCTTCGCCCGACCATCGCACATGCACGACCTGGCTCTTGAAGGGCAGGTGAGCGGCAAAGGACCGGCATGTTTCGGGGGCGCTTTCGGTTTCCAGCACAGCATCGAAAACGAAGGGGCCGGCGGTGATTTTCAGTTTCATGATGTGTCCGGGGTCTCGGTGGATCAGGGACGAAGGCCGGCGCATTGCGCCGTGTTTCGGATGTGTTGCTGCATCTCATTGCCGGCGGCCTCGCCATCGCCCGCGCGCAGAGCCGCGATGATGATGCGGTGCTCGCCGACGGACGCCTTCATGCGTTCCGGGTCGGTGCGCGGGATCGGCTGGCGCTGGGTCTCGGTCAGCTTGTCCCGGACATCCGCGTAGAGGCTCCGCAACATGGCGTTAGCGCAGGCCGAAACGATGGTGCCGTGAAACTCCAGATCGGCCTCGACATTGGCGATCAGGTCCTGCCGCTCCCAGCTCTCCTCCATGGTCGCAGTCGCCTGCTCCATCAGATCAAGCTGATGGTGGGTCAGCCGGCCGGCGGAAAGGCGCGCGATTTCGCCTTCGAGCATGATCCGGGTCTGGAACACGTCGAACACGGAATAGCTGTCGGCATAACGCCATGCTTCGGCCTCGCCCGCGTTCTGCTGGCGGTTGCGGGTGACGAAGGTGCCGCGGCCGGGTTCGGTCTTCACCAGCCCCAGCGTTTCGAGCGTCAGCAGCGCCTCGCGCAGGGAGGGGCGGCTGATGCCGAATTTCTGCGAGAGCGCGCGCTGGGAGGGGATTTTCTCACCGTCCGCCAGCTGCCCGGACTGTATCATGCCCTGGAGCTGGCGTGCGACCGATTGCGGCAAAAGTGTCTTGTTGAGCATTCGGTCCCCGGGCTTGGTCTGCGTTTCCTCAGTCTATTTTTTCGCGGCCCGTCTTGCAAAGCGGAAAAAGCCATGCATGATTGGCCTAACTGGTCAGACCGGTTTATCCAGTTAAGCCAGTCTAGACGGAGTTATCGAATAAACACAAGGGGAAAGCACATGAAATACGCACTGAAACTCACGCTTCTGTCCGCCGTGGCGGCGCTTGCCGCTGCCGGCGCGCAAGCCGCCGACTGGACCGTCGGCGCCAATATCGGCAACGTGCCGTGGGAATTCGAGGACGCCAGCGGCACGACCGTCGGCTTCGAGGTCGATCTGGTCAACGAGATTGCGGACCGCCTCGACAAAACGGTCGAATTCGTCAACACGCCGTTCAACGGCCTGTTCCCGGCCGTGCAGTCGGGCCGCATCGATATGGCGGTCTCGTCGATCACGATTACCGAGAAGCGTCTCGAATCCGTGTCCTTCGCCCAGCCCTATTACGATAGTGACCAGTCGCTGTCGGCGACGACATCTTCGGGCATTTCCGGGCTTGGTGACATGGATGGCAAGGTCGTCGGTGTCGACACCGGATCGACCGGTGACATGTGGTCGGAAGGACACAAGGACGAGTACGGCTTCTCCGATATTCGCCGTTATGAAGGGCTTTCGCCGGCCATGCTCGATCTCGCGGCCGGCCGCATCGACGGCTACATCTCGGATATCCCGGCCGTGCTTTACTACGTGAAGGACAAGCCGGAGCTGAAGGTCGTCGAACGCATCCCGACCGGCGAAAAATACTCGATCATGTTCGCCAAGGACGCGCCGCTTGCTGCCGACGTCAACGGCGTGATCACCGCGATGAAGGAAGACGGCACGCTCGCCGAAATCTACGAGAACTGGTTCGGCATGGAGCCGGAGGCCGGCACCTCGACCATTGAAGTCCTGGATATGCCGGCGGCCAAGTAACGCCGCATCCGCGATCCATCCGCATTCAGGCCGGTCGCAAGCGCTGCGACCGGTCCCGCCCCGGAGCTTCCATGGACCTGATCAATACCTTCCTGAATGTCGGGGTGTTTCTCGACAGCCTGCCGCAATTGCTGCGCGGCCTGCTGGTGACGCTCGAAATCGGGATCGTCAGCATCCTTGCGGGCCTTGCCGGCGGCCTTCTCCTTGCCGTCACCCGCCTCTATGCGCCGCAGTTCATCGCATTCTGCATCCGTGGCTATATCGACATCTTCCGCTCGATACCGCTGCTGGTGCTACTCATCGTCGTCTACTACGCCCTGCCGTTTGTCGGCATCCGGCTTTCCGCCTTCCTGTCCGCCGTCACCGCCCTTTCGCTGGTCTCTGCCGCCTATACGGCGGAAATCTTTCGCGCCGGCATCGAGGCGATCCCGCGCGGACAGTTCGAGGCCTCGGCTGCACTCGGGCTTTCCGAGCGCAACACCATGGTCGATGTCGTGCTGCCGCAGGCAATCCGGATTGTCATCCCGCCATTGACCAACAATTGCATCAATGTTCTGAAGGACACGGCGCTCGCCTCCGTCGTGGCCATGCCGGACCTGCTGAAGCAGGCAACCCAGGCGCAGGCCCTTGCCGCCAACCCGACACCGCTGATCGGTGCCGCGCTGATCTATATCGTGCTGCTCTGGCCCATGGTCGCGGTGGTTTCGCGGCTTGAGACACGCTTCAGCAGAGGGAGGCGCTGATGGCGTCCCGCACGCTTGTTTCCGTTCGCGGCCTGGTCAAGGCTTACGGCGACTTCACGGTGCTCCATGGCATCGACCTGGATATTGCCGAGGGCGAGGTCGTCTGCGTCGTCGGCCCGTCCGGCTCCGGCAAATCGACGCTGATTCGCTGCATCAACCGGCTTGAGGATTTTTCGAAGGACAGCGTCATCGAGATCGATGGCTTGCCCGTCGAGCGTGGTCCGTCGCTCGCCCAGGTGCGGGCCGAGGTCGGGATGGTGTTCCAGAACTTCAACCTGTTTCCGCACATGACCGTGGTGAAGAACGTGATGCTCGCGCCGATGCGCGTCAGGCGCACACCATCCGACCATGCACGGGTGCAGGCGCTGAAGCTGCTCGAGCGGGTGGGGATTGCAGAGCAGGCGGAAAAATATCCCGGCCAGCTTTCCGGCGGTCAGCAGCAGCGCGTGGCGATCGCCCGCGCCCTTGCCATGGAACCGCGGGTCATGCTGTTCGACGAGCCGACTTCGGCGCTTGATCCGGAAATGGTCGGCGAGGTGCTCGATGTGATGCGCGATCTGGCAAAGACCGGTGTCACCATGGTCGTCGTGACCCACGAAATGGGCTTTGCCCGGCAGGTCGCCGACCGCGTCATCTTCATGGATGGCGGGCGGATCGTCGAGGCTGGCACGCCGCCGGACATCTTCGACAGTCCCCGCGAACAGCGCACGCGCGATTTCCTGCGCGCGGTTCTCAATCATTGAACAACAAACAAAAGAGGTAACACCCGTGACCGGATCGCCTTCTCTCGACATCGACTTCGTGCGCAGCCAGTTTCCTGGCCTCAAGCAGGACTGGGCATTTTTCGACAATGCCGGCGGATCGCAGATCCTGAAGGGCTCCGTCGAGCGCATCAACGGCTTCCTGTTCGAGAAGAACGTCCAGATCGGCGGCTCCTATGCAGTCTCGCAGTCTGCCGCCGCCGCTCTCGCCGAGGCCCGCACGGCCGCCATGCATCTCGTCAATGCGGCGCGGCCGGAGGAGATCGTCTTCGGGCCGTCGACCACGGTTCTCCTGCAGAACCTGGCGCGGGCCATGCAGAGCCAGTTCCGGCCCGGCGACGAGATCGTCGTTACGGTGAGCGACCATGAATCCAACATCGGCCCGTGGGACCGGCTGAAGGACATCGGCGTCATCGTCAAGTTCTGGCCGCTCGACCGGGAAACGATGAGCCTTAGGACGGAGGATCTCGCGCCGCTGATGAGCGACCGCACCCGGCTCGTCTGCGTCACCCATGTCTCCAATATCCTGGGTTCGATCAACGATGTCCGTGCCATCGCCGACTTCGTCCACGCGCGCGGCGCGCTGATCTGTGTCGATGCGGTTGCCTATGCGCCCCACCGCGCCGTCGACGTCCAGGCCTTCGATGCCGACTTCTATGTATTCAGCCTCTACAAGGTCTTCGGGCCGCATTATGCGCTGATGTATGGGAAGTACGACCTTCTGGCCGAACTCGACACGCTCTATCACTACTTCTACGGCAAGGATAAAATTCCGGGCAAGCTGGAGCCGGGCAATCCGAACTACGAACTCGCCTATGCCACCTGCGGCATCGTCGATTATCTGGCGGCGCTTGGCGAAAAGGCGGGTGAGAGCGGTTCGGTGCGCGCCAGGATCGAGGCCGCCTATGCCGCGATCACCGCGCAGGAGGAAGCGCTTTCGGAGCGCCTGCTCTCATATCTGCGCGCCCGCAATGACTGCCGGATCATCGGGGCCTCGACGGCAAGCGGCAGCGTGCGCGTACCGACCATCGCCTTTCGCTTCGATGGCCGCGATGCCGATGCAATCTGCCGCGCCGTCGACAGGCACAACATTGCCATCCGCCACGGCGACTTTCATTCGCGGCGGCTGGCGGAGTATCTCGATCTGACCGACAACGGCGGAATGCTGCGCGTCTCGATGGTGCATTACAACACCACCGCCGAGATCGACCGCCTGACCGCGGCGCTGGACGAAATCCTCGCCGTGGCATGAACCCGCGGGCGGCCGGGCTGTTGAGTTGACGGCCATCGATCCGACCCGGCCGACGTCCGCAGACCGCGCGGATCTGCTGCCATCGGCTGCAGCGGGCCTCTTGCCGCTGCGCGAGCAGGCCTATTGGCTGACAACGCGCAAAGCGGTCGTCAGTTCGGGGCAGGGCCGGTGGTGTTGCGGATGACGAGGTGGGTTTCGAGAACGTAACGCGCCTCGCGGATCGAGCCGGATTGCAGGGCTTCCATCAGCAAGGTGACGGCGAGGCGCCCGGCTTCTGCCGATCGGTTCGAGACCGAGGTGAGCGCCGGATAGGTGACCGCGCCGAGCACGTCGTCGCAGCCGATCAGGCTGAACCGTCCAGGCACCGCGACATTATATTCGGCAAGCCCCGCCAGGATGCCCTGGGCGGTGATGTCGTCAAAGGCGATCGCGGCACTCGCACCGGTCTCGAGAATGGCGTCGACGGTGCGGTGCCCGGACTGGTAGGTCGGCACGATCGGCGGCAGCGCCACGATTTCGAGGCCGAGCTTGCGTGCAGCGCTTCTGAGCGCTGCACGCCGCTCGCGGTTCGACCAGGATGTATGCGGGCCGTTGACATAAACGATCTTGCGGTGGCCAAGCGCGGCCAGATGTTCCGCCGCCTGCTGCACGCCGGAGCCGGAATCGATGAGCACGCGCGGGATGCCCTTGATGTCGCGGTTGATCAGCACCAGCGGCCTTTGCGCGGCGTGGGCGCGGATGCGCTCGTCGGAAAGCCGCGGCGAGGCGAGCACCAGGCCTTCGACCTGGCCGGCAAAGCGGCCGAGCAGCTTGTCTTCCTGTGCCGGCTTTTCTTCCGTGTTGCCGAGAAAGACGCAGAAATCGGAACGGTCCGCCTCAAGCTGGGTTGCGGCGATCAGCGGCGGAAAGAACGGGTTGGCGATATCCGGCACCACCAGTGCGATATTGCCGTGCCGGCCGGTGGAAAGCGCCCGGGCCGTATGGTTCGGCACATAGCCGAGCGCTTCGGCCGCCTTCATGATGCGTTCGACGGTTTCCGGCAGAAGCATGTCGGGATGGCGGAAGGCGCGCGACACGCTGGAGCGCGCCACGCCGGCTTCAGCGGCAACCTGGCTGATGGTGACACCCTTGTCGCGCTTGATCATGGCGGTGCGGCTTTCTGGCGGTGAACGATCCCTGAACTGTCCTTGTAGAATATTTGCAAGGGTTTCGGCTACTCGCTTGCTTGACATGCAACCGGTTGCATGGAATGTTGCCAACAAGATTGATGCCTGAACCGGCTTTAAAGCGCCATCCAAGAGGCTGCTTGCCGTTGTGGAGACCGACTTGACGATCGCAGAACGCCCCCAGAGAAAATCCGGCCTTGAGCCTTTGTCGCTGCGCCAGACCGGAACGCTTCTGATCAAGAGCTTCGAGGACCGCGCCAGCATGGCGGCGGCGGCGGCGGCGGATATCGCCGCTGCGCTCAGCGCGCGGATTGCCAATCGCGGCGCGGTGCGGATGATTTTCGCCGCGGCGCCCAGCCAGGCCGAGGCTCTGGCCGAACTCGTGGCCGCGCCGGGGATCGACTGGTCGCGGGTGACCGCCTTCCATATGGACGACTATATCGGCCTTGCTGCCGACCATCCGTCGGGCTTCGCCAACTGGCTCGATACCCATCTCTTTTCCCGAGTGCCGTTCGCCGCGGTCCATCGCCTCGATCCGGGCGATGATCCGGAGGGCGCTGCGGCGCGTTACGCGGAAAAGATGGCCGAGGCGCCGATCGATTTCGTCGTGCTGGGCATCGGCGAAAACGGGCATATCGCCTTCAACGACCCGCCGGTTGCCGATTTCGACGATCCGGTCGACGTCAAGCCCGTGGTGCTTGACGATGTCTGCCGCATGCAGCAGGTCAATGACGGCTGCTTTCCGGATTTCGATTCGGTGCCGCAGAAAGCGCTGACGCTGACAGTGCCGCGGCTGATGCGCGCCGACCGGCTGTTCTGCCTGGTGCCGGGCTCGGCCAAGCGCGAGGCCGTGCGCGCAACGCTCCATGGCCCGGTGGAAACGGCCTGCCCGGCGAGCATTCTGCGCACCCATTCCGCCTGCACCCTATACCTCGACAGGGACTCCGACCCCGATGCCTGACACGCCCCGGATTGATGCCGACCTGATCTGCGAAGACTATCTCGCCTCCGTTCACACGCTGATGACGCGGGTGATGAGCGAGGAGCGCGAGGCGCTTGACGCGGCCGCCGCCAAACTTGCCGATCAGGTGGCCGCGGACCGGCTGATCCATATCTTCGGGCCCGGCGGCCATTCCAATCTGGCCGCGCAGGAAGTGTTCTTTCGTGCCGGCGGGCTGATGCATATGAGCGCGATCCTCGATGAGGGCACGCTGCTTTCCAACGGCGCGCTGCGCTCGATGGCGATCGAGCGGCTACCGGGCTACGGCAGGATCGTGATTGCCGATCGCGGGCTCGGCGAAACCGATCTGCTCATCCTCGTCAATGCCTATGGCATCAACGCCGCGCTCATCGATGCGGCACTCGAGGCCCGGCGTCGCGGCACGTTCGTGATCGGCGTTTCCTCCCGCGAGCATGCCGCAAACACAGCGCCGGAGCATCCCGCCCGTCATCCCACCAAACAGAACCTGCACGACATCGTCGATATCGCCATCGACAGCAAGGTGCCGATCGGCGACGCCGTTGTCAGCCTGCCGGGCATGGGCGAGAACATCGCCGCTATCTCCACCTTCGCCAATGCCTTCACGCTCAACAATCTGGTGATCCGCACGGTCGCCAAACTTGTCGAGCGCGGCATCGAGCCGCCGGTCTGGCGCTCCGGCAATGCGCCGGGTGGCGACGAGGCCAACAGCCGTTTCATCGGTGCATTCCGCGATCGGGTGAGGGCGCTTTGAATTCGGCCATCGAAGGCATCGACGCCCTGACGGGCCGACCGCTCTCCCTCGAAATCCGCGACGGACGCATTGCCGCCATCGGCGAAGCGACAGGCGCGCCGGATACCTATCTGGCCGCCGGGCTCATCGACCTTCAGGTCAACGGCTATGCCGGTCTAGACATCAATGCCGGTGCGGTGGCGCCAGAACTGATGCTGAAACTCTGTCAGGCGCTGGCCGCCGTTGGCGTCACCACCTGGCTGCCGACGATCATCACGGCTTCGGAGGCTGCGATCACGGCCGCGCTTGCGGCAATTGCCGCGGCACGCGAGGCCGAGCGGCTGGTGGCCGACATGGTGCCGGGCGTCCATGTCGAAGGTCCTTCGATTTCAACCGTAGACGGGCCGCGCGGCGCCCATCCTCTGGCCTATGTCCGCCCGCCCTCGCTGGACGAATTCGAGCGTTGGCAGGCCGCCTGCGGCGGGCTCGTTTCCATGGTTACGCTGGCGCCAGAGCATGAAGGCGCGCTTGCCTATATTTCCACCCTCGTTGCACGCGGCATCCGCGTCGCCATCGGCCATACCGCCGCGACAGCGGAAGAAATCCACGCGGCGGCTGACGCCGGGGCGACACTTTCGACCCATCTCGGCAATGGCGCTGCCGGGCTCCTGCCGCGGCATCCGAACTTCATCTGGGCGCAGCTCGCCGATGACCGCCTTTCCGCCGGCCTGATCGCCGATGGTCACCATCTGCCGGCCGATACGCTGAAGGCGATGTTGCGCGCCAAGGGGCTGGATCGCGCCTTTCTGGTGTCCGATACGGTGGCGCTTGCCGGCATGCCCGCCGGCACCTATCACCAGCCGGTCGGTGGCGATGTCGCCGTTTCGGAGGATGGCCGCATCGGCCTTGCCGGAACGCCCTATCTGGCTGGCGCCGGCCATGCGCTTGCAACCGACATTGCCCGTGCCATTACCATGACCGGCCTGCCGCTCTCCGACATCCTGCCGCTTGCGACGAACAATCCCGGTCGAATCGTCGGCGGGCGGGGCACGCTTGAAGTGGGCGCTCGTGCCGATGTCATCCGCTTTTTCTGGAAGCAGGGCGACGACGCGCTCGATATCCGCGAGACCTGGGTTTCCGGGCGGAAAGTGTTTTGCCGATGATCGAGGCCGGTGCTGCAGTCTTTGACATCACGCCGCCGCCAGGGCTTGCCATGTCGGGCTTTGCCGCCCGCCGCAGGCCGGCCGAAGATGTCCATGACCGTCTGACGGTGCGGGCGCTGGTGATCGCCGATACCGCCGTCGTTGTTGCCGACGTGATCGGCATTGATGCGGCCATGTCTGCCCGCATTCGCGCACGATCTTTCCTTCCGGATGATAATATCGTCGTCGCCGCGCTTCATACCCATGGCGGGCCGTCCTCTATGGCCGGCAGGCTCAGCATTGCCGCCGATCCGGCCTTTCTGGAACGGCTGGAGGACGCTTGCGTCGCGGCGCTCGATTGTGCCTGTTCGTCCCGCCGCCCGGCGCTGCTGGAAATCGCCAATGGCGCCGATCCCGACGTCGGCCGCAACCGCCGTCATCCGGGTGGCCCGGTTGACCGCGCCTTGCCGCTGTTGCGGGTGCGTGGCGCCGATGACGGCCGGACCATCGCCTTGCTGATATCCTATGCCTGCCATCCGGTGGTGCTCGGCGCTGACAATCTGCACTGGACGGCCGACTATCCGCATTTCGTGCGCCAGGCACTGGAAGAGGCGGAGCCCGGCGCGGTTGCGCTGTTTCTGACCGGCTGCGTCGGAGACGTGAACACGGGGCACTCGGCCTCCGCGTCGATATCACTCGCCCATAACGATGCGCGCAGTTTCGCCGCTGCCGAGCGGATCGGCAGGTCGATCGCGGCCTGCGTGCTGGCGTCTGCAGAGCGCGCCGTTGATGGTGAAATCTCGGCGGCCTCTGCCGGCGTTACGCTCGGTTTCGAACGGCGGGAGGTTGCGCCGGTCGCCGAGCTTGCTGCAGACTGGGCGCGGGAGCGCGAAGCGGCGGACCCGGCACGCGCCAGCCTGCTCGACTACTGGACAGTTTGGGCGCAAACGGTTGCACAAAACATCCCGAACCCGCTTGCCGAGCGGGTGACGGTGCTCGACTGGGGCGGTGTTCTGCTGATTGCGCTTCCCGGCGAAATCTTCACTGAAACGGCGCTCCTGCTCCGCGCCCTGCCGGGTGTCGGTGAAAGTGCTTTCGTCATCGGCTTCGCAGATGACAATCCGGGCTATATCCCGCCCGCAAGCGAGTATGCCTATGGCGGCTATGAGGTTGACGAGGCTCATCGCTACTATAGCCAATCCATGAGTTTTGCGCCGGGATCGGCCGAGCTGCTGGCGCGCTGCGCCGCGGATCTCGTCGCGGCGGCGCGTGAGAATTCCCGCAGCGCCTGACGCGGCGGGGGAGTGCGGTTTGGTGTCGCTTGACACGCAACCGGTTGCATGAGAACGTGTTTGATAAGATCAAAATGGGGAACCCGACCATGAAATACACATCATCCAAGCATGCGAATTCCGTTCGCCTTCTCGGCCTTGGCGTTGCCACCGGCGCGCTGATGTTCAGCAACGCCGCCTCGGCGGAAACGCTGACAATCTGGAGCGGCTATCCGGAAATGGCGCCGTTCTACGAGCACGTTGCCGAGGGCATGAAGGCCGAATATCCGGACCTCGAAGTCGATATCGAAGCCATCGCGCTGCGCGAACACGAAAAGCGCGTGGCGCTCGGCCTCACCTCGGGCGGCGAGGGCACGACGGTAATCGAGCTCGCCGGCTCGACCGCCACCCGCTATCTGGAAAACGACCTGTTGCCGGCAGCGCCCGATGCGATCGCCGACTTCGTCAAGGACCCTGCCAACTTCGGTTCGTTCTTCTCTGATACGGCGAGCTATGACGGTACGGTCTACGGCATGCCGCTGTTCCGCGGCCAGGGTGCGCTGTTCTACAACACAGAGATGTTCGAAGCTGCCGGTATCACCGAGCCGCCGAAGACCATGGAGGACTTCACCACCTATGCCGACAAGCTGACCGAGCGGGATGCCGATGGGAAGCCGGTCGTCTCTGGCTGGAGCATGCGCCTTTCCGGCGGTGGCCAGGGCATTGCCGAGAAATTCTGGATCAACCTGTTCCAGTTCGGCGGTTCGCTGCTGGTCGAGACCGATGATGGCATGTGGAAGACCGATTTCGCCAATGAAGCCGGCCGCAAGGCGCTCGCCCAGTATCTCGACAACATCTACGTCAACAAGACCGTGACGCCGGAAATGCCGGCCGACGCCGATGCCTTCGAGCGCGGCCAGACGGCGATGTTCATCCGCGAATCCTGGGTTATCGGCGATATCGCCGCCAAGGCGCCGGATCTGAAATATGCCACCGCCCCGCTGCCGGTCGGCTCGATCGCGCTGCCGACCAACCTCTACGTTTCGGGCGACGATCAGGATCTTGGCTGGGCTTTCGCCAAGGCGACCAACGATCCGGAAAATCTCGTCTGGCTGCTGAAGAATGTCGGCTGGCTGCCGAACCGTTCGGGCATCGACTACTCTTCGGTCACCGGCGAACAGCCCGCCTTCGCGGCCTTCGTTGACTATCCAGAGGGCTACAAGTTCTTCACGCTGCCCTCCATCGGCCCGATCGAGGAAATCCTGACGCGTGTTGCGGCCCAGCTCACCGTCGCCTTTGGCGATCCGTCGCTTGCCGGCAATGATGAAGCCATCGATGCGGTCCTTGCCAAGACCAATGACGAAGTCGAGAAGATCCTCGACCGCGAAGGCCTGCTTGCCAAGTAAGCCGGTTCGGTTTCACATATAAAAGCCGTCTCCGGGGCCGCAGGGTTCCGGAGACGATTGCCCGCCCGGCGGGCGCGTGCCGGCAGTCGCAGGGTTTGCCGCCGGCCGGATCTCTCATGATAGGCCTTGCACCATGCTCAAACGCAAGCGATGGATTTTCGCGATCCTTGCACTTCTGCCGACACTGGCGATCTTCGCATATGTGCGGATGTATCCGATCGTCGATATCCTCAGGCTCAGCGTTCACCGCTGGAACATCCTGTCGAAGAACAAGCCCTTCATCGGTCTCGAAAATTTCCGGGAGCTGATGGGCGACCACCTGTTCCTCTCGGCGCTGATGAACACGACGATCATCGCCTTCGGTGTGCTGGCGATCACGATCCCGCTCGCCATGGTGATCGCCGCGCTGATCTTCCATCGCACCCGCACGCGGATGTCGGGCTTTTACGAGACGTCGGTGTTCATTCCGCACATCGTCTCGCTGGTGCCGGCGGCGATGGCGTGGAAATGGATCTTCGACGCCCGTCTTGGCCCGCTCAATGCGTTCCTCTCGGTCTTCGGCATCGAGCCGCAGGCGTGGCTGTTCGATCCGGTGCTGTCGGTGATCTGCGTCATCGTCCTGTGTTCCTGGCAGGCGCTCGGCTATGCGGTGCTGATCTATCTCGTCGGCTTCAAGAACCTGCCGGTCTCGCTTTATGAGGCGGCGAAGCTCGACGGGGCCTCGGGGCCGACATCGTTCTGGCATCTGTCGATCCCGATGCTGAAGCCGATCACGCTCTATGTCTCGGTGGTCACGCTGGTCTCCGGCTTCAATGTCTATGCCCAGCCCTTCGTGCTCGCCTCCGACAGCCAGGGCGCGCCCGGTCGGCAGGTGCGCGTGCTGGTGCTCGACATGCTGGAAAACAGCTTCCGCAACTATCGTGTCGGCTACGCCGCCTCCGAAGCTGTCGTGCTGCTGGTCATCGTGCTGGTGCTGACGCTCATCCAGTTCACCCTGTTGCGGGAGAAGGGCAAGGCATGACCGATTTCGCCGAACTCACAGAAGCGGAAATCGCCTCCGGGCGGCGGCTCAGAGCCAAGAAGCGCGCCGTCAACATAGCGATCGACATATTCCTGACGCTGTTTTCGATCGCCATGCTGCTGCCGCTGGTATTCCTCATCGCCAACGCGTTCAAGACGCCGGCCGAAATGCTCGCCTGGCCGCCGACCATCGTGCCGCACGATCCGACGCTTGAGAATTTCAGGGCCGTGCTCGGCGAAACGCCGCTCCTGCGCTGGATCCTCAACAGCGTCATGTTCGCGGTGATGTCGTCGATCGCGATCATCGCCACATCGTCGATTGCCGGCTACATCTTCGCCAAGTTTCACTATCGCAGCCTCAACATCATCTTCGCGCTGTTCCTCGCAACCGCCATCGTGCCGTTCGAGGTCTACATGATCCCGCTCTATTTCCAGGTCAAAAGCCTCGGTCTGCTGAATTCGGTCTGGGGGCTGCTGATCGGCTATCTGGTGATGAGCTTCGGTATCTTCCTGATCCGCCAGAACGTCATTCACTCCATTCCCGACGAGCTTCTGGAGGCTGCAAGGCTTGATGGCGCGAGCGAATTCTGGATCTTCGTGCATATCGTCTTTCCGCTGCTCAGAGGCGCACTCGGGGCGCTCGGCGTGCTCGCCTTCTTCCAGGCGTGGACGGCCTTTGCCTGGCCGATGATCGTCGCGACGACCCGGTCGAGCTATACGATTGAGGTCGGGCTGGCACTGTTCCAGACGGGCTATACCGTCGATCTCGGCAAGCTTTCCGCCGCCTCGGCGACGGTGCTGATCCCCTCCGTGATCACCTTCATGATCCTGCGTCGCAATTTCGTGCAGGGGGTGGCGAGCACCGGGATGAAGGAATGACGATGGATTTTCTTCAGCGCGCGGCGACGCTTTATTCGGCAATGAACGCGCACACCGCCTACTGGATGCTGGCGCGGCCCGCCATCGGTCCGGGTTTCATCGATACCAAGATGAACCCGATCACGCTTGCCGATTATGGTGACGCCGATGGTTTGCGCGGTCCGGCCTTTACCTATGGCTGGATCCAGGGCCGCGGGCTCGAGGCGCTGGCGACCCATGCCGCCTGGTTCGAAACCGAACTGCCGCCGCTCGGCGCAAAGCTCGATGCCGCCGCCCGGCCGCTGATGGCTGCGCTCGATGATTTGCGTCAGGCCGATGGCCACATCTATTTCTGCTACGACGCCGATATGGTGCCGGTACGCGGCGCCGATCTTCAGCAGCAGCAGCGCCCGGCGGATATCTTCACCTATTCAGATGCCTTTGCCGCCAAGGGCCTGATCGCGGCGAAAAGCCGTTACGCGCCGGCTGACATCGGGGACGCGCTTGCAGCCTTTGACCGGGTAATTGCCGCCATCGAGGAAGGTCGTTTCCAGATGGACGAGAAGCGCCCGCTCTCCTTAGAAAGCCTCGCCGATCAGGCCGATGATTTCGGTCCGCGCATGATCCTGCTAGGCGCCGCGGGAATGCTGGGTCGCCTCGGCCATGGGACGCATCTTTCCTACGCCGACCGGTTCATCGGCCATGTCCTGTCACGCCATTTCGATCCTGTCGCCGGACTGTTGCGCAATGTGCCGGGCGAGGATGCCTGCAATGTCGGCCATGGCATCGAGTTCGTCGGCTTCGCGCTCGATTATCTGATCGGCAAGGACATTGCCCCCGACCTTCTGAAGACGCTCGAGACGATCCTTCTGTCGTCGTTCGAAAAGGGCTTTGTCGGGTCGGGCCTCGCGCTCTCCATCTCGCTGACAACCGGGCAGGCGATCAATCCGCTTTGCCCGTGGTGGTCGCTGCCGGAGGCAATCCGCGCCGCGGCCCTGCTTTACGAGCGCACGGGCAATGCCCGCACCCGCGCCGTCTGGGAAAAGGCGCATGATGCCTTCATCGCGCATTACTGGCGCGGCACCCCGCCGATTGCCTATCAGACGATGGATGTGGACGGACCGGTGGATTTCGTGCCCGCCACGCCGGACCTCGATCCCAATTATCACACCGGACTGAGCCTGCTTGCCGCCATCGGCGTTGCCGGGCGCGCCGGAACCTCAACTTTTGCCCACGCAGGATGAAACCATGACTTCCGTTGCTATCCAGAACGTCCGCAAGGTCTATGGTGATGTCGAAACCATCAAGGGGGTTTCCGTCGAAGTGCCGGAGGGTGCCTTCGTCGTGCTGGTTGGCCCGTCGGGCTGCGGCAAGTCCACGCTTCTGCGGATGATCGCCGGGCTGGAAGACATTTCCGGCGGCGTGATCCGCATCGGCGGCAAGGTCATCAACGATGTCGAGCCGAAGAACCGCGATATCGCCATGGTGTTCCAGAACTACGCGCTCTATCCGCACATGACGATCGCCGAGAACATGGGCTTCTCGCTGAAGCTCGCCAAGCGGCCTAAAGCGGAGATCGAGACGCGTGTCGCCGATGCCGCTCGTATTCTCGGCCTGACGGATTATCTCAAGCGCTATCCCAAGCAGCTTTCCGGCGGCCAGCGCCAGCGCGTCGCCATGGGCCGCGCCATCGTGCGCGATCCGAAGGTCTATCTGTTCGACGAGCCGCTCTCCAACCTTGATGCCAAGCTCCGCGTGCAGATGCGCGCCGAATTGAAGGACATCCATACGCGGTTCCGCACCACCACGGTCTACGTCACCCACGACCAGATCGAGGCGATGACCATGGCCGACCAGATCGTGGTGATGCGCGACGGGGTGATCGAGCAGGTCGGCACGCCGCTCGATATCTACGACTATCCGGCCAATGTCTTCGTCGCGAGCTTCATCGGCTCTCCGGCGATGAATTTCTTCGATGGGACGGTTAGCGCAGACGGCACGACGGTGGTGACCGCCGATGGCATCGCGCTGCCACTGCCCGAAGGCGTCAAGCCAGCTGCCGGCCTTGCGGTACGTTACGGCGTTCGCCCGGAAAAGCTGTTCCTCGCCGAAAGCGAGACCGACGGCATCGAAATGTCGGTGGCCGCCGTCGAACCGACCGGCTCCGAGACCTTCATCAAGGGCAGGCTTGGCAAGCAGGAGATCTCCGTGCAGCTGCGCGAGCGCGTGCGGGTCTCGCCCGGTGATACGCTGCGCCTGCGCTATGCCACCGGCGATGCGCATCTCTTCGACGCGACGACCGAGGCCGTCATCCGCTGATCCTTTTGCCGGATGGCCGAGATGGCCGTCCCCCGGAGCCGGGACGTGCGAGGTTGATCAGCCGTGCGTCTCCCTGAAGCGTGCGATCGTTGCGGGCGTGTGCATCTGGCCGTAGAGGGATGCCCAGAACCGCGCGCGCTCGTCCGGCGCGACGGTCTGCCAGACGGCGTCGACAGCGCGCTCGCCGGCCCAGTAGGCATAGACGAAGGGGGCGCGCAGCGCGTGGTTCAGAAAGGCGAGGCGGCCGCCGACGGTCTCCTCGGACTGGAAGCTCGCCGCGGCAATAACCGGAACGATTTCTTCCATCGTGCGGCCCTCGGCATGGCGCATCCACGCGGCATTGCAGCGGAGCGCGCTTCTGAGCCGCTGAAGGTTGACCGCCATCTGGTCGTCCGGCGTGTCCGTCCAGCCGATGAATGCCATGCCATTGTCGGCAATGCCTTCAAATAGTGCACTGGAGGCGGACGAGGTCACCACCTGCGCACCGTCGAGCGGCATCGCGCCGTCGCGAACGTAGATCTCGCGCAGGCCGAGGTGGACGAGATGGCCGGGAAATGCCTCGTGGGCGGCAAGGTGTTTCAGGTCGTAGATGGTGTAGGGGAAATCGAGATTGAGCAGCACCTTGCGGCCGGGATAATCGCAATAGGCCGAAAACGGCTTGTCGGTGACGCCGACGGGCTCGATCCACTCCGCGGAAAGGTCATACATGAAACGCGCCGTCCGTTCACGGGCCTCGCGGGTGAGGTCGGCAAGCCTTTCGATCACCTGCTCGGGCGGAACCTGTCTCTCGGCCTCCCAGCGAGCCGTGTCGGCCGCAAGGTCGCCGCTGCGATAGCCAAGCTCATCCAGGGCATCGCGCATGACGACCCGGTATTCATCGAGGATTGCCTCGTCGACAGGGCCGGGTGCGATGCGGATCTGCCTGGAAAGCCGGTCGGCAAAGCTGATCGGGCGGCCCTCGAAGGTGTCCATCAGGGCGCAGAGAGAGTCTGTCATCTCGAGGATGTAATCCCGCCTCAGCGGCGCGATGTCGGCATCGGCGACCCGCTCGTCGAGCGCGGCAAGTGCCGCGCGCACGGCGTCATAGCTGTCGAACGCGCGTGCCTCGACCGGCGCGACCGCGACCGGGATCAGGCCCTCGGCGTTCAGGAAACCATCGGCGCTGGTGCGCGACCGATAGAGCCGGTCGAGACCGGCGGTAATTTCGGCAAGGTCTTTTCCCGGTTCCATCGTCAATCTCCCGTGTCACACGTGCCCGGCGACCGGCCGGGTCTGATAGGGCGCTTCCATCAGTGCGACGTCCTCATCGGTCAGTTCGACCTCGAGCGCGGCAACCGCATCATCGAACTGGTGAAGCTTGGAAATGCCGACCAGCGGCGCGGTGATGCCGGGCCGGGTCGCAACCCAGGCATAGGCGATCTGCGCCATCGGCCGGCCATGGCGTTCGGCGACGGTGCGCACCGCTTCGACGATCCGGGTCTCGGTTTCGGCGGCGCGGTCATAGAGGGCGCCGGCTGTCGCATCGCTTCTGGAGCGCGTTGTCTCGCCGCGACCGGCGAGCCTGCCGCGGGCGAGCGGGCTCCACGGAATGACGCCGATGCCCTCGGAGCGGCAGAGCGGCAGCATTTCGCGCTCTTCCTCGCGATAGATCAGGTTGTAGTGCGGCTGCATCGAGACGAACGGCGCCCAGCCATGGGCGCGCTGCAGGCCGAGGGCCTTCATGAACTGCCAGGCAAACATCGATGACGCGCCGAGGTAACGGACCTTGCCGGAGCGCACCACGTCGTTCAGCGCATCGAGCGTCTCTTCAAGCGGGGTGTCGTAGTCGAAGCGGTGAAGTTGCCACAGGTCGAGATAGTCCGTGCCGAGACGCTTGAGGCTGCCGTCGACCGCCTCGAACACATGCTTGCGCGACAGGCCTCGATCGTTCGGATCGTCGCTCATCGGATTGTAGAGCTTGCTGGCGATGACCAGCTTGTGGCGCGGCAAGTCCTTGAGAAGGCTGCCGATGACGGTCTCGCTCTCGCCGCGGGAATACATGTCGGCCGTGTCGAAGAAGTTGATGCCGAGATCGAGCGACTTTTCGACGATCGGCCGCGATCCCGCCTCGTCCAGCACCCACGGCGCCCATCCGGGTGAGCCGAATGTCATGCATCCAAGTCCCAATCGCGAGATCTTGAGGCCGGTTTTTCCAAGGGAGACATAATCCATTAATACACCATTCTACTGCAATGTGCCCTGAAGATCAGCTCGGCGATACCAGCGGCATGCCGGCCTCAATGGGCAAAATTCGCTCTTTTGAGCCGTCTTGACGACAATAAATGCACAAAAAACAACCGTATGCAAACTGTATTCAAAAAATAGGCAGACGCTCTTGCCAATTTCAAAATGCTTGCTACGCTAGTGGTGTACTAGATGGAAAGAACACATGTTTCCGATCGACGCCACAGCCATCGACAAGTCGCTTCCCGTTCCGGTCGGCACCCAGCTGCACGGGCTGATGAGCTACGCGCTGGCCTTCGGTGACATTCCTCATGGCACCAAGCTTCCCTCCGTCCGCCATCTCGCCGGCGATCTCGGCATCGCGCCGATGACGGTCGCCGAGGTCTACAAGAAGCTTCGCGATGCCGGCCTGGTCGAGATGCGTCCGGGGCTCGGTGCCTATTCCGTGCTGGGCGCTCACCAGAAGAACCGCGCGGCCCTGCCGATCGACGAGTTGCGCGACGATATTGCCCGGCTGATCGACAAGGCCGAGGCCCGTGGGCTCTCCACCATGTCGCTCGTCTCGATGATCAATGCGCAGGCGCGCCTGCCGCGCCACGATGCCGCGCTCGATATCGTCTTCGTCTGCATCTTCGAAGGGCCGGGGCGCGACTATGTCGAGGAGTTGCGGCCGATGTTCTTACAGGGTGATCACATTCGGCTGGTGCCGCTCGACACGCTGGCGAAATCGGCCGAATGGCGCAAGCGCTGTGCGGATGCCGATCTCGTCCTGACCTTCCGCCATCGCGAGGCAGAGGTGAGGACGCTGGTGCCGGCCGGCAATGTGCTCGGCCTTCACTTCATCCCGTCGCAGATGACCCGTCAGAACCTCGCAGGCCTCGACCCGCGCACGCGCGTTGCCGCCGTTACCCACTTCAAGGAATATATCGCGATCATGCGCCCGAGCGTGCGTGAGTTTGCGCCGCATGTGTCCGACATCACCGTCACCTGGTCTTCCGCGCCCGATCTGAGGGAGACGCTGTCGCGCTGTGATGCGGTGATCTTCGCCTCGGGTGCCGATGAGGTCGCCGAGCTCGCCGCGCCCGGCATCCCCTGTTTCGAGTACCGCCACGCGCCGGACCCGGGGCATATCGAAAGCGCGCTGACGCCGCAGCTTGCTCTGCTTCGCCGCCAGCGCGCCCAATCCGAAACCGCTGATCCCAGAAACCCGCCAAAGAAGGTCGCAGGATAGCAGCGTCAAACCAACCAGAGGGAATAAATCATGAAACCGCTTCTTCTTTCCGCATCCCTTGCCGCCATCCTGGCGCTCGGCGCCGCCCATTCCGGCTTCGCCGCAGAGATGGAAACCGTCGTCATCGGCACGGATGTCGACGCCGGCACGCTCGATCCGCGGCTGACCCGCGACACCACGGCCCAGCGTACCGCGAACCTCATCTATTCCGGCCTCGTCGATCTTTCGTCCTCGCTCGAGCCGAAGCCGGAGCTGGCCGAAAGCTGGGAAAGCCCGGACCCGACCACCATCGTCTTCAAGCTGCGTCCGGACCTGAAGTTCTCCGACGGCTCGCCGCTGACCGCCGATGACGTGGTCTTCACCTTCGAGACTATCCTCGATCCCGATTTCAACGCTCCGCAGCGCACGCTCTACACCCCCATCGAAAAGGTCGAGGCCGTCGATCCCCAGACGGTGAAGTTCACGCTCTCGTCCCCCTATGCGCCGCTGCTGTCCTATCTCGACATGGGCATCGTCTCCAAGGCTGCCGTCGAGGGCGGCCGCGATCTCGCCACCGATCCGCTCGGCGCCGGCCCGATGACGCTTGAAGCCTGGAACCGCGGCAGCGACATCGAGCTTTCCGTCAATGAAAATTACTGGGGTACAGCTCCGAAGGTCGAGGATGCGAAGATCCAGATCATCGCCGACAACACCTCGCGCGCCCAGGCGCTCGAAGCCGGTGACCTCGACGCGATCCAGGCGCCGCTATCGCCGCAGGACATCAAGCGGCTCGAAGCCGACGACCGCTTCGGCGATGCCATCATGCCGGGCCTTGGCGTCACCTACCTGAACTTCAATGTCTCCGACCCGCTGCTGTCCGATCCGGAAATGCGCCAGGCCTTCGCCATGCTGGTCGACCAGGACACGATCGTGAACCAGATCTACCAGGGCGTCGACGAGGTCGCGACCTCGGTCCTGATGCCGACCTCCTGGGCCTATACCGCGGACGTCAAGCAGCCGAGCTTCGATGTCGAAGGCGCGATTGCCAAGTTCAACGCACTCGGCTGGAGCGACAGCAACGGCGACGGCATCCTCGACAAGGACGGACAGCCGCTGACCGTCACGCTCTCGACCCACAGCGAGGACCCGAACCGCATCCAGTCGGTCGAATTCATCCAGGCGATGATGCAGCAGGCCGGAGTGAACGCCGAGGTCAAGATTGCCGACTGGCCGACCTTCTCCACCAATTACGTGCAGAAGGGCGAGCACCAGATCGCGCTGCTGGGCTGGCTCAACATCACCGATCCGGACCGCCTGCTCTTTGCGCAGCTCACCACCGGCGGCTCGACCAACTGGGGCGGCTACTCGAACCCGGAAGTCGACGACCTCCTGAAGCAGGGCCGCTCGAGCCTGGATCAGGCGAAGCGCACCGAAGCCTACCAGAAGGCGGCGGCGATCCTCGCCGAGGAACTGCCCTACTACATTATCTCCGATCAGGGCTATCAGCTGTTCTATTCGAAGGACATTCCCTTCGATGTCGTCGCCAACCCGCGCGGCACCTTCCGCGGCCTGATCGGGCTCGGGCAGTAAAGGGCGGACCCGTATAGGCAGTGATCGGAAAGCTCTTCCTCTTCACGGGCGTCATCCTCTGGCTTGTCCCGAGGGTGACGCCGGAGAGTGAGACGGACGCCGATGAAAGGACATCTCCCCCCTCAATGGGAGAGATTGATGGAGCAAGTCTTTAGCTCCGAAAACATCTTACGGACACGACATAATGGCTTTCAGACAGGTTCTCGGACCGGATTTTTACGCAAGGGTGCATGCCGATATCCGCGCCGGAATGGATGCGGCCGGCATTGATCTGCTGCTGCTCGATTCCAATGACGACGTCATCTACACGACCGGCTTTTCGCACTATACGACCGAGCGTCCGGTGGTGTTTGCGATCACGCGGGATCGCGCCTTTCTGCTGATTCCCAAGCTGGAAGAGGCGCACGCTGCCCACCAGAACATTGCCGCCGAGCCGATCATCTACTTCGAGTTTCCCGGCGTCGACACCTGGTCTGACGTCCTCGGCCGGACCTTGTCGAATGTGACGGGCTCGGTCGCCTATTCGGCGGGTATCTCGCTTGCCCGCATTGGGCCGATCGAGCGCGCCTTTCCGAACGCTTCGCGCCATATCCCGACCGACATCGTCCAGAAGATGCGCCTGCGCAAATATCCGGAAGAAATCGCGCTTCACCGCGAGGCATCGCGGATCTCCGACGAAATGGTGAAGGCCGGCGTGGCGCTGATCGCCGATGCCATGGCATCGGGCGGCGTCCTTCCGAGCGAGATCGAGATCGAATCCTATGTCTCCCGCCATGCGATGAAGATCATGCATGAGGAGCACGAAGGCGTGATGCTGGTGCAGGGGCTTGCCAGCGGGCTCGTCTATTCCGGCGCGCGCTCCGCCTTTCCGCACGGCATGCCGACAGGCAATCCGGTGAAGCGCGGCGAAAGCATCATCCTGTCGCTCGGCTGTCGCGTCGGCGGCCGTGCTGCCGAAAGCGAGCGGACGCTGTTCATTGGCGAGCCGACGAAGACGCAGCAGGAACACTATGCCGTCGCCTTCGAGGCGCAGCGCCTTGGCACCGCCGGGCTTGTTGCCGGTCATACCTGTGCCTCCGCCGACAACCGGGCGCTCGCCTACATTCGCGAGTCCGGCATGAACGAGTATCTGCTGCACCGCGTCGGCCATGGCATGGGCATCATGTTCCACGAGCCGCCATGGGTGGAAGCCGGCGACGAGACGATCCTCGAGCCGGGCATGATCACCTCGTCGGAACCGGCCATCTTCGTGCCCGGCTTCGCCGGCTACCGCATCGCCGACACGGTGCTGGTGACTGCGGATGGCCCGGACAGCATGACCCACTATCCGCGCGCGCTCGCCGACGTGATCATCGCCTGAGGTCGGAGACATGGGTTTTTCACAACGTCTGCCGACATCCTTCTACGAGCGATTGCACCGCGATATCCGCGCCAGGATGGCCGAGCGCGGCATCGGTCTCCTTATCCTTGATGCCGCCGATGACGTGCTTTACACGACCGGCTTCTCCTTCCGCCCGAACGAGCGGCCGGTGGCGCTGGCGCTGACGGCCAGCGACACGATCCTGCTGCTGCCGGAGCTGGAGCGCGAGCATGCGGCACGTCAGGCCGTTGCCGCAGAAACGCTGGTCTATTTCGAGTTTCCGGGCGTGGAGCGGGCTTTCTCCTTGCTTGCCCGTTCGCTCGGCCGAGTGTCCGGCGACGTGGCCCATTCCCACGGTCTGTCGGTCGCCCGCGCCGGCGAGCTTGCCGCGCTCTTTCCGGACAACCGTGTTGTGGCGAGCGACATCGTCTCGGGCATGCGCCAGGTGAAATATCCCGAAGAGATCGCGCTTCACCGGGAGGCTGCGCGGATTTCCGACGCCATGGTCACGGCCGGCGTCGATCTGGTCACCGATCTCTTCCGCGCCGGCAAGCCGCTGCCGAGTGAAATCACGCTTGAGGCCCATGTGGTCCGGAGTGCGCTCGACATCATGGAAAGCGAGCACGACGAGATCATGAACGTCAATACGCTCGCCGGCGGCCTCGTCTATGGCGGGCCCAATTCGGCCTACCCGCACGGCATCATTTCAAGCCGGCGGATCACGCCCGGCGAGAGCTTCATTCTGTCGCTCGGCTGTCGGGTCGGCGGGCGCGCCGCCGAGAGCGAGCGAACCTTCATTCTCGGAGAGCCGAGCATCGAGCACGAGTCCTATTACCGTATTGCCAGCGAGGCGCAGGCGATCGGTACGGCCGGCCTCGTCGCCGGCAGAACCTGCGCTTCCGCCGACATCGCGGCGCTGAGTTTCATCCGCGAGGCGGGCATGACGCCCTATCTGAAGCACCGCGTCGGCCACGGCATGGGAGTCGCCTTTCATGAGCCGCCCTGGGTCGAGGCCGGCGATCAGACCGTGCTTGTCGCCGGAATGATCTGCTCCAGCGAACCCGCGCTCTACGTTCCCGAGGTCGGCGGCTTCCGGCTTGCCGATACGGTTCTGGTGACCGAACACGGACCGGAGCCCCTGACCAATTCCCCCCGCCGTTTCGAGGAGATCGTGCTGTCATGATCCTTATCCCGGCCAAGCGGAGGCAGCCATGCCAGCCTATGTGATCCGACGCCTCCTGCTCCTGATCCCGATGGCGGTCGGTACCGTGATCGTGACCTTCTGCCTGTTGCTGCTGATCCCCGGTGATCCTGCCGCCGTGCTGCTCGGCCAGGATGCGAGCCCCGAGGGTATTGCCAGCCTGCGCTCCGCCCTCGGCCTCGACCTGCCCTGGTATCAGCGTCTGCTTTCCTATTTCGCCCATCTTCTTCGCGGCGACATGGGCATGTCGATCTTCCAGAACGAGCCGGTGTCGAAAATCATCGCCGACCGACTGCCCGCGACGCTGGAGCTTGCCATCGTCTCGCTGATCATCGCCGTCGCCATCGGCATGACGCTTGGCGTGCTGGCGGCGATGCGGCAGGGCTCGTGGATCGACAGCTTCGCCATGCTGTTCGCCCAGCTCGGCGTGTCGATGCCGGTCTACTGGCTCGGTCTCCTGCTGATGCTCGCCTTTGCCGTCCAGCTCGGCTGGCTGCCGGCCGTCGGGCGCGGAGAGGGCATCGTGCCCTCGCTGGGCGATGCCTTCACCGGCAATCTGACGCCGCTTTCGGATTCTCTGAAGCACATCGCGCTGCCGGCGCTGGCGCTGGCCGCCAATTCCGCCGCCGTGATCTCGCGGCTGGTTCGCGCCTCGATGCTGGAGGTGATGCGCGAGGATTTCGTCCGCACCGCCTATGCCAAGGGCCTCAGAAGGCCGCGCGTGGTCGTCCGCCATGCGCTCCGCAATGCGCTGCTGCCGGTATTGTCGATCATCGGTCTGAGGTTCGGGGCGCTCCTTGGCGGGGCGGTGCTGACGGAAAGCATCTTCGCCTGGCCCGGCCTCGGCCAGCTCACCATCACGGCGATCTCGCAGCGCGACCTGCCGCTGATCCAGGGCATTGTGCTCACCTTCGCGCTGCTGTTCGCGTTTGTGAACCTGATCGTCGATCTTCTCTATGCCGCGGTCGATCCGCGCATCAGGCTCGGGTGATGGCAATGCAGGTACCGAAACCGCTCCGCAATTCCTCGCTCGTCGCCGGCGGCCTGATCTCGCTTTCGATCGTGCTCGCGGCAATCTTCGCGCCCTTCCTCGCCACCCATGAGGTGACGCAGATGGACATGATGCACCGCTTCGCCTGGCCGTCCTCCGGCCATATCCTCGGCACAGACAACTTCGGCCGCGATCTCTGGTCGCGTCTCGTCTATGGCGCGCGGGTGTCGATGACGATCGCGCTAATCTCAGTCACCGTCGCCGCCGTCGTCGGCACCATCGTCGGCCTCGTGTCGGGTTATTTCGGCGGCTGGGTCGACAATGTGCTGATGCGCATCACCGATGTGTTTCTCGGCTTCCCGCCGCTGATCCTGGCACTCGCCATCGTTGCCGTCATGGGCCCCGGCATCCTCAATATCGCCTTTGCGATCATCGTGGTGAACTGGACCGAATATGCCCGCGTCGTGCGCGCCGCGACGCTGGTGCTGCGCGAACAGAACTATGTGCAGGCGGCAAAGGCCGTCGGCGCCAGTCCCGCCCGGATCATCTTCCGCGAATTGCTGCCCAATACGTGGGGGCCGATCATCGTGCTCGCCTCGCTTGGCGTCGGCACGGCCATCATCTCGGAATCGGCGCTGAGCTTCCTCGGCTTCGGCCTGCCGCCGCCGACGCCGACATGGGGCTGGACGCTTGCCTATGGCACCCGTTTCATCCGCGACGAACCGTGGCTTTCGATCATCGCCGGCGCGACGATCATGATCTCGGTGCTTGGCTTCAACCTGCTCGGCGACGGGCTGAGAGACATCCTCGATCCGCGCCAGCTTTCCCGCGGCGGCGGCAAGACGAAATAAAGACTAGGAAAAGGACTGCAACAGCATGGTCAAATCCATCACCCCGATCCGCAAGGTGTTTTCCACCCACGCCAATGGCAACGAAGCCTCGATCCTGATGCACGAGCTTCTCGGCGAGGAGGATGGCCCGACCATCGGCATCTCCGCCGCCATCCACGGCAACGAGAATACCGGCTCGCAGGCGATCCTCGAACTCTACCGGATCCTTAAGGACGTGAAGCTCAAGGGCCGCATCGTGCTGGTGCCGGTCGTCAATCCTTATGCCATGGCGGTCAACCATCGCTATGCGCCGAACGACGAAAACGACCTCAACCGCCAGTTCCCCGGTACGCCGACGGGCACCTACAGCCAGCAGCTCGCCTACTGCTTCGCCAACGAGTTCCTGCGCAAGATCGATGTCCACATCGACCTGCATTCGGGCACGGACCGCCCCACCGTCGATTACGTCTACATCTGGAACAATGACGACCTTTCGCGCGCCTTCGGCTCGAAGGTGCTCTATCGCCCGACACACGGCAAGAGCGGCACTGTCTTCGGCGGCACAACGACGACCGTTACCGTGCAGGAGCGCAACATTCCGGTCGCCGTCATCGAGCTTGGCGGCGGCATCGTCGATCAGCGTCCCTACATCAAGCGCACCGTCGACGGCCTCATCAACATGCTGAAGACGCTCGGCGCCATCGAGGGCGAGCCGGTTGCCCCACCAAAGCAGACGGTCGTCACCGAACTCACGGGCATTCGCCCGACGCATGGCGGCTGGCTGGAGCCGCTTTGCCCGGCCAATGGCGAATTCATCAAGGGCGGCGACCTGCTTGGCCGCGTCGTCAGCCCGTTCACCTTCGAGGTGCTGGAAGAGATCAAGAGCCCCTACGAGAACGGCATCATGATCATGCAGCATCTGACCCGCAACCTGGTCGAGGCCGGCGATTACGGCTTCATGGTCGGCAATCTCGAAGGTGCCACAGACTGACAAGGTGTAGCGGTCCCCGGATCAATTCCCAACGTCCGGAAATCGCCACTGCCGGTCGCCCGTTTCCCCCGACGGGCGACCGGCAAAATGAACCAACGGAGACGAAACACATGGAAGCCGTGACAGCGCCGGCCATCAGCGTCAAAGACCTCAACATCGAGATCCGCTCGGATCGCGGCAGCTTTCCCGTTGTCTCCGAAATGAACCTCACGGTCGCTCCCGGCGAGACGCTCTGCATCGTCGGCGAGAGCGGCTGCGGCAAGTCGATGACGGCTCTGTCGCTGATGCAGCTTCTGCCGGAGGCGGCAAGGGTTTCCTCCGGCACGATCGAGATCGACGGAACCGATTTCCTGAAGCTGTCGCGCCGCACCGTGGAAGACTGGCGCGGCGAGAAGATCGCGATGATCTTCCAGGAACCGCTGACCGCGCTGAACCCGGTGCTCACCGTCGGCGAGCAGATCATCGAGGCGGTGCGCCAGCATCGCGGCGTCGGCAAGCGTGCAGCCTTCCGGCGCGCCGTCGAGGTGCTGAAACTGGTGCAGATGCCGGACCCGGAACGCCGGGCGAAACAGTATCCCCACGAGCTTTCCGGCGGTATGCGCCAGCGTGCGATGATCGCACTCGCGGTCGCCTGCGACCCGAAAATCATCATCGCCGACGAGCCGACCACGGCGCTCGACGTTACCATTCAGGCGCAGATCCTCGGGCTGATTTCAGAATTGCAGAAACGACTGGGCACGGCGCAAATCCTCATCACCCATGATCTCGGCGTGGTTGCCGAGGTCGCCGACAAGGTGATCGTCATGTATGCCGGGCGCAAGGTCGAGGAGGCGAGCGTCTACGACCTCTTCGACCGGCCGCTTCACCCCTATACGCGCGGATTGCTGGGTGCGATGCCGCGGGCGGTGGAACACGCCGACGGTCGGCTGACCGACATTCCGGGCACCGTGCCGCCGCTCTTCGACCTGCCGCAGGGCTGTGCCTTCGCACCGCGCTGCCCGAACGCCTCCGCGCGCTGTCTCAACGAGCGTCCGCCATTCGAGGAAAAGGCCCCCGGCCACTGGGCCGCCTGCTGGGAGCATGACGATGCCGACTGAAGTCCCGCTGCTGGAGGTCCAGGACCTCGAAGTGCATTTCCCGATCCGCGCCGGTGTGTTCAAGCGCCAGGTCGGCGCCGTGAAGGCGGTCGACGGCGTTTCCTTCACCCTGTCACGCGGCGAAACCCTCAGCCTCGTCGGCGAGAGCGGCTGTGGCAAGTCGACCACCGGCCTTGCGCTGATGGGTCTCGTGCAGCCGACCGGCGGGCGCGTTCGCTTCGAAGGTCGCGAGATCGAAGGTTTTAGCAGGGGTGCTGTCAAACAGTATCGCCGGCGCATGCAGATCGTCTTCCAGGATCCCTTCTCCTCGCTCAATCCGCGCCACAAGGTGAAGGACATCATCCGTGCGCCGCTCGATGTCCACAAGGTCGGGACACCGGCGGAGCGGGAGGCACGGGTTGCCGAGCTGATGCAGCGCGTCGGCCTTCGCCCCGACCAGGCCGACAACTACCCGCACCAGTTTTCCGGCGGGCAGCGCCAGCGGATCGGCATTGCCCGCGCTCTGGCGCTGAACCCGGACGTGATTGTCTGCGACGAGCCGGTCTCGGCGCTTGACGTCTCGGTGCAGGCGCAGATCCTCAATCTCCTGATGGACCTGCAGCGCGATCTCGGCGTGTCCTACCTTTCCGTGTCGCACGACCTCGGTGTCGTCGAACACATTTCGAGCCGGGTGGCGGTGATGTATCTCGGGCGGATTGTCGAGATCGGCACCAAGGAGCAGCTGTTTTCCGGCGCGCTCCATCCCTATACCGAGCTCTTGATGCGCTCGGCGCCATCGCTCGATCCGCGCAAGCGCCACACATTCTCGACCTCGAGCGACGACATTCCGAGCGCCACGAACCGGCCGACAGGCTGCGCCTTTCACAAGCGCTGTCCGCTGGCGACCGAGCTCTGCCGCACGAGCGACCCGGCACTCACCCGACGAGGCGACGCCGATCACCGCGTCGCCTGCCACCATCGTTGAGGACGTCACATGACCCAACCCACACTCTTCACCGGCGGCCGCGTGCTCGATCCGCATTCCGGAACGCTTCTCGACGGGCTTTCGGTGCTGGTTGCCGACGGCCGGATCAGGGCGGTCGGTGCCGATATCGCGGCGCCGGAAGGCACGGTCGAAATTCCGCTCTCCGGCCGCACGCTGATGCCGGGCCTGATCGATTGCCACGTTCATGTCGGTGCCTGGTCGCTCGATCTCTGGGGCAACATGACGGCCCCCGCCTCGCTTGCTGCCCTCAGGGCCGCGAAGGTCATGGAAGAGGCGCTCGGACGCGGTTTCACCACGCTGCGCGACCTTGGCGGCGCCGATGCCGGCCTCGCCCGCGCGGTGGAGGACGGGCTGATCGACGGGCCGCGGCTGATCGTCTGCGGCAAGGGCCTGACCGTCACCGGCGGCCATGCCGACCTCAGGAAGAGTGCCGACAACCGGCCCGGACTTCTGTCCGAACGGGTCGGCTCGATGGGGCTCATCGTCGATGGCGTCGACAATGTCCGCGAGGCCTGCCGGACGATGATCAAGGAGGGCGCCAAGTTCATCAAGGTGATGGCGAATGGTGGCGTCTCTTCGCCGAACGACCCGATCCATTCGATCCAGTATTCCCGCGACGAGATCGCTGCCATGGTCGAGGAGGCGGAAAACGCCGGCCTTTACGTCTCGGCCCATCTCTACACCGACAGGGCGATCGCGCGCTGTGTCGAGCTCGGCGTCCACTCGCTCGAGCACTGCAATCTGATTGCACCGGAAACAGCGAGGAAGGCTGCGGAAAAGGGCTGCATCGCCGTGCCTACGCTTGTCGCCTATGAGGCGCTGGCGCTTGAAGGCGAGGCGCTCGGTCTTGGCGCCGCCGAATTCGCCAAGATCGAGACGGTGCGGCAGGGCGGCCTCGCCTCGCTCGAAATCATGCGCGATGCCGGTCTCAAGATGGCCTTCGGTTCGGACCTTCTCGGCGAGTTGCGCAAATATCATTGCATGGAATTTGAGATTCTGGCCCGTGTACTGACGCCCGCCGAAATCATCCGCTCGGCCACCGTCATCGGCGCCGAGCTTTGCCAGATGGCAGGCGAGATCGGCGTGATCGCCGAAGGCGCCGCCGCCGACCTGCTGGTGATCGACGGCGATCCGCTTTCGGATATTTCGCTGCTCGCCGGCGACGGCGAGCATATGCCGGTGATCATGATGGGCGGCAGGATGGCAAAGGACACGCTGACGCCGACGTAACGGATGCGGCGGGCCTTGCCGGGCCAGCCCGAGAGGCAGAGCAGGGTCACTGCTCGTCGAGCGAATAGATCCGTTCCATCTCGATCCAGGTTGAGCCTTCAGGGGCGAAGGGAAGGCGTTTCTGGTAGGTGGTTTTCATCATGTCGTCCCAGGCGGTGACGTCCGGGTTTTCGGCATCGCGCTCGGCCTTGGCCGTGGCATCGAAATCGTCGCCCTGTTCCATGATCATGAACATGCGGTTGCCGACGAGGTAGATTTCCAGGACGCGGATGTCGTCCGCGCGGATGGCTTCGGTGACCGCCTTTGGCGGGCCGCCGGGCTTGTGGAATTCCCTGTAGCGTTCGATGAGCGCCGGATCGTCGTGGAGATCGACAGCGAAGCATTTGCGGACAGTACTCATTCTTGCCTCCCGAAAAGATAACGCCCCGCCGGCAAGCCGGCGAGGCGGGTGCATCTGCTAGCGGACCGTGCGGATCGGCAGGACGCAGAAGGAACCGAGGCCGACGAAGATGACGGCGGCGATGAACAGCACCTGATAGTTGCCGTTGAAGATGCCGAGCAGGATGGCGGCCATCGGTGGGCTGATGATCTGCGGAATGTTGACGGCCGTGGTCAGGACGCCAAGGTCCTTGCCGTTGTCGCCGCGTTCGGTCTTCGGCAGGACCTGGGTCATCAAGGCGAGGTCGATGGACATGAAGGCGCCGTAGCCGATGCCGATCAGCGCTGCATAGATATACATGCCCTGAATGTTCGGCATGATCAGCGGCACGATCATCGCGGCCGTCATGAACAGGCTGGCGATGAACACGAACGGTTTGCGACGCTGCATCCAATCCGACAGATACCCGCCGCCGAGCGAGGCGATGACGACGAAGACGAAGGTGACCGAGGCCAGGTTGCCGATCATGATGTTGGCGTCGTCGTTCGACAGCTTGATGTAGTCCATCAGGATGTAGAGCAGATAGGTGGCGATGCCCTGATAGCCCATGTAGATGACGAAACGTCCGGCAAAGGCCCAGGCGAAGTCGTGGCTCTTCAGCGGCTCCCAGAAGCCGTGCAGGAATTCCCCGAGACGGAATTTTTCCCGCGGCACGTCGTCAAGCGAAGGCTTTTCACGGTTGACCAGCACGAAGGCGACGCAGGTGACGGCGATTGCAAGCGCGAAGACGCCGTAGGCCAGCACCATCTGGTTTGCGAGGCGCCCTGCTATGAACGGCCCGGCCGCGACACCGGCGGTCATGCCGGCTCCGACGAAACCGCCGGCAATGCCGCGGTTCTTGACCGAGAAGCGGTCGGCGACGACGGTCGTCAGCGCCGGCTGCATCGAGTTCAGCGCGATCGAGGCCATCACCCAGATGACGGTGATCGAGACGAATGTCGTCATGAAGGACACGCCGAAAAGGCAGGCTGCGCCGACAAGCGCGCCGGCGGCGATCCACGGCGTGCGCCGTCCCCACCGCGAGCGGGTGCGGTCGGAGAAGGCCCCGGCGATCGGTGTCGTCAGGGTCGAGAAGACGGAGGTGATGGCAAACAGGATCGCGAGATTGGCGGCCTTGTTGGCCGGATCGAGCGCCGCGATCTGGTTGGGCAGGAGAACGCCCAGCACACCGCAATAAAGTGCCAGCAACACGAAGTTGTTGAGCATCAGCGAGAACAGGAGCCGCCGCCGGGCATTGCCGGTGACATGGGCGCCGTCTGCGGGTTCCTCCCGGACGTCCTGCGCCGGGATATCGGTGGTGACTTCGACAGTCATGCTATGCTCCTCCCATGGTGATAGCAAAACTTAAACTATGTAATACGTAATATGTATTATCTTTTCTCCTTCGTTAGGCAAGCGCTTTTTCCGCACGCGACGAAAAATCGCCGGCACAGATGCCTGTGCCGGGGTGTGTGGACCTAGTTTTCAGAGAAAACCCACAGCTGCGCCATGCGCAGGGCCGTCGTGCGACACCATGACACTGTCCGGGACACTGTCTGGCGATCCCGAGCGGTCGCGGCATTGATACGGCTGTATTCGGTTGATGCTGTGGTTCCCGCAGGCGGGCCGTCGGAAAGTTAGGCTGGCCTTTATCAACCGACAGAACGGCGGCGGTGCTTCCACGAGCCTTCGATATGGTCGTGCATCGCCCTGGCCGCGGCTTCCGGATCATGCAGGGAAATGGCGTCGACGATCGCTACATGGGCCTGGTGCGTCGCAGCAATATCGGTCACCGTCGGGTGTCCGTGATAGTCGCGCGTTGCCAGTGCCTGTCCCTGGATGCCGTTGATGATGGCGCGGCCGAGCTGGTTGCCCGAGACTTTCATGATGAAGTCGTGGAACTCCAGGTCGGCGGCACCGTAGGCGACAGGATCCGAGGAGATGGTCTTCAGCCGCTCGAGCAGGCTTTGAAGCTCAGATACTTCCTCCGGCGTGATCCGTTCGGCAGCGCGCGATGACATCGCGCATTCGAGAAGCAGCCGGATCTCGATCAGGCTGTCGAGATAGGCAAGGCCGTCGTCGCGGCGAAACAGGGCGGAGAGCACGGTGGCGTCGAGCAGGTTCCACTTCGATTGCTCCTGCACGATGGTGCCGCGCCCCTGCTGGGAGACGATCAGGCCCTTTTCGGCGAGCGTGGTGGAGACCTCGCGGATGACGGTTCGGGAAACCTTGTACATGTCGCAGAGCGCGGTCTCGGTCGGAAGCGCCTTGCCTTCCGGATAGGCGCCGGTGACGATTGCGGTGGTCAGGTGTTCAATGACGGCGTCGGCAAGGCGACCGCGTTTGGCAAAGGCTGCTGCGTCGGGCATTCCGGGAGCCGCCACGTTTCCTGTCTCTTCGCTCACCCGGATCCTCCTTCAGTCAAACGCATGCGCCGCGGACTGCGCATCATGGTCGAGCGCGGCAACCGTCATTGCCTCAGCCTCAGCAACATGCGCCGCTGGTTTGAAGTGCAAACGTTCTGCCATCTTTTCGCTTTCGATACAATCTGTTCGCCGAAGACCTGGCTTATGTGGCGGCTTCGCCGTCGCTCAATTCGGCGGTGGATCGGTTACTCAGCCGGAAAAATCGAATGAGGGCGAGAAAGAGCTGGCAAGATCCTCAAATTTGTATTACGTATTACATATTATAACCAGTGCATGACGGGCCTCGGCTCGTTCGACATGAGGACTATGATGAAGATCACCGGTTACCGGAGCCTGACGACGGTTTGCGACTGGGGCCGCCCTGTCGGCGATATCAATGGCATCATCGAAAACGGTGTGACGGATGTTCCCGTCCTGATCATCGAGACGGATGAGGGCGTCTCCGGCATTGGCCTTGGCGGACACAGCGATATCGAGCGGGTGTTTCCGGCGCTGGAAGGCGAGGACCCGCGGGCGGTGACCGCGCTCTATGACCGCATGCAGGGCTATGTTTTCAAGACCGGTCATTGCGGTTCGGTCTTCGGCGCCATCGGCGTCGCCGACATGGCGCTCTGGGATCTCAAGGCAAAGCTCGCAGGCGAACCGTTGTGGCGGCTTCTCGGCGCGCGCGACCGGTTCGTGCCCGGCTATGCCTCGGGCCTCGACTATGCGCTCGATGATCAGGCGCTGGTCGCCTATTACGGCCAGTGGGCCGAGCGCGGCTTCTCGTCGGCCAAGATCAAGGGCGGAAGCGACCCATCGAGCGACATCATCCGTCTGAAGGCCGTCCGTGATGTGCTTTCCGTCAATGCGCCCCGGCCCTCAATGATGCTTGATGTCAACGAGAGCTGGTCGCGCAAGGAGGCGGTCCGCTACATGCGCGCGATCGAGGATCAGATCGACCTCACCTGGATCGAGGAGCCGATGCGTCGCTGGGATGCCGATGGCCATGCGGTCCTGACCGGCGCCTGTCGCGCCGCGATCGCCACGGGTGAGAACCTGACGGGTCTCGAGCAGTATCGCCCGTTCTTCGACAAGAACGCCGTCGATATCGTCCAGGCCGGTAGCTGCTGGGGGATCACGCATTTCCTGCGGGTGGCCAACTGGGCGCATGCGCATGACCTGCCGGTGAGCCCGGTCGGCTACAATGCCAACCCGGTGGCTCACGCGGCGGCCGCCGTTCCCAATCATATTGCCTGCGAAATCCAGAACATCGCGCCGCCCTTCGGCATTTCCGTCGATCAGCAGATCGCCGATGGCGGCATCATTCTGGGCGACAAGCCGGGCTTCGGCTTCGAGGTGGACGAGGTCGCGATCTCGCGGCGCCAGCTGAATGGCGTGTGGGCCGACAAGGCAGGGCCGCATGTCCGCACCGCGAGAGCGGGGCTCGGCACGGGGGCAAAGACGAAAGTTTGAACCACAGGCGGGGCGGCGTCGCCGGCCTGCTCGAACATCAGTATCGCAGCGCAGGAGCAGGGCGGAGGCCGTCACCCGGAGCTGCCAGAACGGGAGGAATACCATGTCGTTTCATGGGAGGAACTTTAGCCTGAAATATCATCCGCTTGGACGGACCGGCATCGATGTGCCGGAGATCGCCTTCGGTGCGGCCTCGCTCGGCAGCATCTATTTCGATGTCTCGCAGGACGAAGCCAACAAGGCGGTTGCCGTGGCGCTTGAAAACGGCATCAACTATTTCGACGTCGCGCCCTATTACGGCATGACGACGGCGGAAACGGCGCTCGGGGCGGCGCTGAAGGCAATGGACCGCAACACCTTTCACATCGCCACCAAGATCGGCCGTTATGGCGATGCGGAGTGGGACTTTTCCGCCGATGCCACCCGCCGCTCGATCGAGGCCAGCCTGAAGCGGCTCGGGACCGACTACATCGATGTGATCCAGTGCCACGACATCGAATATGGCGACCGCCAGCAGCTCGTTCACGAAGCGCTGCCGACGCTGCGCAAGCTCAAGGAAGAAGGCGTTGTCCGCAATATCGGCATCACCGGCTATCTGCTGGATGTGCTGGAAAGCGTGGCGAAGGAACAGCAGGTCGATACCGTCATGGCCTATTGCACCTACACGCTGCAGGATCGTCGCCTCGGCCCGGTTGCCAAGCGGCTGTCCGAGGCGGGGATCGGCGTGCTGAATGCCTCGCCGCTCGGTATGGGGCTGCTGACGCAGCGTGGCGCGCCGGACTGGCATCCCGGCAATGAGAAGGTGATCGAGCTCGCCAACGCCGCCGCCCGCCTCTGCAAGGCACGGGGTAGCGATATCTCCGAGCTGGCCATCAAGTTCGCGCTCTCCACGGCCCGGGAATTCGATATTGCCACCACGGTCATCGGCACGGCGCGTGCAGAGAACGTCATGCGCAATATCAGCTGGGCGGGCGAGGTCATCGATCCGGATCTTCTGGAGGATGTCGAGGCCGTGCTGGAGCCGGTCATCGGCGCGGGCTGGGATGTTCTGCCGGGAAGCGGCGGCAAGGCCGGCAAGTGATCGGGTGCCGTCATGCTGGATATCATCGATTCCCATGTTCACCTCTGGTCGCCGGCAACGATCGTGCCGCCATGGGTGGCCGAAGTGCCGGTGTTGAACCGAAGTTTCGGCCTCGCCGAATGGCGTGAGGATGCGGGAGCAGGCGACGCCTTCCGGCTTGCCGGCGCCGTCTATGTCGAAATCGACGCCGCACCACAGGATCGGGCAGAGGAAAACCGGGCGGTGTTCTCCATGGTGGCCGATGAGGCGAGCCCGGTCCGGGCTGCTGTGATCGCTGCAAGTCTCTCCGAGGGCGATATCACGGCGCAGCTTGTGCCCTGGCTTTCGGAGCCTGGCCTTGCGGGCATACGGCAGGTCCTGCACATGCCGTCGTCGCCGGCCGGCCTCTGCCTGGAGCCTGCGTTCATCGCCAATCTCCAGGCCCTTGGCAGGCATCGACTTGCCTTCGATGCCTGCATGCGGCCGGGAGAGCTTGGAGATCTGGCGCGCGCTGCCGAGGCCGCGCCGGAGACGGTGATCGTGCTCGATCACGCCGGCAATCCGGGCGAGGGCTTCCTGCGCGATGGCCTCGCCGGGCTTGACGAATGGTGGGCCGGCATCGAGCGCCTTGCCGCCTGCCGCAACGTTTTCTGCAAAATTTCCGGCATGACGCTGCCGGAAAACGCATCACCTGAGATAACGCAAGGCGCGATCGATGCGCTTCTGGATAGATTTGGTGACGACCGGGTGATGTTCGCCTCGAATTTCCCGGTCAACCGGCTGGGGACGGCATCACGCCCCTGGATCGATTTTCTGATCTCGGCCACCGCCCGGCGAGGCACGGCGTGGCAGGCAAGGTTTTTCGGCGAAAACGCCGCCAGGGCCTATCGGCTCGACGACTGACGCCACAGGGAAGGAAATGTCATGAACCGCATGATTTTGAACGAGACCGCCTATTTCGGGGCGGGGGCGCGATTCGAGCTGGTCGGTGAGGTCGAACGCCGCGGCTTCAAGAAAGCGCTCATCGTCACCGATGGTCCGCTGGTTGCTGCCGGTGTCGTCGGCAAGGTGACCGCGATGCTGGATGAGGCGGGGCTTGCCTACGCTCTTTTCGACAAGGTGATGCCCAACCCCACCATCGGTGCGGTCAAGGCCGGCATCGAGGCGTTCAAGGCGGCAGGGGCTGACTATCTGATCGCCGTCGGCGGCGGCTCGCCGCAGGATACCTGCAAGGCGATCGGCATCGTCATTGCCAACCCCGAATATGCCGACATCCGTTCGCTCGAAGGGGTGGCTCCGACAAAGAATCCGACCGTGCCGATCATCGCCCTCGCCACAACCGCCGGCACGGCGGCCGAAGTCACGATCAACTATGTGATCACCGATGAGGAAAAGCGGAGGAAATTCGTCTGCGTCGATCCCCACGACATTCCCAAGGTCGCGATCATCGACAGTGACCTGATGAAGTCCATGCCGAAATCGCTGAAGGCCGCAACCGGCATCGACGCGCTCACCCATGCCATCGAGGGTTATATCACCAAGGCTGCCTGGGAACTGACGGATGCGCTGCATCTGAAGGCGATCGAGATCATCGCCCGCTCGCTGAGGGCCTCCTGCGCCGGCGATGACAAGGGCGTGGAAGAGATGGCGCTCGGCCAGTATGTGGCGGGCATGGGCTTTTCCAACGTCGGTCTCGGCCTCGTGCATGGCATGGCCCATCCGCTCGGCGCCTTCTACGACACGCCGCACGGCGTTGCCAACGCGATCCTGCTGCCAACGATCATGGCTTACAACGCCGATTACACCGGTGAGAAGTTCCGCGACATCGCCATTGCCATGAAGGTCGAGGGCGCTGGCGAAATGAGCCTCGAAGAGGTTCGCAAGGCGGCCGTCAATGCGGTTCGCCAGCTCTCCATCGATGTCGACATCCCGACCAAGCTCTCCGATGTCGGCGTGAAGGCGGAAGATGTCGATGCGCTCGCAGAAGCCGCCATGGCCGACGTCTGCACCGGCGGCAATCCGCGCGAAGCGAAGATCGAAGACGTCAAGGCGCTCTACCGCTCGCTGCTCTGAAACACCGAACCCAACCGACCGGTCCCGGCCAACCCTTCACATCAAGCCGCGACCGGTCCGATCCGAATGGATTTCCAATGCCCAGATTTCATGGTGTCATCCCGCCCGTTTCCACCCTCTTCACGCCGGACCTCGCATTTGACCGGGAAAGCCAGGCCAGCCTGATCGACCATATGATCGAAGGCGGCGTGCACGGGCTCTTCTTTCTCGGCAGCAACGGCGAATCCCAGCACATGCCGATCGAGATGCGGCTCGAAATTGCCGAGTTCTGCATCGCCCATGTGGCCGGTCGCGTGCCGGTCCTGATCGGTATCGGCCTGCCGAGCACGACGGAATCGATCAAGCTCGGCCAGCATGCCGCAGCACACGGTGCCGATGCCGTCGTCGCCATCAACCCGTTCTACGCCCGCCTCTCCGAGGCCAATCTCTACCGCTATTTCCGTGAGATTGCCGACAATGTCGACCTGCCGCTGATGATCTACAACTTCCCGGTCGTGACCGGCCAGGATCTGAGCCCCGAGCTTGTCCTGAAGCTCGCGCTCGACTGCAAGAACATCATCGGCCTCAAGGATACGGTCGATACGCTGAGCCACATCCGCCGCGCCATTCATGTCATCAAGGCACAACGCCCGGACTTCCTGGTGTTCGCCGGTTTTGACGAATACCTGCATGGCACGCTGATCATGGGTGGCGATGGTGTTGTGCCGGCCTCGGCCAATTTCGCGCCGCAGCTGACGGTCGAGCTCTATGAAGCCTATCGTCGTGGTGATCACGCTGCAGCGGTCGCCTGGCAGCAGAAGCTTGTGCACACCTCCTACATGACCGCGCTCGAGGCGCCGTTCTATTCCGTCGTCAAGGAAGGCATCAAAATGGTCGGCTTTGCCGATGCGACCGCCGTCCTGCCGCCCGCTGCGCCCGCATCACCGGAAAGCATCAGGACCCTGCACGACATGCTCGTTGCCGCCGGGGTTCTGGCCGAACCGGAGGCGGTGCAGAAGCTTTCGGCGTGACGCGATCGCGCGTCGCTGCAGTCCACTGGCATGCAGGTCCGGCTCTTGAGCCGGGCCTGTTTTCGTCTGTCGCGGTGAAACGTTTTCTATCTGTAAAATAATAGTTTTTTGAAATCGTGAGCAATTCGGAAGAATGAGAGCTTTGTCCATGTTTTTGAGAAAGCACGCCATCCAGCCGCATCAGGAAGGCCGCTAAAATCCGGTCATCGTCACCCTGAGGAGTTAAGAACGATGATCGATTTCAGTAACCGGGAGCAGGTCGCAAAGGCGATCCAGTACACCAACGTCAATCCCGACCTGACCAGGGAAGGGTTGCTCGCGCATGTGAAGGTCTGTGCCGAATATGGCTTCGATGCCGCCATGATTGCGCCGTGCTGGGTGAAGCTCTCCAAGGAGGCGCTGGCCGGCACGGGCGTGAAAGTGGCTTCGACCGTCAATTTCCCGATGGCCAACGATACGTTGGAAATGAAGCTCGCCGTCGTGCGCCTGCTGGCCAAGGAAGGCTGCGACCAGTTCGATTTCCCGCCGAACCCCGGCCTGATCCTCGGTGGCGACGAAGCCGCCTATGCAGAGGAATTGAACGAGGTGACCCGCGTTGCCCATGAAGAGGGCATGCAGATCAAGGCCATGCTGGAATTCGGCTATATCACGGACAATGCGATGAAGGCCCGTGTCGCACAGCTTGCCTATGAAGCCGGTATCGACTGGGTGAAACAGTCGAGCGGCTGGGGCAAGGGCGGATGCGCCGCCACGGAGGAGGATGTGAAGATCCTGGCGGCCAACATCAAGGCGCCCTGCCGCGTCAAGGTGTCCGGCAAGGTCAACACGCGCGAGAAGATGCAGTCGCTGTTTGAGGCCGGTGCCGAGCTGGTGGGCACGAGTTCCGGCCCGGCGATCGTTGATGGCATCGCAGGCGATCCGAACGACTACTGACGCGCCTGCGTGAGATGGGGCAGGGGGCAAGGCGTCTGGCCCCCGCCCTGATGAGAATGAAAGGACGAAGGGAGGAAAGTTCATGTCGGTTCTTGTATTGGGAAGTTATGCAAAGGCGCTCGTGATGACCGCCGACAGAATACCGCTGGCGGGAGAAACCCTGCTTGGCCGCGATTTCCGCCAGACATTCGGCGGCAAAGGCTCGGATATGGCGGTGCAGGCCGCAAGGCTCGGCTGCCCGGTGGAATTTGCCGGGGTGATCGGCGATGACGTCTTCGGCCATGAATTCGTGGCGCTGATGAAGGAGGAGGGCATCGGAACGGCGGGTCTCCGGGTCACGGAAGAAAAGCCGACGGGCGCCGGTCTCATCATCAAGGACAATGCCGCGCGCAATGTCATCGTCGTCGACATGGGCGCCAACGAATTGTTCTCGCCCGCCGATGTCGATCACGCGCTTGAAGCGACAAAGCCGGCCGATATCGCCCTTGCCCAGCTCGAAATTCCGCTTGAAACCGCCCTTTACGGCCTGAAGGCGGCGGCGTCCGGAGGTGCGCGGACCATCCTGAACCCGGCGCCGGCGCAGAACCTTGTCGGCAAGGACCTGTCGATGGTCGACATTCTGACGCCGAACGAGACGGAAGCCCGCGTCGCGCTGGGCCTTGCGCCGGATGACCCGACGCCGAATGGGGAGATTGCGCGGCGGCTGATGGAAACCGGCTGCCGGGCCGTGGTGATGACGCTCGGCGAGGACGGCGTGTTCGGCGCGACGTCTGTGGGGACCTTCACCATCCCGGCCTTCAGGGTCGATCACGTCGACAGCAATGGCGCCGGCGACAGTTTCAATGCGGCCCTTGCCGTCGGGCTTTCGGAAGGCAAGCCGCTGAAGGAGGCGGCCCGCTTTGCCGCAGCCGTCGCCGCACTCTGCTGCACGCGCTGGGAAACCGTGCCGTCCTATCATACGCGCGACGAGGTCGAGGCTTTTCTGAAACAGGCCGCCTGAGCGGATTTCAGGCGGGCGCATTTGCCTCCGTCGCGGGGTTTCGAAACTTACCGACGGGCGGTAACTCTGTGATAAGTCTTCTCAAAGACAAACCGGAGACCGCCCGCGTCATGGCGCCCGCATCTGTGCCCCAGACCCGCATTCTACGCTCCTACTTCCCGGTTCATGAGGGATGGCTGGGGCTCTTCGCCTATCAGGTGCTGCGCGCCGGGCATATCCAGACCGGCCCCGATCACCGGATCGAGCGTCAGGATGTGCCGGGCCATGAGTTCCTGTTCTGCATCAGGGGCGAAGGCGTGGTGACCGTCAGGGGCAGGGCACATGCCGTGCGGGCGGGCGAGATGGCATGGCTGCCGGTCCGCGAACCCCACGCCCACCGGCCGGTGCGGGAAGATCCCTGGGAAATCCTGTGGCTGCGGGTCGACAGCGCCAATCTTTCGCGGCTGATGGCCGTGCTGACCGTGCATGATGATCCGGTGTTTCATTTCGCCCATCCTGAGGATGTCGAAACGCTGCTCATCGAACTGCTCGATCACCTCGACCGCTCGTCGCTCGCCATCCAGGCGGCCTGCGA
Organism: Martelella endophytica; assembly: GCF_000960975.1. Classification (NCBI taxonomy): domain Bacteria; kingdom Pseudomonadati; phylum Pseudomonadota; class Alphaproteobacteria; order Hyphomicrobiales; family Aurantimonadaceae; genus Martelella; species Martelella endophytica. The sequence continues at coordinate 719,382 of NZ_CP010803.1, read as the reverse complement.
CCGGCATGTCTCCGCGCTTGTCGAGGCGCTGGTGGAGGCCCGCGAGAACCGCCTTCTGGAGCCGGAGGTCGCCACCCACAAGGGGCTCGGCGATCTGATGGCGCAGATCCACGCGCACTACAACGAGCACTGGGATATCGACAAGCTCGCCAATGCCTGCCGGGTGAGCAAGGCGCAGCTCTTCCGGCTGTTCCAGACCGCCTTCGGCAAGACGCCGCTTGCCTGGCTGCGCGACTATCGCATGGCGCAGGCCAAGCGCCTTCTGGTCGAAACCGATGATCCCGTCTCATCGATCGCGATCGCCGTCGGCTATCCCGATCCGCTCTATTTCTCCCGTGAGTTCAAGAAGCATGCGGGGCTGTCGCCACGCGCCTTCAGGGCGAGCGAGAGCTGGTAAAGCCCGGTCTCGCCTGCAGAAGCGGATGAGAATTTTGTCCATGTTTTTGAGAGATGCCGCCATCGGCAGCTCCAGGCCTCCCTGCTAGATTCGTCACCGTGGTCATGGCCGGAGATGGAGGTTCTTCGGTCACGGCCCGACACAAAAGATTTCGGGAGGAAACCATGTCTTTTGCCGCTTTCAGAAGCATTACCGAGCGAAGTCCGGTCGAGCCTTGCGCTGGCTCATCCACCCGGTTCGCCATTCTTTCCTTTCCCTGATTTTGCGGATTGGCCGCTGCCGGCCTGTCCTCGGCCGTGGCGTGTTTCCGTCCACCCGTTTCAAACCATAAGGAGGAGCAAATGATCCCCAACCGCATCCTGCATCCCGGTCTCGCTCAGGCCATGGCAACCGTTGGTCACGGCGACATCGTGCTGGTCACCGATGCCGGCTTTCCGATCCCGAAAGATGCAAACCGCATCGATCTCGGCTTTTATGCAGGTCTTCCGGACGTCATCGATATCCTGAAGATGCTGCGCAAGGAAATGTTCGTCGAGGCCATCGGGTTCGACACGGCCGTGCGCGACCGCCATCCCGATCTCTACAAGACGTTTCAGGACATCTACACCGGCGCCGGCGCCCCGTTCCTCGCCATACCGCACGAGGAGCTGGTCGAGGTCGTTGCGCCGAAGGCCAAGGTCATCATCCGCTCCGGCTCTTTCAATGCCTGGGCCAATGTGGCCCTCACCGCCGCCACCGATCCCTTCGCCTGGTTCAACGAGCCCGACATCGACATCCTGCCGGCCTATGTCGAGCGCCGTCGGATGATGCGCGAAAACGTCGTTCCCGAACTGAAGGACTGACGATCATGTCCCAGAAATCTCTTCTGCCATTCGATCTTGGCATCGCGCCGGAACTGCCTGCCCGCAAGGATTTCCGTATCGGCTGCATCGGCGCGGGCTTCATCATGCGCGACTGCCATCTCGTCGCCTATGCTGAGGCCGGTTTTTCGCCCTACACGATCACATCGCTGGAACGCAAGAACAGCGAGGAGGTGGCGAAGCTGCGCGGCATTCCGAATGTCCATGACAGCTGGCAGGACGTCGTGCGCGATCCGGCCGTCGAAATTCTCGACATCGCCGTGCCGCCGGACCAGCAGCTTGCGATCATCCGCGAGGCGGTGAAGGAGAAGAGCCATATCAAGGGCATCCTCTGCCAGAAGCCGATTGCGATGAACCTTGTGGAAGCGCGCGAGATCGTCAGGCTTTGCGAGGATGCGGGCATACCGCTCGGGGTCAATTCCAACATGCGCTACGACCCTTCGATCCGGGCGCTGAAAACGCTGCTTGATCGCGGTCTCCTCGGCGAGCGGGTGCTGGCGACGATCGAGATGCGGGCGATCCCGGACTGGCAGGGATTTCTGCGGAAATATGATCGTATCGAGATCCTCAACATGGGGATCCATCACATCGACAGTTTCCGCTATCTGTTCGGCGATCCGGAAAAAATCACCACGGTTGTCCGTCAGGATCCGCGCACGACCTTCCCGCACCGGGACGGCATCTCGCAATACACCTTCAAGTATGATGACGACTTCATGGCGACCAGCCTCGACGATGTCTGGGTTGGCCCCGGCGGCGACTGCGAGGACGATCCCTATATCAAGTGGCGCGTCGTCGGCACGGAAGGGCTCGCCGAGGGTACGATCAGCTGGTTCCAGTATCCGGTTCTGGTGCCCTCCACGCTGCGGTTCACGACGGCGCATATGCCGAAGGGCTGGATCGCCCCGACGCTTGGTCGCGTCTGGTTTCCCGATGCCTTCGCCGGAACCATGGCCCAGCTTCTGCGCGCCGTCGAGACTGGCCGCGAGCCGGAGATTTCGGGCCGCGACAATCTCAAGACACTGGCCTGTGTTGAAGCCTGCTACCGCTCCATCGAGGAGGAGCGGACGGTTCCGCTTGCCGAAATCGAGGCGGAGTTTCTGGCCTGAGGGCCAGTGAAGAGAACAATGATGAAAGGGAGTGAAACATCATGATTCCTGTCGGTATTTTCACCGGATATTTCCCCTATGATCTCAACACCGTGATCGACAAGCTGAAGGGGCACGGCTTCTCGACGGCGCAGCTCGACCTGTCGTTCAAGGACATGGACTTTTCCGCCGGCAACATCACCAGGGAAAAGTGCCACACGGTGCGCAACGCTTTCCGCGATGCCAACCTGCCGATCTGCGCGATCTCGGGCTATACCAACATCATCCACCCGGACAAGCAGGAGCGTGCCCGCCGCGTCGGCTATCTGAAGGAGATCATCCGCCACGCCCGCGATTGCGGCACGCCTTACGTGATTTCCGAAACCGGCACCTACAACGTCGAAAGCGACTGGGTGCATGACCCGCGCAACAAGACCGAGGAAGGTTACGAGGAAGCGCTGAAGGTCATCGCCGAGCTGGCGCAGGAAGCCTATGACCATGGCGCGGTGTTCCTGGTCGAGAACTACGTCAACAACGTCATCGGTTCGGTGGATGAAGTGCTGCGGCTCTTTGCCGACCTGCGCCATCCCGGCCTCGGCATGCTGATGGACCCGACGAATTATTTCGACGAGACCACCATCAACGATGTCGACGGCACCATCAACAGGATGTTCAACGCGCTGGGTGACAGGATCAAGATCGCCCATGCGAAGGACTGCAAGGTGGCTGAGGACCAGAGCGAAAAGCACGTCGCCATCGACGGACCGGAAGCCAACACCTTCCGTGGCGCCGGCGCCGTGGAGCTGCCGGCCGCCGGGCTCGGCATTCTCAACTACCCGCTCTACATCGAGCGCCTGCACGAGCTGAACCCGAACATCCCGCTGATCATCGAGCACCTCGATGAGGAAGACGTGCCGCGTGCCAAGCGGTATGTCGATGACACGCTGCGTGCGGTCGGCGCATGAAGTAACGGTACGAGAGAGTTCGGTCGGCTGATGGCCGGCCGGCTCCGATAGCCCTTTTGACGCCTCGGCGCCCGATATCTGCGCCGGGGCGCACGTTTGCCCGGCGCTTCGCGAGAAACGCCGGGAAGCGCGGGATCGCGAGCTCGATCAGGCGACGAGCGTTTGCTGCAGCCGGGTACCGTCTTCACCGAAGAAGTGAAGGTTCTCGGCCTTGAAACCGAGATGGACGGCATCGCCGCGCCGGGCGTCATGGTGGCCCGGAACCTTGGCGATCAGCGCATGCTCCATGGAGGGATCGACCTCCATGTGCAGCACGGTCAGTTCGCCGAGCTTTTCGGCAAAGAGCGTCTTGCCGGTGAGGTTTGACGTCGATGCATCCGCCTGGAACAGATGCTCCGGCCGGATGCCGACCTGAACGGTGCGACCATTGTCGCTTGCCGAAAACGGCGTGTTTTCCCCGAGCTGGACGCTGGTTTCGGCAAGTTTCAGCCCTGCCGAGGCGCCTGAAATTTCGAGCGTGCCCTTGAGAATGTTCATCTCCGGTGAACCGATGAAGCGGGCGACAAACAGGTTCTGCGGTGTGTCGTAGAGTTCGAGCGGCGTGCCGATCTGCTCGATACGACCATCGCGAAACACCACGATCCGGTCGGCGAGCGTCATCGCCTCGACCTGATCATGCGTCACGTAGATCATCGTCGAATCGGGCATCTTGTCCTTCAGGTCGGCGATCTCGATGCGGGTTGCCACGCGCAGGGCCGCATCGAGGTTGGAAAGCGGCTCGTCGAACAGAAACACCTTCGGATCGCGCGTCACCGCACGACCGATGGCAACGCGCTGGCGCTGGCCGCCGGAGAGGTTGCGCGGGTGCCGGTCGAGATAGGCCGTCAGCTGCAGCATTTCTGCGGCACGGCGGACGCGCTTGTCGATCTCCGCCTTGGCCATGCCGGAAACCTTCAGCCCGAAGGCCATGTTTTCATAGACGGTCATATGCGGATAGAGCGCATAGGACTGGAAGACCATGGCGATGCCGCGTTCACCGGGCGGAATGCCGTTTGAAACGGCGTCGTCGATTTTCAGCGTCCCGCTGGTGATCTCCTCGAGCCCGGCGATGATGCGCAGCATCGTCGACTTGCCGCAGCCCGACGGCCCGACAAACACGATGAACTCGCCCTTTTCGATCTCGAGGTCGATGCCGTGAAGCACCTCGACGGAGCCAAAAGACTTGGTGATTTTCGAAAGCGAAACACTCGCCATGGATCATTCCTCCTGATGGTCGTTACGACCCGTACGCGTCAGCGATGCTTGGGCGCTTGGGACGCGCGCCAGGCCTCGTATTCGGTGCGAGCCGATGCGTGCAGCGGATAGTATTTCCTGAGGTCGCCTCCTTCGGAGAGGCGCAGCCGCGAGAAATCTTCCCATTCGGCGTGTTCGCTCGCCACCGCCAGGACCTTTTCCGCCAGCACGACGGGCACGGTCACCGCGCCGTCTGCATCGGCGACGATGATGTCGCCGGGCATGACAAGCACGCCGCCACAGGCGATCGGCACGTTGACGGCATGCGGAAACAGGCTCGTCTGCGTGTGGTAGTTCGGCGTGGTGCCGCGCACCCACATCGGCAGTCCGGTGGCCAGCGCCTTGCGGCTGTCGCGGATGCAGCCGTCCACGACGATGCCGGCGCCACCGCGGCCGGCCATGTAGGTCACCATCATCTCGCCGAAGATACCGCTGCGCATGTCGCCGCGGGCGTCGACGACGACGACGTCGCCCTCTTCGACCTGGTAGAGCACCTGGCGGTGCATCTGGGCTTCCGGGTTTTCATATTCGTCGATGTCGTAGACGTCTTCCCGCTTGGGCAGAAACTGCAGCGTCAGGGCCGGGCCGGCGACCGTCGGGATCTCGCGGTTACCGCAGAAGGGCACCGGGCCGCAGATATGCGGATCCCGGATGCCGAGCTTGTGCATCTCACCGCTGATGGTCGCGGTGCCGATATCCGCGAGAGCCTTCACGAGTTCCTTCGGGGGGCGTTCGATGGTTGGAATTTGCATAGGGTATTCCTGTCTGGAAATCGCGGGCCGCGCTTCTCACGCGCTCGGATATGTCGTGGTTTTCTGCTGCCGGGGCCGGATTGCTCCGCCCCCGGCGTTGTCGTGATGGGAGAGGTTGTTACTTGGCAGCCAGCGCCTCGATCTGGTCGGTTGCCCACTGCACGGCTTCTTCCGGGCTCTGACCGTCGACCAGCATGCGCTGGACCGAGTTCGAGATGATCTTCGAGGTATAGACTTCAGAGGCCAGCGGCGTCGGCGCGCCCTCGTAACCGATGGTCAGACCGTTGCGGGCGAGGTCGTCGAAGTCCGCAAAGGCCGGGTTGTCGGTGAACAGCGGCATCGACTTCGCCATGCCCGGGAAGATCGGGAACCAGCGCCCGCCGGTAACCTCGATCAGTTCCTGATAGTGTTCCGGCTCAAAGAAGAACTCGATCCATTCCTTGGCGAGATCGGCCTGTTCGCTCTGGCTGGAGATCATCCAGGAGAACGAGCCGAGCATGGTCGAGCCGCTTTCCTGGCCTTCGACACCGGCCGGAATGCTGATGATCGCCGTGTCTTCCAGAAGTTCGGGATCGTTTTCAACCATCCAGGAATAGACGCTTGGCGGGTTCATGATGAAGGCGGCGCGGCCGGTCTGGTAGGCCGTGTTGTTGCCGCCGTCGTCCCAGGTCAGCACCGACCGCGGGATCGTGCCTTCGTCGAACATGTCCTTGATGTACTGGTAGGCGGCGATCGTCTCTGGGGAGTTCCAGGTCACCGTGGTGTTGTCGTCGGCAAACATCGCGCCACCGAACGACCAGATCAGGATGCGCAGGTCGGATTCGGCATCATTGGCGTTTGAGAGCGGCAGGCCGAGGCCGGTATATTGCGGGTTCTTCTCGACGATGGCCTTGGAGACCTCGCGCAGTTCCTGCCAGGTCGTCGGCATTTCCATGCCGGCTTCCTCGATCAGGTCCTTGCGCGCGAACATCGGCACGAGGTCGATCTCGATCGGCACGGAGTGGGCTTCGCCGTCATAGATCGCCTGCGGCACCATGCTCTCGTAGATGCCGCCTTCGTGGGCGCGCATCGATTCCAGCACGTCATCCATCGGCTGCGTCATGCCGGCAGCGGCATAATACTGGGTGTTCTGGCCGAGCTGCATGAAGGCGTCCGGGGAGGACTGGCCCTCGAAGGCGGAGGCGAGGCGCTGGGTCAGCACATTGGCCGGCACGATGACGTAGTTGACGTCAATGCCCTTTTCCTCGCCGAACTCCTCGGCCATCTGGCCGATCAGGGCATCGGCCTGCTGATTGAAGGCCTGAAGGCCCCAGATGTTGAGTTCCTGCGCCTGAGCGCCGGCGGCGGTCAGCACCACCGCCGAAGCCAGAAGCGTTTGTTTCAGGATAGTCATGTCATTCCTCCACTTGGTTGAGAAGTCAGCTCCATCATCCCTTTACGCTGCCGGCGGCGAGGCCTTCGACAATGTAGCGCTGGGCGACGATGTAGATGATCAGGATCGGGACGATGGCGATGACGGAACTTGCCATCAGCTGGCCCCAGATGAATGTGTCCCCCATGACCAGGCCGGCGAGGCCCGCGGTGAACGTCTTGGCGTCGTCGGAGTAGGCGTAGACGAGCGCATAGAGAAACTCGTTCCAGGCATGGGTGAAGGCGAACAGCGCGACCACCGCAATGCCAGGCCGGGCGATCGGCAGGACCACGCGTCTCAGGATCTGGGCGCGGCTTGCGCCATCCATCAGCGCAGCCTCGTCGAGCTCCTTCGGGATCGTCGCGAAGTAGCTGATCATCATCCAGGTGCAGAACGGCACGGTGAAGGTGAGATAAGCGACGATCAGGCCGGTCTTGGTATCGATCAGGCCGAGATGCTGAAGCACGAGAAACAGCGGGATGAACAACAGCGACGGCGGCAGCAGATAGGCCGTCACGATCAGGCGCGCGGTGACCGTACGTCCCTTGAAGCGCATGCGGGCGATCGGATAGGCGGTCATGGCGCCGACCACGGCAGAGACGATGGTCACCCCGACCGCGACCAGGAACGAGTTGATCACGTAGTGCAGGAAGGGCGATTCAAACAGCGCCGCACGATAATTGTCGAGCGTGAACTGCTCCGGCCAGAGTGTCGGTGGGATCGCATAGATCTCGCGCGACCGCTTGAACGAAGTGACGGCGACCCAATAGACCGGTGCCATCGACCAGAACAGCGCGATGATGACGCCGATGGTGGTGACGATGTTGCGGATGAGCTTGGTGCTTTGACGTTCGACCATGATTTCCTCCCCTCACGCCTCGTCCTGCTTCAGCATGCGCTGGGTCAGCAGGAAGATGAGAATGACAAAGACCGGGATGACCGAAACGATAACTGCCGAACCGAGGCCGAGCTGGCTCTGGGTGATGGCATATTCGTAAGCGAGCGTCGGCAGGATGTGGGTTCTGCCGGCGGGCCCGCCGCCGGTCAGCACATAGACCATCTCGAAGGAGTTGAAGGTCCAGATCGTCGACAGCATGACGGTGACGGCGATGACGCCACGCAGCTGCGGCAGTGTCACCGAGAAGAACCGGCGGATGATGCCGGCGCCGTCGATCGCGGCCGCCTCGTTCAGATCCGACGGCACGGAGGCGAGCGCTGCGACAAACATCATGGTGAAGAAGGGAAGCCCCTGCCAGACCATGGCGATCGCGACGGAAAAAAGCGCGACCGACGGGTCGGAAAGCCAGTAGATCGGCCGATCCGACAGGCCGAGCTGCAGCACCAGATACTGAAGCACGCCGCTCTGCTCGTCGAAGATCCACTTCCATGAGAGGCTGGCGATCATGCCGGGCACGGCCCAGGGCAGAAAGGCAAGCGCCCGGATCAGGCCGCGCGCCGGCATCTTCTGCGACAGCAGCACGGCAAAGGTCAGCCCGAGCACGAGCTTCACGGCGACCGTTCCGAGCGTCAGCATCAGCGAGTTCAGCGAGGCGCGGCCGAAGCCCGGGTCGGAAAACAGCGTCACGAAGTTCGAGACGCCGTTGAATTCGCCACCCTGGGCGATCATCCGGTCGGTGAAGGCGGTGGAAACGCCATCGACCAGCGGATAGGCGATGAAGGCGGCGAAGATCGCGGCGGCGGGCGCCAGAAAGATATAGGCCATCAGCCAGTCCGGGCGGTGACGGCGTGGCCGCACCGGCACCGGAGGCGTCGAGAAGCCTTCGGGGAGCGTTTTCGATGCCATTTTGCTCACCGTGCCCGTTCTTTGGCCGCCGCCTCGATGAGCCCGCGCATGTAGCCGATGGCATAGATGCGGCCGAGGCCTTCATAGCCCGGGTTCGCATTCGTCTCGCCATACATGACCGGCGCATGGTCCGGCCGCATGACGCCCTCAAAGCCGATATCCATGTAGGCCTTGATGGTCTCGTACATGTCGGTCTTGCCCATGCCGTGGAAGGTTTCCCGCAAGTTTCGGGCATCGCCCTCGACATCGCGGAAATGGACAAAGTGAATGCGGCCATCCTTGCCGAGGTTGCGGATCGCGGCAGGCACGTCGGCATCCATGGCGGCGAAATTGGCTTGGCAGAAGGTAATGCCGTTCGCCGGGCTGTCGTTGAGCTTCAGAAGCCGTTCGAAGGAGGAGACGCTGCTCATGATCCGGCTGACGCCGAGGATCGGCGAAAGCGGCGGGTCATCGGGATGCATGGCAAGCTTGACGCCCGCCTTTTCGGCCACCGGTACGGCGCGCTTCAGAAAGGCTTCGAGCGTTGTCCAGAGCTGGTCCTCGCTGACGATGATGCCCTGGTGCGAGCGCGGGTCCTTTTCGATGATCGAGTGATCGTAGCTGGTGGTGAGCGCGCCGCCAGGAAGGCGTTCGGTGACCGAGGTGCGCATCCAGCCATGGACCGCCATCCAGCTGTAGCAGAGCGTTTCGATGCCAAGCGCGCCCATGTTCTCGATGGTCGCGAGCATCTGGCTCATTTCCTGCTCGCCTTCCGGCTTGCCGAGCTTGAAGTTCTCCATCGGCACCCAGCCTTCGAGAACGCGCACCTTGTAGCCGAAGTCCTCGAAATTCTTCATTGCGCGGGCAAGGGTCGGCAGGTCCCAAATCGGTACTTCAGGCGTCTGGTCGCGGAGCGCCACGGCGTCTTCAACGCACATTTCCCTGCCATAATGCCACTTCGGCGAGATGGCGGGCTCGAGACACATTGCAATTTTCACTTTTGTTTCCTCCCGGCGCGAACGACCTATGGACAAGTCCTAAAGGTTCATATATGAACTTCATAAGTTCTTATTAGAAATCCTATGCTTGAACAGGGAGGTAGTCAAGCCATGAGCGATTCAAACGCCAACGGGAATCCGACCATCGAGCGGATGGTGATCATCCTCAATGCGCTGGAGCGCGTGCCCTCCGGCCTCAGCCAGGCCGCGCTTGTCGAGGAGACAGGCCTTGCCCGGTCGACGGTCTATCGGATCCTCAATTCGCTGCTGGACGCGCGGCTGCTGCGCGAAACCTCGCCGGGAACCTATGTTTTCGGAAATCGCTTCCTTGAGCTTGCCGCACGCGTCACGCCGACCTCGCGTTTCTTCTCGCTGGCGCGCTATCTTCAGGCCGATCTCGATGCGCTGGCGGCGAATATCGGCCAGTCCTGCAAGATCTCGGTCTATGAGAATGGGGCGATCATGGTGGTGGCCGGGGCGACGGCAAAACGCCCGCATGCGCTCAGCTACGAGATCGGCGAATATCTGCCGGTGCATGCCGGCGGCACCAGCAAGGTGCTGATGGCCTACCTGCCGGAGGACGAGCGCGAGCGGCTGCTGCGCAAGAACCCGGTGGCGCTGACCGAGCGCACGATCACCGACCGGGACCGGCTCAGGCAGGAGCTTGCCGCGGTGCGCGCCCAGGGCTGGGCTGAGGACCGGGGCGAGTACAGCCTCAGCGTCAGTGCCTTCGCCGCACCGATCCGCGACAACACCGGCGTCGTCATCGCCGCCCTTTCCGTGCCCTTCCTCACCACCACTGACGAGGAACTGCGCGACCGTCTGCGCCGGGAAACCCTCGACGGTGCAGAGCGGCTGTCCCGGCTGCTGGAGCATTACGCAGGCTGACCGCAAGGGCCGTCCGACGCGTCATCGGCAGACGATCGCCCGTGGCGGGCGGTCACCGGAAGATGCGCGCGAGAGCGCCACTCATGAATGAAGCCGATAGGCCTATTGCGGCGAAAAGCGATTGTCTGCGGAACGATCGACCCCTGTCAGCGATTTACCCTTGATCAAGGGATCGGCCGCGTTGAACGCGTGGCGCACGCGACAGGAGAGATCATGACCCTGCCTTTAGACTTCGAACCGCGTAGGCGCTCGTTGCTGCCCGGAACCGCGGCTGCAGCAAACGGCTCCAAGCTTGACCAACGGGAAGCGGTGCTGGAGGCGGCGGGTGCTGCTTCAGCTCTCGGTTCCGATGTGTCCGACGTAACGATGACGATCAACGGTACGCAGCAGACCCTCAGCGTCGACAATCGCGTGACACTTCTCGATGCACTCCGTGAACATCTGCGCCTGACAGGCACCAAGAAGGGCTGCGACCACGGCCAGTGTGGCGCCTGCACCGTTTCGGTGAACGGTCGACGGATCAATTCCTGTCTGTCGCTGGCGGTCATGCACGAGGGCGACGAGGTCACCACGATCGAGGGGATCGGCACGCCCGATAACCTCGACCCGATGCAGGCCGCCTTCATCGAGCATGACGGTTTCCAGTGCGGTTACTGCACGCCGGGACAGATCTGTTCCGCCAGGGCCGTGCTCGAGGAGATCAAGGCCGGCATTCCCTCTCATGTCACCGGCGATGTGACGGCGCCGATCGCACTTTCCGACGCTGAGATCCGCGAGCGCATGAGCGGCAATATCTGTCGCTGCGGCGCCTATTCCAACATTCTTGCGGCCATCAACCAGGTCGCGGAGGAGCAGGCATGAGACCGTTTTCCTACGAACGCGCGGCAGACCCCGCCGCAGCCGCTGCCCGCGCCGGCCAGATCGAAGGCGCCAGGTTCATCGCCGGCGGCACCAACCTTCTGGACCTGATGAAGATCGAGGTCGAGACGCCAGCCCACCTCATCGACGTCAACGGTCTCGGGCTTGATGAGATCACCGAGACCGGCGATGGCGGCCTCAGGATCGGGGCGCTTGTGCGCAACACCGATCTTGCCGCCGATGACCGCATTCGCCGCGACTACGGTGTTTTGACACGTGCGCTTGTCGCCGGTGCTTCAGGCCAGCTCCGCAACAAGGCGACGACCGGCGGCAATCTTCTGCAGCGCACTCGCTGTCCCTACTTTTACGATACGGCGCAGGTCTGCAACAAACGGGTTCCCGGTTCTGGCTGTGGCGCTCTGGCCGTGGGCGCGTCCTCGCGCCAACTCGGTATCATCGGCACGTCGGACGCCTGCATCGCCACGCATCCGTCCGATATGGCGGTGGCGATGCGGGCGCTCGATGTGGTCGTCGAGACGGTGAACCCGACAGGCGAGACACGCACCATACCGCTTGCCGACTTCCATCTTCTGCCGGGCGATACCCCCGACAAGGAAACCGTGCTCGCGCCGGGCGAGATGATCACGGCTGTGACCCTGCCGGCGCCGGTCGGCGGCCGCCACGCCTATCACAAGACGCGCGACCGCGCCTCTTATGCCTTTGCGCTGGTCTCGGTCGCGCTCATCCGCCAGCCGGATGGTTCGGGCCGGGTCGCGCTTGGCGGCGTGGCACCGAAGCCGTGGCGCTCGGATGCCGCGGATGCCGAGCTGCCGAACGGCGCAACCGCCGTGATCGCGGAGCTCTTGAAGGGCGCCAGGCCAACCGAAGAGAACGTGTTCAAGATCGCGCTTGCCGAACGCACGCTCGCAGCCATGCTGACGGAGGACTGACCGATGGATTTCAATCAACCTGCAGGACAGAACCTGTTCGACAACGCGAAGGTCGTCGGCAAGCCGACAACCCGCGTCGACGGTCCGCTCAAGGTCACCGGCACGGCGCCATACGCCTATGAGCGGCACGATGTCGTCGATGATCAACTGGTCGGCTATCCGCTTGGCGCCGGAATTGCAAAGGGGCGCATCCTGTCGATGGACACTGCGCATGCCGAGCAGGCGCCGGGTGTCGTTGCCGTCGTCACCACGCTCGACATGGATGCGCTGCCCAAGGATGATACGAATATCGCCAATCTCTTCGGAGGGGACCAGGTCGAGCATTATCATCAGGCGATCGCGGTTGTCGTCGCCCGGACTTTCGAACAGGCCCGCGCCGCCGCGGCCATGATCAGGGTCGAGTATGACGCTGCCGAAGGCGATTACGATCTCGAGGCGGCCTGGGAGAAGGTCCGCGAGGACCGCTCCGATCCGTCGAGCAGCATCGGCGATTTCGATGCCGCCTTTTCCGCAGCCGAGGTCAGGCTTGACGCGACCTACCGCACACCCGGCCAGTCGCACACGATGATGGAGCCGCATGCGACGATTGCGGCGTGGCAGGAAGGCCGGCTGACGGTGTGGACGTCGAACCAGATGATCAACTGGAACCGTCAGGCGCTGGCCACCACCTTCGACCTCGATCCGGAGGATGTGCGGGTGGACAGCCCCTATATCGGCGGCGGCTTCGGGGTGAAGCTGTTTCTGCGCGCCGATGCGGTGCTGGCAGCGCTCGGCGCCCGCAAGGCCGGCCGACCGGTCAAACTGACGCTGCCGCGCGAAATGATCATGAACAACACCACCCACCGCGCCGCAACGATCCAGCGCATCCGCATCGGCGCTGCTCGAGACGGCAGGATCACCGCGATTGCCCATGAGGCGATTTCGAACACGCTTCCCGGCGGAAGCGGCGAGAATGCCACCGACCAGACGCGACACTTCTATGCCGGCGACAATCGACTGATCGTGAGCCATCTGGCCGAAATGCATCTTCCGGAATCGAACGCCATGCGGGCACCGGGCGAGGCCGCTGGCCTGATGGCGCTGGAGATCGCCATGGATGAAATGGCCGAAAAGCTAGCCATGGACCCGGTGGAATTCCGTGCGGTGAACGATACGCAAACCGATCCCGAAGATCCGGATCGCCCGTTCTCCGAACGGCATTTCGTCGAATGCCTGCGCCAGGGCGCCGATGCCTTCGGCTGGGCCGATCGGAACACGATGCCGGGCGGCCGGCGCGAAGGCTTCTGGCTGATCGGCCACGGCATGGCCGGCGCCTACCGGGGCGGGCCGGCGACCACATCGGGCGCACGTGTCAGGCTGCAGCCGGACGGCAGGCTGATTGTCGAAACCGACATGACCGATATCGGCACAGGCTCCTACACGATCATTGCCCAGACGGCGGCCGAGACCATGGGGTTGCCGATCGATGCCATCGAAGTCCGCCTTGGCGACAGCGACTTTCCGGTCTCCTCCGGCTCCGGCGGCCAGTGGGGAGCGGCAAGTTCGACCGGCGGCACCTACGCCGCCTGCATTGCCCTGCGCGCGAAGATCGCCGAACGGCTGCAGGCCGGCGCCGAAGATCTGACATTTGCCGACGGCATGGTTGCGGGTAACGGCGAGACGCGGCCGCTTGCCGAGATCGCCGGCGAGGGCGAGATCGTGGCGGAAGACAGTATCGCGTTCGGCGATTTCCGCAGCGAAAACGTGGTCTCGACCTTTGCCGCGCATTTCGTCGAGGTCGCCGTGCACGCAGGAACGGGCGAGACCCGCATCCGCCGCATGCTGGCGGCCTGCGATGCGGGGCGAATCCTGAACCCAATCAGTGCCCGCAGCCAGGTGATTGGCGGCATGGTGATGGGTGCCGGCGCGGCGCTGTCGGAAGCGATTGCCGTTGACAGGGCCAGGGGTTACTTCGCCAACCATGACATGGCGGGATACGAGGTTCCCGTTCACGCCGACATACCGCATCAGGACGTGATCTTCCTCGATACCGTCGACGCGGTATCATCGCCGCTGAAGGCGAAGGGCGTCGGTGAACTCGGGCTTTGCGGCGTGGCCGCCGCGATCGCCAACGCGGTCTATAATGCGACGGGTGTGCGGGTGCGCGACTATCCGGTCACGCTCGACAAGATCATCGGTGGCCTTCCGGCGATCTGACCCTGGAGAAAGGAAAGTTCGATGAACGAGATGCCCTTCAGGCAGACATGGGAACGGGCGGCGGCTGGTGCCTCGGTTCAGGTTTGCGAGGCCGACTTCCCGCTGCGGGCAGCGCTTGCCGCAGACAGAGCCTGCTTGGCGGTGATCACCCGCGTCGAGGGTGCGTCCTACCGTCCCGCGGGCGCGGCGATGGTGATCACGGCGGACGGTACGACGACAGGAAGCCTGTCATCCGGCTGCATCGAGCGCGATGTCGTACTGCATGCTCTTGCGGCCATCGAAACGAACACGCCGAAGCGGCTTATTTATGGCCGCGGGTCGTCGTTCATCGACCTGCAATTGCCATGCGGCGGCGGACTTGAGATCACGCTCATCCCGCATCCGTCGCGTCCCGTCCTCGAACGTGCGGCAACGCGCCTCGCCGGTCGCCGGATTGCCGCCGTCGCGATCGGCGAGGATGGCCGTCTGGGCGAGATGCCGACAGGTGGTGATCTGATTGTCCGGCTGGTTCCGGGCTTGCGGTTGCTCGTTTTCGGTAAAGGTCCGGAGCCGAGGACCTTCGCCGCGCTGGCAAAGGCCGCGGGTCAGGATGTCACGCTCTATTCTCCCGATGCCGAAACGCGCGCGGGTATCGACCACGCCTTTCCGCTCAATCAGGGCCAATGGCCGGTAGGTGTGGAGATCGACGACCGGACTGCAGTGGCGCTGTTCTTCCACGACCATGACTGGGAGCCGCCGCTTCTGAAACACGCCCTGAAGAGCCCGGCCCTTTTCGTCGGCGCCCAGGGCAGCGCGCGGGCGCGGCAGAAGCGGGCGGATGCGCTGGCCGCGGAAGGTGTTTGCGCCGCAGCGCTTGCCCGGCTGGCAAGACCGTTCGGCCTTGTTGCAAGCGCGCGCGATCCGCATTCGCTCGCCGCCGGTGTTCTGGCGCAGGTGATGGACCATGCCCGCATTGCTTGAGGAACGCGCCGTCATCGTTCTGGCGGCGGGTGCGTCCCGCCGCTTTACCGGCGGGGACAAGTTGCTTGCGGACTTTCGCGGCAAGCCGCTGGTCGATGCGCCCCTTGCGCGGGCTGCCGAATTGCCCTTTGCGACGCGACTTGCCGTCGTTTCAAGCGAGGCGGTGGCGGAACGCGCCCGTGGGGCGGGGCTGACCCCGGTCATGATCGGCCCCGGGCTTGCGCAGTCGGACAGTCTCAAGGCCGGGGTCGCGGCCTTGTCTCCAACGTGCCGCTTCGCGCTGATCCTGCTCGGCGACATGCCGTTTGTCGATCCGTTCCGGCTTGTCGAGATCGCGATGCGGGAGCGGCCGACCTGCGCCGGGCTTCAAGGCCGCCCCATGCCGCCGGCGCTGCTGCCGCGCGACTGGTTCGAAGACATCTTCAGGCTTTCGGGAGATCGCGGGGCAGGTGCGCTGCTGGCCCGCATTCCCGAGCAGGCTCGCGTCGAATGGTCCAGGCAGGAGCTCAACGATATCGACCACCGCGATCAGCTGCGCTCGGCGCCTTTTCCTCAAACGCGGCGTCATCCTCGTGGTTGACACGAGGATCCAGGCAACGCGACACGGGCTCGCAATAAGTCTTCGGCAATGCAATGCGGTAATCCGCCTGGATGCTCGGACCAAGTCCAGCATGACCCCTGTGTGGAGGCCTGCGGCGGGATCAGAATGCGTCTCCAAGGGTTTGTCAGCGTTCTGACGGCTCCGCATGCGGTGATGCAGAGCCGTGGCTAAACTTCGCCCCATGGCAGAGGGCTATGCGTCTCAGGCCTTCTGAGTTGCCGATTTTTCCTTCCGGCCAAACACGTCGTCGGGTGCAATGGCCGTTCCGGCTCAGAACGGGGCGGTTTTTACATCTTGCCGCCGTAGACCGGGAACATGCTCGCATCGCCGTAATCCTTGATGCGCTCGATGTTCTTCAGCGTCTCCATGTCCGCTTCGGAGATCGAGAAGTCGACGGCGGCATTGGTGCGCATGTGGTCCGGGTTGGCGGTCTTTGGCAGCGGCAGCAGCCCGAGCTCCAGGCAGTAGCGGATCGACAGCTGCGGAACGCTGACGCCGTATTTGTCCGCCATCGCGGCAATCTCGGCATTGTCGAGGATTTTGCCGTGGGCGACCGGCGAATAGGCTTCGACCAGCAGGCCCTTGCTCTTCGCGTAGTCGATCAGATCGAACGGCGTGTTGCTGATATGGGCGAGGACCTGGTCGATCATCGGCTTGACGGAGGCGTTGTCGATGAGATTGTCGAGGTCGGCCTTCTCGAAGTTCGATACGCCGATGGCGCGGAGCTTGCCGTCGTTATAGGCCTCTTCCAGCGCCTTCCAGGCTTCGCGGTTGCCCTCGAAGTAGCGGTCCTCGCCGCCAAAGTCGCCCCAGGGCTGCGGGCTGTGAATGAGCATCAGATCGATATGGTCGAGGCCGAGAGTCTTCAGCGAGCCGTCGATGGCCGCCTTCGCGTCCTCATAGTTCTTGTGCGATGCATCGAGCTTGGTGGTCACGAACAGCTCTTCGCGGGCAATGCCGGCATTGCGGACGGCTTCGCCGACGCCGCGTTCGTTGCCATAGGCCTGCGCGGTGTCGATGTGGCGATAGCCCATGTCGATCGCGGCCTTGACCGCCTTGCCGACATCCTTGTCGTCGATCATCCAGGTGCCGAGCGCCAGCTTCGGGATCTGCAGGCCATTGGAAAGCTTGTAAGTTTCTTCGAGGACCATTGTGATTGCCTCCATTTTGGGTTTTCGTTGGTTTCCGGCCGGTGCTCAAGATCAACGCGTGTTCGGGCGCAGTTCTCGTGGGAAGGGTTCATTGCTTCCCCTGCCTTTCCGGTCTGATTGACTGTTACATAGGGCAGGGCCTGGCGGGCGATAACCGCGGGTAAACTCATCTGACTGATGAATCCATTTCATGAAACGGCCTTTTGGGGCCGGAGCGGCGTCGCCGAGCACCTCCAGACAGCGCGTGGCGTGTCAGCCGAAAGGCCGTGTTTTCAGCCAGTCGAGCGTCTGCCCAAGCGTGGTCGGAATATCCCGCATGGCGACGCCGAGGCTGTCGCGGCGGGTGAAATCGAAGCCGGTCGGCGTTTCCGGTTCGCCGTCCAGGGGCGCCGGCAGGCCGTCGGCGGGCACGTGTCTGGCGATTTCTGCATAGATGTCGCGCCAGGGCCAGCTGTCGTAGACGGCGAAGTAACGCCCGGAGGCCTCGGGGTTTTCGTAGCCGGCGAGGAACAGGGCGGCGACGTCATCGAGATGCGAAACCGACATCGAGCCGGCGGGCACGACATCGTGTTGCCCTTTCCTGCCGTCGAGCATGTCTGCAAGCGCCTTGTGAAATGCGCGCTCGGCATGTTCCGGCAGGATCGTCGGCCCGAGCATCAGCGTCGGCAGGAGGATAACCAGTCGCTGGCCGTGCGCCTCGGCAAAGCTGCGGGCCGCGGCTTCCATCACGGTTTTCTCGGCAGCGGTGTATTTCTTCGCGGCGATCTGCTGGTCGAGGTCGGAAACGTGATCGATCTCGTTCTTGATTGCGACCGGTTCCGGCGGATTGGTGCTGCTCGTCGAGGAGCAGATGATGACGTTACGGACACTCTGCCGGTCGGCGGCGCGCATAATGTTGAGAGCGCCATCCTCGATCGGCTTGATGATCTCGGCCCAGCCCTGGGTGTCGTCCATCTCCCGCGCCGGTGTACCGTCGCGGCCCTTGTAGAGCGGCGTCAGGCAGGCGATGAACACGGCATCGCAGCCCGCCAGGGCGGCATCGAAGTGGTCGCTTTCGGCCATGTCGGCCGAAAACAGCGTCAGGCGGTGCTTGGCGCCCGGCAGCGCCATCAGATGCGGTACCTTGGCGACATCGCGCGCATTGCGCAACGTACCGTTGACCTGATAACCGGCGGCAAGGGCTGCCTTGACGATATGCGACCCGACAAGACCGCTTGCGCCGGCGACGCAGAGTTTCTTTTCGCCGTTCTCCATAGTTCGTCTCCCGTCATTGGTTGATCGTCAGCCATGGGCCCATGCCCTTCACGGTCTGCCTGAAGCGACGTTTCAGGCCCGGGGATTGGATGCGTTCAGAGCGTCTGGACGGCGGCTGATACTTGGGGAACGTCACAGGGGGTGTTTCGATCCCCGGGCAGCGGAATGAGGTCGTAAAGCACGCGGTGTCAATCGGCCCGCTCAATGCGGACTTCGACATTGTCGCTGCCGTTCAGCGCATCGATCGGCCCGTCAAATGCGCCGAGCCGGATCAGGCCGCGTGAGTCCGCAAAGGGCTTGGTGAAGATGGCAAGGTTGGACCAGGGCGAATACTGGGTGATGTCGCCGGTCTTCGGCTTGTAACTCGCCGGAGCGCCGGTGGTGTCGAGCTTCCGTCCGAGATCGGCGACCATTTCGGTGCCGTGATAGTCCGAAAGGGTCAGGTCCAGCGGCAGAAGCCGGGCGAAATCGCGGGCCGCGGGGGTGTCGTCCAGCATTGCGGGCAATACCGTGTCGCCAATGATGAATTCGATCCTGATCATCTGACTTCCTCCGTCAGTCTCGCGCATGTTGTTGTTTTCGGCGGATGCGAACGTCGGAATCATAAGCGCGATGCAGATGGAAGCGATTGCCTTCGCTGGCGCAAATCCGTTCATTCGTTCCGGGCTCCTGCTGCTTCAGCTCCGAAAACTACAACTGCGTCCTGCCGCAGACAATGCGCGCGCGTCACTATCGATCATGAACAAACATCATCAATGACCCCTAAATTGTTACGCCATCGTGATCGCAGTCCAAGGTTTCACAGCAATGAAGGCGTTGGTCCGTTCGGCCTGCAATATCAGGGGCTTCCCATTCATGAGCCTTGCTCATCAGTGCATTGCGCCTGGTGGGCATTAACCTCGGCAGAACCAGGCCCAATTTCCTGTCTGGCGAACGAAAACGCCAGGTTGTGCCATCAGGCCGCCTCATCACAAACAGGAGACGACCCGACATGAAACGGACGCTTGTTACGCTTGCACTTGTTCTTGCCGCACCCGCTGCCTTTGCGCAGTCGATGGAGATTACCCGTCATGGCGATCGTGGCGGTGACCTCGGCAGCCCGGATTTCTTCACCGGCACGGCCTTCGTTGCCCCCGTTTTCTCGCCGGAAATGGGCGATGTCAGCGCCGGCGAAGTGACCTTCCTGCCCGGCGCCCGCTCGGCCTGGCACACGCATCCGGCGGGGCAGATGCTCATCGTCACTTCCGGCACTGGCTGGGTTCAGGAGCGCGGCCAGGAGAAGCAGGTGATGCAGGCTGGCGATGTCGTATGGTGCCCACCGGATGTCGAACACTGGCACGGTGCCACCGACACGACATCCGTGACCCACTATGCCGTCCAGCAGGCCGTCGATGGCTCCGCCGTCAACTGGGGCACCAAGGTGACTGATGAGGAATTCGGCGGCTGAGCCTCGTTCCGATCGGCGCGGGCCTTTACTGGCTGCGCCGTTTGCATCGACCCAGCTGGAGGGCGGTCCCACTGATGGATCTGCCGCATCCCCAGTCACCAAATCGGTTACGCAATCGGCATTCTGCTTCTTGTCCCGCTGGGTGATGTTCTCGATCGCCACCGCCTGATCCCGGCAGCAATGGAGCTTTCGGCCGTGGCACTCGCGGCGGCAGCGCTTTCGCCGGGCTTTGCGCCGCTTGCAGTCTCGCTCGCTGCCGTCAGGCTTTTGACCGGCAGCCTCGTTTTGCGGGCGATTGCGGGCTTCCTTGCCGATGCCTTCGGCTGGGGCGCCGTGTTTGCGATCGCGGCCGTTGCCAACCTGCTGCTGGAACTCGACGCCACCCACACCATCGATCCGTCCGAGGATGGCGCTGCGGCAAAGGTCAGGGAATGGACCGGCGGTGGCGTCGACCTTGCCGTCGAACTGGCCGGTGCCGTGCCGGCGCTGCAGTTTGCACTCGACATCACCCGCCGCGGCGGCACCACCGTGACGGCGGGCCTGCCCAATCCGGCGGCGCGTCTGTCGCTTTCGCCGGTGCTGCTGACCGCCGAGGAGCGCACGCTCAAGGGCTCCTATGTCGGCTCCTGCGTGCCCGTGCGCGACATTCCCCGCTTTGCCGACATGATGATGCAGGGCAGGCTGCCGATCGAGAAGCTGATGACCCACCGAATCGGTCTTGACGACATCAATGAAGGCTTCGAGCGGCTCGCCGCCGGTGAGGCGATCCGACAGGTCATCGTCTTCGATTGATCGCTGTCGCCCGACAATCGCCGTCATTTTCCTGATTCATCCCCGCAGGCGGACGATTTTCGTCATCTTGGTGCGGCGCGGACGGACAGCGATTGCCGTGGCCTTTCCGCACCCTACATAATCGTCTAGACTCATGCTCAGACCTGCCTGGAGGTGGATCAGCAGAATGCGTGCGACGCGACGGGCCTTTTCTTTTGGGGTCATGGCCGCCCTTCTTTCGGCCTGTTCGAGCGATCTGGTCGGTGGCGTTTCCTCCGTCTCAGATCCGGTGATGCGGCCGGTGCCGAACCGTGGCTGGGATGCTTGGGTGGCCGGTTTCAAGGACCGGGCCAGGGCCAAGGGCATTTCCGACGCGACGCTATCGGCGGCCTTTGCCCATGCCGGATATCTGCCGGAGGTCATCGCGCTCGACCGCAGCCAGACCGAGTTCACCCGCACACTGGAAGACTATCTGGCGATCGCCGCATCCGACGAGCGGGTCGCCAAGGGACGCGCCGCCTATGCCCGCTACCGCGACGTTCTGGCTCAGATCGAGGCGACCTATGGCGTCGATGCCAATGTCGTCGTCGCCATCTGGGGGCTTGAGACGATGTATGGCGAGCGGCGCGGCAATATTCCGGTCGTCTCGGCGCTGTCGACGCTTGCCTATGACGGCCGGCGCGGTTCCTTCTTCGAAAGCCAACTTTTGGCCGCCCTCAGGATCATCCAGAACGGCGACATCGCTGCCGACCGGATGACGGGAAGCTGGGCCGGTGCAATGGGCCATACCCAGTTCATCCCGACCTCCTACATCGCCTATGCCGTCGACTTCAACGGCGACGGGCGACGCGACATCTGGAGCGACGACCCGACCGATGCGCTGGCCAGCACAGCGGCCTATCTCTCCCGCTCCGGCTGGCGCAAGGGTGAGGCCTGGGGTGGCGAGGAGGGCTCACCCGGTGCCGCCTACGGCACCACCCACATCCAGCCGCATGCCGGTGGGCCGGTGTTTGTCGTCGGGCCGAATTTCAACGTCATCAAGCGCTATAACAACGCCACCAGCTACGCGCTCGGGGTCGGTTATCTCGCCGACCGGATCGCCGGCGCCGGCCCGATCAAAGGCAGCTTCCCGCCCGACAGTTATGGTTTCACCGCCGATCAGCGCAAGGCGCTGCAGGCGGGGCTTCGGTCCGCGGGTTACGACGTCGGCACCATCGATGGTGTGTTCGGCGACAAGACCCGTGCCGCGATCGCAGCCTATCAGCGCGCCAACGGGCTGGCCGTAACCGGCGAACCCTCGATGGAACTTCTGCGACGCCTCGGGTGAAAGCGGCGCGTTTACGAAGACGAAGTCCGGCGCAGGTGTCGCACGGTCTGCCAGACGAGCAGGGCGGCGACGATGGCGAGCAGGACGCCGCTGATCGGCCGGGTGATGAACACCATCGGATCGCCGTGGTTGGCGAGGAGACCGTTGCGGAAATTGGTCTCGATGATCGGCCCGAGCACGAGGCCGATGACGATCGGCGGCATCGGGAAGCGGAAGCTCAACAGCACAAAACCGAGAATGCCGAGCGCGATCGCAAGGATGACGTCGAAGGAGCTGTTGTTGACAGCATAGACGCCGGTGACGCAGAGGATCGCGACGATTGGTGTCAACACCGGATAGGGGATAGCGAGGATCTTCGGCAGAAGCCGCCTTGCGCCGAGCCCGAGCACGGTGATGAGGATCGCCGAGATCAGCAGCACGCCGAGGATGACGACGAAGAGATCGCCGTTCTGCATGATGAAGAACGGACCCGGATCGATGCCCTGGATCAGCAACGCTCCGACGAGAACCGCGGTGACGGTGTCGCCCGGAATTCCAAGCGTCAGAAGCGGCACCAGCGCGCCACCGGTGACCGCATTGTTGGACACCTCCGAGGCGATCAGGTGGCGGGTATCGTCCTCGATCTCGCGGGCGTCGCCGTCTGTGGCTGCGCCTTTGCTGCGACCCGCGCCGGTCATGCCATAGGCGATCCAGGATGCGATCGTTGGGCCGGTGCCCGGCAGGATGCCGATGAAGGTGCCGACGACGGCGCTCTGGATGACCACCCACCAGTTTCGTGCGAACACCGGTACGAGGCTTTTCATCGCAACGCCTTTCTGCTCCGGCAGGCTGTTGTCTCCGGCATTGCGGTCGATCTGCGACAGGATTTCGGCGATGGCGAAAAAGGCGATCAGTGCCGGTATGAGCGGGATGCCGCCCTGGAGCTCCGGCATGCCGAAGGCAAAGCGGGTGACGCCATCCACCTGATCGATGCCGACGGTGCTGATCAGCATGCCGAAGGCGGCTGCGATGATGCCCTTGATGATCGATCCGCCGGCAACGGCCGCAACGCACATCAGCCCGAAGATGCCGAGCGAGAAATATTCGACCGAGGTGAATTTCAGCGCGAAGGTCGAGAGCTTCGGCGCCAGAAACAGGAGCACCGCCAACGACAGCAGGCCGCCGAGCGAGGAGCCGATGGTGGAAAGGCCGATGGCGTAATCCGCAAGACCCTTGCGGGCGAGCCGGTATCCCGGCAACGCGGTTGCCGCATTGCCTGGCGAACCGGGCGTGTTGATCAGGATCGCCGGAATGGATCCGGCATAGTAGCCGGCGGCGTAGATGCCGAGCAGCAGTGCCATCGCGGCGTTGAAGTCGACACCGAAGGTGAGCGGCGTGGCGATCGCGACACCGGTCGTCGCCGTCAGGCCCGGCGAGGCGCCGAAAATGAACCCGACGATGACGCCGACGAGGCACCAGAGCAGGATGTCGGGTTGCATGAGCGAACTGAGGCCGGCGGCGACGGTGGAAAGCGGTATCAGATCCATGCGGGCACCAGGACGGTAAAGCCGTAGCGGAAGATGAGGAAGACGCTCGCCGCCACCGCGATCGGGACAATGGCAAGCATGGTGGGCCGGCGTTCACCGAGAAGCGCCATGCTGAGCAGCATGAACAGCCAGACGCCGAGGCGGAAATCCACATGGCGGAAGCTGAGGCCATAGATGAGCAGCAAGGCCATGAAGGCGAGGGCGTGGCGGTTGACGATCGGGGCGAGCGCGGCGCGCAACGCCAGCGAGCCCGGTCGGATCAGCAGAAAGAGACCGCCCGCGCCGATCACAATAGCAAGCGCCATCGGCAGGCTTCGAGGCGTGATCGCACCGCTGGTGGCGAGCACATCGATATGGGTCGCAAAGTAGAAGGTGGCGAGCGCAAACAGCAGGATCGCTGCGCCAATGGCCCGGTCGGCACGCATCGGGATCTCCGTCTCTAGCGCGGCTGCCTGGAGGCTGCCGGGGAGGGTGTGTGCCGCCAGCCGGCGCGCTTGCATCGGCTGGCGGCTGGTCAGGTTGGGCTTACTTGGCGAGACCGAGTTCGCCGAGAACCTTCTTGTTCTGCGCGACGGAGGCGTCGATCACCTCGGCGAAGCCGGCGGAGTCCTTGAACGCGTCGTTGTAGCTGAACTTTTCGTAAAGCTCGGCAAGTTCGTCCGATGCGGCGATCTCCTTCAGCGCGCCGTCGAGGCTCGCGATGACGTCATTGGGCGTGCCCTTCTTGACGACGAGGCCGAACCAGACGCTGGAGGTGAAGTCGAAGCCCTGCTCCTTGAAGGTCTCGGCGCCCGGCAGGTAGTCGAGTTCCTCATCGGCGGCAACGCCGATGACCTTGAGCTGTCCGGCCTGGGCGAGCGACTTGTAGACCGGCGCGCCGACGAAGGAGAAGTCGACCTCGCCGGACAGCGCCTTGGTGACGGCGCCCTTGCCGCCGTCGCCGCTGATATGGGTGAGCTCGATGCCCTGCTGGTCAACGAAGTCCGACATGCTGACATGCTGGCTTGAACCCGGTCCAGGCGTGGAGAAGGTCACCTCGCCATCCTTGGCGGCGGTCACCAGGTCGGAGATCGATGTGAGCGGGCTGTCCGCCGCCACGGCAACTGCGATCGGCGTTTCCACCAGTTCGGCAAGTGGGACGAAATCATCCGTCTCGTAGCCGGCGTCGGCCATGATCGGACGGGCCGTCAGGGCGCCGGTGGAGGCGACCAGCAGGGTGTATCCGTCGGCAGGGGCCTTGGCGGCCTCGGCGGTGCCCACGCCACCGCCGGCGCCTGCGACATTGCGGACGATAAAGGGCGACTTGAAGTGTTCCTGCAGCAGCTTGGCGATGACCCGCGCGGTGCCGTCGATCGCATCACCGGCGCCATAGGGAACGATGATCTGGACAGGCTTTTCGGGATACTCGGCCCAGGCGGCCGCGGGCGCCATGGCGAAGGCGGCGAAAGCGAGCAGCCCGATGCGTTTTGAAATCGAAAAATTCATGTCATGTTCCCTGTTTTCTGGAGAGCGCGTTGCGGGGTTGTGCTTGTATTTTAATCAGTGCCCCGTATAGTGCAGTATATACAGCATCCGTAAGAGGTCAATAAACCGAAATGAACAAGCCGCCATTGCCACGCTACGAGGCTTTGAAGACCTTCGTCTGCGAGAGGATCGAGAGTGGCGAGTGGGCGCCGAACGACCGGATCCCCTCGGAAACGACGCTTGCGGAGGATTTCGGCGTATCGCGGATGACCGCGAACCGGGCGATCCGCGAGCTGACCGCCGAAGGCCGCCTGACGCGCATCCCCGGGGTCGGTACCTTCGTTCTTGCCCCCAAGGTTCGCGGCACCATCGTTGAAATCCGCAGCATATCGCAGGAAATTGCCGCTCGCGGCCATACCCACAGCAGCCGGCTCCTGTCGCTGGAAAAGATACGGGCCTCATCAAGGATCGCGCGGGTGCTCGAGGTCGATGAGGCCTCTCTCGTGTTCAATGCGGTCATCGTTCATCTGGAGGATGGCGAGCCGGTCCAGCTCGAGAACCGCTACGTGAATCCGGCTGCAGCCCCCGACTTTCTGGAACTCGACTTCCGAAACAAGACCCCCAGTGACTATCTTCTCGGGCGTCTTCCGGTTGCCGAGATCGAGCAGACCATCGAGGCGCGTCTGCCGTCGCCCGATGAAGCCGAGCATCTCAACATGGACCTGTCGGAACCCTGTCTCGTGCTCGAGCGCCGCTCGCGCACCGGGCGCATGGTGGTGACCTATGTGCGGCTCGTTCATCCGGGCCACAAGGTCACCTTGGGTGGCCTGACTGGGTTTGCCAGCGGCGCCCAGTCATTCGCCCGCGAGGAAAGTCTCTGAGCGGTTCCTTTGGGTGCTGATTAATTTACGGGCAACCTCAATTTTTGCCTTGCCGATGGGCATATTGCGTGTTTGTATATACAGGTACAGACATTGTGTTGGCTTCGGCTTTACACTTCTCGGGGGTCTTTCGTGGTAGTCTCTTCCCACCTTGTTTTCGGCCAAAGCGCGGTTTCGCATGCCGACATCATTGCGGTCGCCCGTCATGGCGCGAGGGTTTCACTTGCGCCCGAGCTGCTGCAGGCCCTTGCTGACTGCCGTTCGCTGATCGACCGGGCGATCGCCGAGGACAAGCCGGTCTATGGCCTGACGACAGGGCTTGGCGCCGGCGTCGACACCCGGCTTGACGTTGCGGATCTCGTCGCCTTCCAGAACCGCGTGCCCCAGGCGCGCGCCGTCGGCGTCGGCGCCGCCCTGCCGGCGGAAACGGTGCGCGCGCTGATGGCGGCGCGGCTCGCAGGGTTCACCTCGGCCAGTTCCGGTGCCTCGCCTTCCGTGGCCGAAGCTCTTGCGGCGGCGCTCAATGCCCATTTTCATCCGGTCGTTCCTGCTCTCGGCTCCATCGGGACCGCCGATCTGTCACCGCTTTCGGCAATGGTGCGCGGGCTGATGGGGCACGGCGAAGTGGCGCTTGACGGCGACATCATGGAGGCTGCGGAAGCGCTTTCAAAGGCGGGGCTCGAGCCGCTGAAGCTGGGGCCGCGCGATGGCCACGCGCTGGTGGTCGGCAACAGCCTGTCGATCGGCCGTGCCTGCCTGGCGCTTGATGACCTCGGGCGTCTTCTCGACTGGTCCTTTGCTTCACTGGCGCTGAGCTTCGAGGCGTTCAGGGCGAGCGTTACCGTGCTCGACCAGCGCGCCCTGGCGCGCCGTCCGGCCTTTGGCCAGCAGGAAGCCGGCGAGCGGCTTTCGGCGCTTCTTGCCGGCAGTTCGCTTCTGAAGGAGGGTGCAGCGCGGCGCCTGCAGGATCCGCTCAGCTATCGCTGTGCACCGCAGATCTGGGGCGCGCTTGTCCACGCCTTCGAGGAGGCCGCCGTCGCCACCGAGATCGAGCTTGCCGGCGCCGGCGACAATCCGATCGTGCTCGCCGATGAAGGCGAGCTGATCCATAACGGCAATTTCGATACCACCGCCTTTGCCCTCTCCTGGGAGCGGCTCGGCCTCGCGATCGCCCAGTGTGCCTCGGCGACAGCCTGGCGGACAATGAAGATCATGTCGCCCGGTATTTCCGAACTGCCGCGCTTTCTGACGGCGCATGGCGGCAGCCGCACCGGTTTTGCGACCGTGCAGAAGACCGTCTCCGCGCTCGAGGCTGAAATCCGTCATCTCGCGCATCCCGTCGCCTTCGCGCCGATCCCGGTCGCCGATGGCGTCGAGGATCACGCCTCGATGGCGCCGAGCGTGATCGCCAAGACCGAGGCCATGATCGAGCGCTTTCGCTATCTCGTTGCCATCGAACTCGTTGCCACGGCCCAGGCGGCCGAGCTGCGCGGTGTCGAAAGCGAACTCGGCGCCGGCACGGCCGTCGCCTACGAAAAAGTGCGCGGCCAGGTGCCGCCGCTGACGGAAGACCGGGCCATGGGGCCGGATTTCCAGAAACTGTCGGAATTCATACGCCTGAACGATGCCGGACGCTGAGGCGTTGGCATTGCCACCATGAAGCAGACTTAACCAGAGGGAAAACCATGAAACGCACCATTTCTTCGATCCTCGCCGCCGCGGCCGTCGTCGCAGGCCTTGCCGCGCCGGCTGCTGCCGATCCGATCAAGGTCGGCTCCAAGAACTTCACCGAGCAGTTCATCCTTGGCGAGATGTATGCCATCCTGCTTGAGGATGCCGGTTATGACGTCGACCGCAAGATCAATCTCGGCGGCACGCTGATCGCCCACCAGGCACTGACCACCGGCGAAATCGACCTCTATCCGGAATATACCGGCACGGCGCTGAATTCGGTCGTCAAGGGCGAGGTCTCGTCCGACGCCGATGCCGTCTACAAAGAAGTGTCCGACTATTATCTCAACGAACTCGGCCTCGTATGGCTCGAGCCGACCGGTATCAACAACGGCTACGCCATCGTCGTTCGTCAGGATACCGCCGACGAATACGGCCTGAAGACGCTGAGCGATCTCGGCAAGGTCTCCGGTGACCTCGTCTTCGGCGGCGGCCCGGAGTTTCCCGATCGCGCCGACGGGCTGCCCGGCCTGAAGGCGGTGTATGATGCCGAGTTCAAGGAATTCAAGCAGTTCGCCAAGCTCGGCCTGCGCTATGACGCGCTGATGCAGGGCGATATCGATGTCGCCAACGGCTATGCCACCGACTGGCAGATCGGCGCCGAAGGCCTCGTTCCGCTCGATGACGACAAGGGCCTCTTCCCGCCCTATTACGTCGCGCCGGTCGTTCGCAAGGACGTGCTCGACGCCAATCCGGGCATGGCAGATGTGCTGAATTCGCTCGCTCCCCATGTCGACAATGCCGTCATGCGCAAGCTGAATGCCGAGGTCGAGAAGGACCACGAAGAGCCGGAAGATGTCGCCAGGGCCTACCTGGAAGAGATCGGCCTGATCAAGAACTGATCACCTGTTGATGGAAGCAGGCGCGCGCGCCTGCTTCCGCCCGAAAAATCATGAACTGCCGGAGACGAGAATGCAGGAAATCTGGATAGACTATCTGAATGCGATCGACGCCAAGGCGCTGGCGCTGACGGATGGCGAGATACTCGATGCCGTCGAAAAGGCGCTTGCCGATCAGGGGCGCGGCGAAACGGTCATCGAGCCGCGCGTTCATCTCGTTCCGGAAAGCTCCGACAAGGGGCACTTCAACGTGCTGCGCGGCTATGTGAAGTCGCTCGGCTTTGCCGGCGTCAAGGTCGTCGGCGATTTCGTCGATAACTACAAGCAAGGGTTGCCATCGGAACTCGCCGTGCTCAATCTCTTCGACCCCGAGACCGGCATTCCGAAAGCCATTATCGACGCCACCGCGATCACCGACATGCGCACCGGCGCTGTCACCGCCATCGGCGCGAAATATCTCGCCCGCAAGGACAGCAAGGTGTTGGGCCATGTCGGCGCACGCGGCACCTCCTACTGGAATGTCCGCCTGCTCGATCACCTGTTCGATTTCGAGGAAATCCGCGTCCACTCGCGCCGCCCCGAAAGCCGCAACGCTTTCGCCGAACGGCTGGAAAAGGATCTCGGCAAGAAGATCATCGTCACCGACAACTGGCAGGACTGCCTTGACGGCGCCGATATCATGATCGAGGCGAGCCGCCTGCCGGAGCCGACGCCGCTGTTCAAGACCGAATGGGTCAAGCAGGGTGCCTTCGTCGTGCCCTACGGCACGATGAGCGCCCTCGAATTCAACCTCACCGACATCATGAACAAGGTCGTCGTCGATGACTGGGGCCAGTGCGGTCCGGGCCGACCCTATGGCGCGCTGCGCCGCCATGTCGACGAGGGCAAGGTGACGGAAGAAACGCTGCACGCCGAAATCGGCCAGATCGTCTGCGGCGACAGGCCGGGCCGTGAAAGCGATGACGAGACCATCCTGTTCTGGCATCGCGGCCTGTCGACCACCGATGTCGCGCTTGGCGCCGCCATGGTCGAAAAGGCCAGGAAGCTCGGCATCGGCCAGCGCCTGCGCTTCGCCTGAGGGGGCATCATGACCGCCGTCGCCTGTTCGCGCATGTACAATGTTTCGCCGGCAGTGAAGGCGCGGTGGGATGATTTCTTTCGCTGGCTTGCCGACGAGGCGGGCGTGGCGCTCGATATCATCGCCTATCCCGCGCCGGCGCCGCTTGCGGATCTGTGGGCGCGGGCGGATCTCGGCATCACGTTCATGTGTTCCTTTCCCTACGCCGTGATGCCGGAAGAAGACCGTCCGGTACCGCTTGCGGCACCCGTCTCCACCGCGTCGTGGGCAGACGACAAGCCGGTCTATGCCAGCCGGATCGTCGCCCGGGCCGATAGCGGTTTGGCTGCGGCATCGCTCGCGTCCGCGCGATGGGCCTGGACGGTGCGCGATTCGCAATCCGGCTATAACGCGCCGCGCGAATTTCTGGCGGCGCGTTTTCCGGGTGCCAGGGTCGCGACCTTCGGACCGGTCATCAGTCCCGCCGGCGTCATCGAAGCGGTGCGCACGGGCAAGGCGGATGTCGGGGCGGTCGACGCCTATGCCTGGCAGCTTCTGGAAATGCACGCGCCCGAGGCGATCGCGGAGCTTTCGGTCGTGGCGACCACCGAGCCTGCGCCGTTTCCGATGCTGGTATCTTCTGCCGCACTCGATCCGGGCGTGACGGAGCGGCTCAGGCAGGCGCTTCTTTCTGCTGACAGGAGCCCCGATGGGATCTCTGCTCTGGCGCCGCTTGGCCTTTCCCGCTTCGCGATTCCCGATCTCGCCGCCGTTGCCGGGCTTCCGGCGCGCGCCGCGCAGGCGGATGCCGCGCTGGGAGAACGCTGGTGAGGCCGGAAAACCATACGAATAAAGGAGGCTGCCGATGAAATGGCTGCCACGACATCTCGACACGGTGGGCGAGGCGCTGCTGCAGCATCTCTATCTCGTTATCGTCTCTGTCGGCATCGCGCTGGTGATTTCGCTGGTGGTCGGCATCTGGTCGGCGCGCCGGCCGAAGACATTCACCACGGTGGTGATCGTCACCGGCGTGTTGTTCGCCATCCCGAGTCTGGCGCTGTTTGCGCTGTTCATTCCCGTGCTCGGCATCGGTGCGGCGCCCGCGATCACCGGGCTTGCGCTTTACTCACTGATGATCCTGATCCGCAATATCGGCCTCGGCTTCCAGTCGATCCCGGCGGATGTGATGGAGGCGGCCCATGGCATGGGCTATGGCGCCTTCCGTCGGCTCTGGGAGGTCGAGCTCCCGATCGCCATGCCCTATATCGTCGGCGGCGTGCGCATTGCCACGGTTACCGTCATCGGCATCGCCACCGTCGCCGCCTATATCAATGCCGGCGGCCTTGGTGCGATCATCTTCCAGGGAATCGACCAGCGTTTTCCGGAAAAGATCATCGTCGGCGGTCTTCTGACCGCGGCGCTTGCACTGTCGGCGGACTATCTGCTGTCAATGCTGGAGAAGCGCCTTCGCCAGCGTAGCGGAAGGAGCGGCAAATGATTGTCATCGAAGCCTTCCAGTGGATTGCCGAAAACCAGTCCGCCTTCTTCTCCGCCTTCGATCGCCACCTCCTGATGTGTTTCATCTCGCTCGGCATCGCGCTTGTCATTGCGCTGCCGCTCGGCTTCAAGGTTGCGCGTTCGCCGCGTGCGGCCTTTGCTGCGATCAATATCGCCGGTGGTCTCAGAACCATTCCGAGCCTTGCCATACTGGCGGCGGCGATGCCGATCCTCGGTATCGGCCTGTGGCCCTCGGTGATCGCGCTGATCGTGCTCGCCGTGCCGCCGCTGTTGCTCAATACCGTGATCGGTATCCGCGAAATCGACACGTCCGTGCTCGATGCAGCCACCGGCATGGGCATGGGCAAGCGCGATATCCTCTGGCAGATCGAACTGCCGCTGGCCGTGCCCTCGATCATCGCCGGCATCCGCACCAGTGCCATCCAGGTGATCGGCGGCGCAGCGCTCGCTTCCTTCATCGGCGGTGGCGGCCTTGGTGATTTCATCAATGCCGGTATTGCGCTGATGAACATGCCGCGCCTGCTCGTCGGCGCTCTTCCCATCGCCATGCTCGCCATCTTCGCCGAAATCTTCTTCGGCTGGCTCGAGCGCCGGCTCACCAACAGACGCTGACCCGGAAGGTCTCAGAAAACCATGATCACGATCGAACATGTTTCCAAGAATTACGATGACGGCGCCCATCTTGCGGTCGACAATCTCAGCCTCACCATCGAGACCGGCACCACGGTGGCGCTGATCGGCCCGTCGGGCTGCGGCAAGACCACGACGATGCGGATGATCAACCGGCTCGAAACCCCGACCTCGGGCCGTATCCTGATCAACGGTCAGGATGTGTCGAAGACGGACCCGAAAGAGCTGCGTCGTTCCATCGGCTATGTCATCCAGCAGGTGGGCCTGTTTCCGCACATGACGATCGCCCGCAACGTCGCTACCGTGCCGCGGCTGCTCGGCTGGGAAAAGGCAAAGACCAATGCCCGCATCGATGAGTTGCTCGATCTCGTCGGCCTCGATCCTGCCGTCATGCGCGACCGTCTGCCGCATGAGCTCTCCGGCGGCCAGCGCCAGCGCGTCGGCTTTGCCCGCGCGCTGGCGGCCGAACCGCGGATCATGCTGATGGATGAGCCCTTCGGCGCTATTGACCCGATTACCCGCGTGCGCCTGCAGGATGAGTTCCGCGCGATCCTGAAAAAGGTCAGCAAGACGGTGGTGATGGTCACGCACGACCTGGACGAAGCCATCAAGATGGGCGATCGCATCGCCATCATGCGCGATGGCAAGCTCCTGCAATATGATACGCCCGCCGAAATCCTCGCGCGCCCCGCCAATGATTTCGTCCGCGATTTCCTCGGTCAGGACCGCCACATCAAGCGCCTCAGCCTTATCGAGGCACACACCGTGATGTCTGCGCCGCGGCCCGAAGCCACGGGCGCCTCGGTGGCGGGGGATACCAGCCTTCACACCGCGCTTGCCATCATCCTCGGCAACAACCTTCCGGGTATCGATGTCGTCGATACGACGGGTGCCCGTGTCGGCTATCTCGATCGCGATCTGGTGTTTGCCGCGCAGGAATAAGGCCCGGCGCCGCCAGTGCTTATCCGCTGAGCCGCACCAGTGCGGCCAGCACATCCGAGCGGCGCAAAAGGCCGACAAGGCGGTTGCCCTCGACCACGGGGAAGATGCGGTGCGGGTGTTCGAGGAAGGCCTCCGCCGCCGTCATCAGGTCGGCGCTCGCCGGCAGGCTGATGACGTTGGTCGTCATGTAGTCGCCGACCGTGCCCTTCCATTCCTGATAATAGCTCGCCTGCAGCGTCGGGCGGAAACAGTCCTTCTGGGTGAGAAGGCCGCAGAGCATGCCGCTGTCGTCGACGACCGGCGCGCCGGCGGCCTTGCTTTCCACCAGCAGCGCCACGGCGCGGCGGATCGCCATGTCCGGCGTCACCGTCAGCGCGTCGGTGCGAGTGATCCCTTCGATCGTATCGCTCACTGTGCCTCCTTCTCCGCCCGGTGCGGGCAGCCCTCGCAGGCGACGTCCTTGAGGCAGGCCATGCCGCCGCACGATCCCTTCAGCGGGCCGCGGCCGACCATCAGCCCGAGGCCGAGCCCCGCAGCCACCAGCGCAAACACCGCTATTGCCAGCACGATTTCCATCATCGTCTCCTCAAGCCGATCATAGCAGAAAACGGTCGAAACCGTTCACGCTTTCGCTTCTGAGCGCGGCACCATCATGAAACAGGAACAGCGACACAATACCACGGCGCCTCGCCAGCGCCGGGCCCTTAGCACCGGCCGCCGTCAGCGCCGTTGCCCAGCCATCCGCCGTCATCGCATCCGGCGCGATCACCGAGACCGATGCGATTTCGCCTCCGACCGGGCGGGCATGATAGGGGTCGATGATATGGCTGTAGCGGCTGCCGCCGAGGTCGTAGCTCTGCGCGCGCAGCCCTGAGGTGGCGACGGCCGCATTGTCGAGCCGGAGAACACCAAAAGCGCCGTCCGTTTCCGGGCGCGGGTCTTCCACCGCCACCTGCCACGGCCGGCCTTCCGGATGGCGGCCCTTTGACAGCAGCTCGCCGCTGATCGCGATCAGGAAGTCGTCATGCCCGCTTTCCCGAAGTTCGAGCGCCATCAGGTCCAGCGCCCGGCCCTTGGCAATGCCGCAGAGGTCCATGGTGAGGCCCGGCTGCCGCTTGACGAGCCGATCGCCCTCGACAGCGAGCGAACGCCAGCGCGGCGCGGCCTCGTCCTCCGGGCCGACCGTGCCTTCGATCGGGCCGAAGCCGTAACGGGCGACGAGCGGGCCGATGGTCGGGTCGAACCAGCCGTCGCTTTCGGCGGCCACGGCAAGTGCGGCTTCGGCCGTGAATGCCGTTTCGTCCGAAATCCGGCTGGCCTCGCCCCTGGTGAGATTGAAGGCGCTAATCTCGCTGTCGGCGCGCCAGGGCGACATCATCCGGTCGATGCTGGCCAGCAATTGGTCGAAGCGCGGCTTCAGCGCCGCACCATTGGCGCCGTTTGCAAGCGTCACGCTCCAGTCGGAGGCGAAGGCCGCGCCGGTGACATGCTGCGTCGCGGAGGCCGCGCGGAGCAGGCCGGGGGCGGCAAGGCCAAGGCCGGCAGCGCCGGTGGCGGCGAGAAGATGACGGCGGGTCAGATGTGCGGTCATGGCTCAGACTCCGAAATCGTCGTTGAAGATCGAGTGTGGCTCGACGCCGAGGCGCGCCAGCGTGGTCAGCACCGCCGAGATCATCACCGGCGGGCCGCAGAGATAGTATTCGCAATCCTCGGGTGCGGGATGGCGCAGCAGGGCGGCGCGGACGTTCTCGTGGATGAAGCCGGTCGCACCGGTCCAGCGATCGCCGGGGGCGGGATCCGACAGCGCCGGCGTCCACGAGAAGTTCTCATGTGCGGCGGCGATCGCGTCGAATTCCTCGACATAGAAGAGGTCGACCAGGGAGCGGGCGCCGTAGAAATAGCGCATCTTCCGCTTTGTGCCCTTGCCGATCTGTTCGTGGATCATGGCCCTCAGCGGCGCCATGCCGACGCCGCCGCCGATGCACACCATTTCGCGCTCCGTCGGCTGCACGTGGAATTCGCCGAACGGGCCGGATGCTTCCACCGTGTCGCCGGGCTTCAGCGAGAACAGGTAGGACGAGACCAGTCCCGGCGGGATTTCGCGTTCGCGACCGGGTGGCGGGGCGGCCAGGCGGATGTTGAACACGGCGCGGCCTTCGGCGGCGTCAACCGGGCGGTTGGCGATCGAATAGGCGCGCGTCACCCTGGCATCAGAGGCGCCGGTCATCTCCGCCCAGCCGGCCATGCGCCAGGCCTCGCTGAATGGCGCATCGATCTCGATATCGTGGAAATCAAGCCTGTAGGGCGGCACGGTGAGCTGCATGAAGCCGCCAGCGCGATAGTCGAAGGGCTGGCCTTCAGGAAGCTTGAGCACCAGTTCGCGGATCAGCGGCGCCTTCATCGTGTTCGAAACGACGGTGCAGGTGAAGCCGGTGGCGCCGACGAAATCCTGCGGCACGGTTACCGAGCAGGGCCCGCGCAGCGCGGTCTGGCAGGCAAGCCGCATGTGGGAACGGCGTTCGGCGGCCGACAGCACGCCGCGTTCCGTCGCCTGCGGCTCGCCCGCACCGGCGCCCTCGACATGCACGCGGCAGAGGCCGCATGTGCCCGAACCGCCGCAGGCCGCAGGGATGCCGATGCCGGCGCCGTGAAGCACGCCGAGCAGCCGGTCGCCGCGCTGGGCCTCGATGACGAGCGAATCGTTGACGCTGATGGAAAGCGCCTCGGCTGGAATCAGCCGCTTGCGGGTGATCAGCAGCGCCAGTGTCAGAACGATCACCAGTGCAACGACGATGATGGCGCCCAGAAAGATCTCGGTCATGGTGCCACCATCTGGGCAAAGGCCGAAAAGCCGAGCGACATCATGCCGGCGATCGTGAAGGTGATGCCGAGCCCGCGCAACCCCTTCGGCAGGTCGGCATAGGCAAGGCGCGCGCGGATCGCGCCGAGCATGACGACAGCGACCCCGAAACCGAAGCCGGCGCCGAGACCGAACACGGTCGATTGCGCCAGGTCATAATCGCGCTCGACCATGAACAGGCTGCCGGCGAGGATCGCGCAATGCACGGTCAGAAGCGGCAGGAACACGCCGAAGGAGGCGTAGATCGCCGGGAAAAACCGGTCGAGCACCATTTCGACGAGCTGCACGGTCGCCGCGATCACGCCGATGAAGGCGATCAGCTTCAGATAGGAGAGGTCGGTGTCCGGCATGCCGGCCCAGGCCCAGGCGCCGGGGCGCAGCAGCGCATTGTAGATCAGGTTGTTGAGCGGCATGGTGACGCCCATCACGGCGGTGACGGCGATGCCGAGGCCAAGTGCCGAACCGGTGCGCCGCGACAGCGCCAGGAAGGTGCAGAGCCCGAGGAACAGCGTCAGCGCCATGTTCTCGACGAAGGCTGCCTTGAGGAACAGGCCCGGAAGATCGGTCATTTGCCTGCCTCCCCGGTTTCCGGCGGCGTGAACTCGGCCGCTTCCGCCTGTTCGGTGAACACCGAGCGGATCGCCCAGACCAGACCGCCGATCAGGAAGAAGGCGCTCGGCGCCAGCAGCATCAGGTTGAATGGCGTGAACCAGCCGCCCTGTTCGACCGTGGCAAATATCTGGTTGCCGAGCAGCTTGCCGGTGCCGAAGAGTTCGCGCAGCGAGCCGATGACGACGAGCACCAGCGAATAGCCGAGCCCGTTGCCGAGCGCGTCGACCATCGAGGGAAGCGGCGGATTGTTGCGCGAGAAGGATTCGGTGCGGCCCAGCACCAGGCAGTTGGTGGTGATCAGGCTGACGAACACCGAGAGCCGCTTGCTGATGTCGAAGAAATAGGCCTGCAGGAACTGGTCGATGACGATGACCAGCGAGGCGACGATGACGATCTGCACGATCAACCGGATCGAATCCGGTATGTGCCGGCGGATCAGGCTGACGAGCAGCGCCGACATCACCAGCACGGTGGTCAGCGAGGCGGCCATGGTGACGGCGGTCGCAACCGAGGTGGTGACGGCAAGCGCCGAGCAGATGCCGAGGATCTGCAGCGTCACCGGGTTCTGCGCGATCAGCGGCTCGGTCAGGGTGGTGAACAGGCTCTTGCGGGCGGCCATATCAGAACTCCCCACGCTTGACGGCGGCGATCAGTGGACCGTAGCCGTCCGGCCCGAGCCAGAACCGCATGATCCTGGTGAAGGCATTCGAGGTGCGGGTGGCGCCGGTGATGCCGTCGACCTCGTAGTCATTGCCGGCCTTGCCGTGGGCGACCTCGAAGCGGATGTTGCCGGCCGCGTCGTAAAGCTCGGTGCCGGGGAATTGCGCCAGGAAGGCCGGTTCCTCGATGCGGCCACCAAGGCCGGGCGTTTCCGCCTGGTTGGTGATCGCAAGCCCCGCCACCGTGTTCATGTCGCCATCGAGTGCCAGTATGGCGTCGATCGGCCCGATATAGCCGGCGCCGCTGATCGGCAGCAGCGCCAGCTGGATATCGCCGGCGTCGTTGCGCAACAGATAGATCTGCACGAAATCCGGCCTGCGGCCGAGGCCCGCCGTGTCCTCACCGGGCGACAGCGTCTTCCAGTTCGAGGCGCTTTCGAGCGCTGTCGGGAGGTTTTCCGGCGTGACATCCTCGGCGGCGGCGCCCTTCGGCAGGTTGATCACCACGGTGGAGAGCTTGCCGCCGGATTGCTCGAGAAGCTGCGTCATGCCGGGAATGCCGGCAATCAGCGCTTCGAGCCGGGCCTGTTGTTCTGCCGCGCGGTTTGCCGTCTGGATCGGGCGCAGCACCACGGTGGCGCCGGAGACCATCAGCGCGCAGATGGCGGACACGAGGAAGGCGATGACCACCGTCTTGGTGCGGTTTTCGTTGGGCAGGGCCAGGAACCGGCGCCAGGCCGAAATCGGGTTCAGGTCAGCCATGACGTCTTCTCCTGTGGAATAGCCAGAGCGCGATCGCGGTTTCATCGAGCAGCGGTGCGATCAGCGAGGTGAGCAGCGCGGCCGAGACCGCCATGCGCACCGGAGCTGCGCCCGCCCAGTTGAGCGTGAACATGATGACGAGGAGGGCAAAGACGATGCCGTTCAGCCAGCCGCCGAGCCGGGTGGAGGCGCTGGCCACGGGATCGGCCACGAGCAGCACCAGGACGAGGCCGACGGCCGGCAGGACCGGTTCCAGCGGCAGGCCGCCGAGTTCGGCCGCGCCGAGCACGATCACGGCGCCGAGGATGACGCGGGCCGGCATCACGCCCGTCACCATGCCGATGATGGCGGCGGGAATGGCCGCCCAGGCGACCGGCAGGACCATATGCGGCCAGGGTGCTGTGGCGAAGCCGAAGCCGAGAAAGGCGAGCGTCACCGTCGCCGGGTTCAGGACATTGCGGCCCCAGCCACCGAAAACCAGTTCGGCCATCACCGAGCCGAAACTGATGCCGAGCACGAAGGGCACGAAGCCGAGATCTTCTGGCGCGAGGATCGCGACGGCAAGCGCCGTCAGGGCGCCGGCGAAGGAAGGCGGCTGGGCGCGCACCAGCATGAAGATCACATGCCAGAGCCCGGAGACGACCAGCGCCAGGGCCAGCCGCCCGGCAGCATCGAAGCCGCCATACCAGAGCCAGGTCAGCGCCAATGGCATCACCGCCACCAGAAGCAGGAGGGCAACCGTTTCGCGGTCCCACAATCCATGGGTCAGGCCACGGGTCACGCGGGCACCTCCTCTTTTTCGATACGGTTCAGGATGCCGCGCAGCTGCGCCGAAAGGCTCGGCTCGGCGGCCGTGATGTAGTCCGCAAGCGCCAGATCCTCCTCGATCAGCGAAAGGGCGCCGAGCCGCACAGCGCTTTCCTGGTCGCCGGACGACAGCGCCCGGACAAGGGCCGCGGCAGGAATATCGCCACCGAGCGCCTGTTCGAGCGCCGATGTCGGAATGATCGGAAGCGGGCGGGCGGCCCTGGTGAGGGCTGCCGAAAACCAGTGGCCGCGGCGCTGGCCGGCGCCATGCGACAGCACCGTCACCTGCCGGTCGCGCGGGCCAAGCCAGTGGCCGGCATGGCCATCGATATGCGAGCCCGCGATCACGTGATGCGGGCCGGGTCGGACATGGCCGAAACAGAGGCCGCGCATGTCGGCGCCGGGCTGGGTGCGCACCACGCGCTGGCTGTTGAGCGCCGGGCCGGTCACCGTCACCAGCCGGGTTTCGGGCAGCATGCCGGTCTCGATCAGCTCGCCGAGATCGGCGACGTCCTCGGCATGCATGTCCCAGACGCGTTTTTCGATGGAGGCCGGACAGAGCCGGTGGACCTGCAGCCCGGCAAGGCCGAGCGGATGCAGCCGGCCGACGGGAACGCGGATGATCTCGGCCGGCAGATCGACGCCGATGCGCGCCTTGTGCGGCTCGCAGAAGAATAGCTTGTCTTCGGTGAGAAGAGAGAGCGCTTCAAGTCCCCGCGCCAGCGCCGCCTCGCGGCCCTTGAGCGCCTCGGTAGGGGCGGGCGCGCCCGGGCGGCTGTCGGCTGCCATGATGACGATGGCGGATGGCGTTTCCGTCGGTCGTGGCATGTGGCCGAAGGGGCGGCTGCGCAGCCGATGCCAGAGGCCCGAGGCCTGCAGCAGCGCTCTCATATCGTCAGCATTGCCGGCTGGTCCGGCAAAGACGTGGCGTTCGCCGGTTTCCTCGCGGAACAGCACAAGCTGGGTCAGGCTGCGGCCGGGCTTCAGTTCGATTGCGGCGACGCGCCCCGCCATCGGCGCGACGAGCCGAATTTCAGGCGCGGCGCGGAGCTCCAGCAGCGGCTGGCCCTGCGACACGATGTCCTCGACGCTGACAAGCGGCGTGACCCGCAATTCCTCGCCCGGCGCCGGCACCAGGCCGGCCTCGTCGGTCAAGGCTGTGGAAATGCTGGAATAGTCTGGCAATGGCGTGCCGGTCGGCACGGAAAGACCTGCGGCAGAAAGGCGGGCCAACGCTTCACTCCCCTCAATATGTGAACGCCAATAGATTTGGTCATACCGACTATAGGTTGCCGGAACGCGCCAAATTGATTAGCATGCGCATACGCCAGACTATGAGTTTTCAACGGGGGTGAAAAGCCATGTCATCGGGGATGAGCCGGATTTATTTCGTTTTCGCACTTACGTTATTTGCAATTTTGACGATTGTCAATTCTAACGGAGCGCAGGCGCAGGAACCAGCCGCCGGCGACGACCCGGTCGAGGCGCTCGAGCTCTATGTCATGCCGCAATCGGGTCCGTTCCGCCCGGACCAGATATCGGTCCCCCAGCAGGACATGATCACGGCCTGGGCGCGATCGGCCCATGCCGATGCCACCGCCGAAGCCTTCACCCACTGGGATGGCGAAGGCGAGGTTCCGGTGGCCTGCGCCCGCTGTCACTCCGGTGCCGGCTTCCGCTCGTTCCACGGGCTCGATGGCAGTGCGCCCGGCGTTGACGGACCGGTTCCGGTCGGCGGTGTCGTCGATTGCGACACCTGCCATAATCCCGGCCTCGGCGAAATCGCAGCGATCATGCTGCCGAGCGGCATCGAACATCCGGTCAAGCCCGGCGTCGAGGCGGCTTGCATGACCTGTCACATCGGCCGCGAGGCCGGCGCCAGCGTCACCAAGGCTGTCGCCGACAAGGCGGACGATGCGCCCGACGATTCGCTCAACTTCGTCAATCCGCATTATGCCCTTGCCGGCGCAACCCGCCTCGGCAGTGTCGGGGCCGGCGGCTACCAATATCCCGGCAAGACCTATTCTGGCCGGTTCTTCCATGCCCGCCCGCTGGATGATTGCGTCTCCTGTCACAATCCGCATACGCTCGACGTATCGGAGGCGATCTGTCTCACCTGTCACGAGAACGGATCGCCGGATGCGATCCGCATCTCGTCGATCAGCTTCGACGGCAGCGGTAATGTCTCCAAGGGCATCCGCACCGATATCGATGCCAATGCGGCGCTGCTGTTGCGGACCATCCAGGACTATGCGGTCAAGGTCGCCGGTACGCCGATCGTGTTCGAACCCAGCTATCCGTATTTCTTCGTCGACGCCGATCAGGATGGGCGCGGCGACCGGATCGACGGCGCGCCGCAGAAATACAATGCCTGGACGCCGCGGATGCTGAAGGCGGCCTATAACTGGAAGTTCATCAATGCCGATCCGGGCGCCTTTGCCCACAATCCGCATTACACGCTCGAACTGCTCTACGACTCGGTCGAGGATCTGGCGGGACCGCTCAACCTCGATATGGCTGAGCTTGGGATTGCGCGCTGACGCCAGCTGCTGATCCCTGACGTTGCGGCCGCCCTCGTGGCGGCCGTTACGCGTTGATGCCTGCCGCTTCACAATCCCGTGTCCGCCGCGGCATTTGCTTGAAACGGCCAGGGCCGGCTCCCAGTTGGATTTGACCAACAACGGAGAAGATCTGATCGCGATGGACATCAACAGGCTACTCGAAGGCTTCCTCGGCACCAATGGCGCCTCTTCGCAAGGGGAGGTGCAGCAGCAGCGTTCGGGCCTTCCGGGCGGTCTCGCCGGCGGAGCGGCAGCGGGCGGTGCAATCGCCCTGCTGCTTGGCACGAAGACCGGCCGGAAACTCGGCGGCAAGGCCCTGAAATATGGCGGCATGGCCGCCGTCGGTGGGCTCGCCTACAAGGCCTATCGCGACTGGCAGCAGAACAGCCGGTCGACTTCCGAGCCACAGCCGCTGCCGAAGCCGCCGGCCGACAGTGGCTTCGATGTCGAGCATGACCAAGACCAGTCCGGAAGCGACTTCCGGCTTGCCCTCATGCGGGCGATGATCTCGGCGGCCAATGCCGATGATCACATCGACAAGGCGGAACATGCGCGCATCCGCCGGCATATCGACGAAACCGGTCTTGGCGCGGACGAAAAGGCGCTGCTCTTCGATTATATCGCGAGCCCGTCGGATGCCCGTGCCATCGCCGCGCTTGCCCGCAACAGCGAGCAGAAGGCCGAGCTCTATCTCGCGTCGGCGCTCGCGATCGACCCGGATACGCCGGAAGAGAAGCTTTACCTCGACAGGCTTGCCGACAATCTCGACATGCCGGGCGGCCTGCGGAGTTATCTCGATCAGGAAGCCGAGGCGGGGCGTAGCGCCTGATAAGGCGCCTCAAGAAGAGAGCGGCAGAGGGTCACTGGTGTTGCCCTCGCCGAGAGCGCGCTGCATGAACACGGTGTCGAGCCAATGGCCATGCTTGAAGCCGGTGCCGGTCAGCCGGCCGGCTTCGGCGAAGCCGAGGGCCTTGTGCAGGGCGATCGAGGCGGGGCTCGCCCCGCCGATGACGGCGACCATCTGGCGGAAGCCGCGCTGTTCGCATTCGGCGACAAGCAGCGCCAGAAGCCGCTTTCCGAGACCCTTCCCGCGCGCATCCCCGGCGAGATAGACGGAGTTCTCGACAAGCCAGCGATAGGCCGGCCGGGTGCGGAAGGCGCTGGCATAGGCATAGCCGAGCACCGCACCGCTCTCTTCGTCAATCGCAGCGAGGTAGGGATAGCCGCCGGAAAGCACGGCGGCGATGCGCCCTTCCATTTCGGTGACCGAGGGCGGTTCCAGCTCGTAGCTGGCGGTGCCATGGAGCACGCTGTCGGAATAGATTGCGGCAATCGAAGGGGCGTCGGCGGTGGTTGCAGGGCGAAGGACGATCGGCATGGCGCGTTCCAGCGTGAAATGAACATGAAAAAGGCGGCTCGAAAGCCGCCTTGATTTCTTGAGCTGTCGTGATCTCAGTTCCGGTTGCCGAGCAGACGCAGCATGAACAGGAACATGTTGATGAAGTCGAGGTAGAGCGTCAGTGCGCCCATCACCGCCTTGCGGCCGGCCACTTCGTAGCCGTCACCTTCATAATACATTTCCTTGATCTTCTGCGTATCCCAGGCGGTCAGGCCAGCGAAGATCAGAACGCCGAGAACCGAAATGGCGAAGCTCAGCGCGCTCGACTGCAGGAAGATGTTGACCAGCATCGCAATGATCACGCCGAACAGGCCGATCACCATGAACGAGCCCATCGCCGACAGGTCGCGCTTGGTGGAGTAGCCGTAAAGCGACAGCGCACCGAAGGACGCGGCGGTGATGAAGAAGGTCTGGACGACGCTCTCGCCCGTATAGACGAGGAAGATCGTCGACAGCGAAATGCCGGTGAGCGCCGCATAGACCCAGAAGGCCATCTGCGCAGCGCCGACGCTCATCTTGTTGACGCGGAACGCCAGCACGAAGAAGGCGATCAGCGGTGCGAACATCACCAGCCACTTCAGCGGCGAGGCATACATGACCTGGCCGAACTGGGTGAGCTGGACCTGGCCGCCGGCATCGCCGGTGACCGAAGCCGTAAAGATACCGTAGGCGGCAACGCCGGTGATCACGAGGCCGAGGGCCATGAGATTGTAGACGCGCAGCATGTAGGCGCGCAGACCCTGATCGATTTCAGCACTCGCGTGCGCTCCCGCCTGCGCGCGGTTCTGATAGTTACGAAGATCAGCCATTGAGTTCCTCTAAAAAAGCCCCTCGTTGTTCACGGTGTCGGGCACGTCACCATCCGGCGAACGCCCAGGCGCCGCTGGGGGGCTCCAGCAAGCCTGTGGATAATATGATGGGAACGCCACCGCGATACAAGGCTTATAAGTTTGAAAAGCGAAGGGAAATCCTCACAATTTGGTTAGAAATGCCGCAACGGGACTGCAAATGACCGGAGCGGCTCACCATTTATCCGTGTGAACCGGCGGCTGCGTCAAATCCGCCCGCCCCTGAAAGAGGACCCCTATGCGCTATTTCATTGCCGTCGTTCTGCCCTGGCTTTCCTTCTTCACCATCGGCAAGCCGATCTCCGGCATCATCTGCCTGATCCTGCAGATCACCCTGATCGGTTGGCCGATTGCGGCGCTGTGGGCGCTGTTCGCCGTGCAGAACTTTCACGCCGACCGCCGCAACGCCGAACTGATGGATGCGCTGCGGCGCGACAAGTAAGCCCCGGCATTCAGAGCTCGCGCAAGTAAAGCGCGGGCTTCTGGCCGAGCAGGTGCCACGTGCCGAAAAGGCCGATGGCGACCGTGACGACCACCGCGCCGGCAATGGTGCCGAGTGCCACCGAGGGCAGCAGCGCGAACGGCAACTCCATGATCGCCGTCAGCGCATACCACGCCGCTGCCGAGCCGGCGATCAGCGCGAAGACGCCGGTGGCAAGCCCCAGCAGCAGATATTCGTAGACGAAGGCGCGGATCAGCGCCGGCCGTGTCGCGCCGAGCGTCTTCATGATGATGGCATCGTGGCCGCGGCGGCGATTGCCGGCCGCAAGTGCGCCCGAAAGCACCAGAACGGAGGCGACAAGCGCGATGGCCGCCGCCGCGCGGATCGCGGTCGCA
The DNA here is from genome assembly GCF_000960975.1 of Martelella endophytica. Taxonomy (NCBI): domain Bacteria; kingdom Pseudomonadati; phylum Pseudomonadota; class Alphaproteobacteria; order Hyphomicrobiales; family Aurantimonadaceae; genus Martelella; species Martelella endophytica. Next base: position 675,499 of record NZ_CP010803.1, on the reverse strand, counting down.
AGCTGGTCGACAAGCTGGCCGGCGACCTCGAGCGCGGCGCGCACCTCGATCGTGGTGACGGTCGGGAAGGTGCGGGTGACGGCGCCGAGAATTTCGGCGTTCTTCGCGGTGCTTCCATCCGGGTTGGTCAGCGTCGCAAGCCAGCCATGCGGGGCACCGGCAAAGGTGTTCGGCGAAAACACCATGACGAAATTGATCGACAGCGATCCCCACTCGACATTGCGGAAACTGGCGATCTTCGCGGTGATGTCGCGGCCGAGCACGTTGACGGTGACGGTATCGCCAAGCTTCAGTCCAAGCTCCTTGCCTTCCTCCGCGGCAAAGGACACCAGCGGCTCGCCGCTATAGTCCTCGGGCCACCACGCGCCCTCGGCCAGCGTCGAATTTTCCGGAAGCGTCGCGTCATAGGTGATGCCGCGGTCGCCGCGCAGCACCCATTTGGCGTCCGGCGGCGCGTCCCACTCGCTGGCCCGCGTGCCGTTGAGGCTCATGATCCGGCCGCGCAGCATCGGCACCAGCGACAGTTCGCCGGTCGGCGCCTCGGTCTCGATCAGGTCCCTGAAACCGTCGACCTCGTTGCTCTGGATGTCGACGAAGAAGAAATCGGGCGCGCGCTCCGGCAGCGAGCGTGAGAGCTCGCGGTTGAGATTGCCGTCGATGAGGGCTAGCGCCACCAGCAGCGTCAGGCCGAGACCGAGCGACAGCACCACCGAGCCGGTGAGCGCGCCGGGGCGGTGGATGTTGCCGACGGCAAGCCGGAGCGATGGCGCGCGCGGATGCGGCGCCCGACGGGCGATCGCCTTGATGGCGACGGCCACGAGGCGCAGCACGACAAAGGCCCCGGCGACGGCGGCAAGGAAGACCGATGCGACAAAGCGCTCTTCCGCCGTGACAATCGCCAGGCCGCCGAGAATGGCGAAGGTGAGGGCGGCAGCGGCGATGAACGACCAGGCTGGCCGGCCGCCCTCATCATAGCCATGCTCGCGCAGCAGCGCCGTCGCCGGCACGTCGCGGGCTGCGGCGAGTGGCAGGATGGCGAAGGCGATGGCCGTCAGCAGACCGAACAGCGCCGAAAGCAGCAGGGCGCCGGGGAAGACGGCGGCGGGAATTGCGATTTCGAGCAGCGAGGAGAGGAGCGGCAGCGCGATCAGCGGAATGACCGCGCCAAGCACCATGCCGGCGACGATCCCGATCAGCGCCATCAGCATGATCTGGAAGAAATAGATCGCGACGACCATGTTGGCAGGCGCGCCCATGCACTTGAAGGCGGCGATCGCCCGGCGGCGGCTCTCGAGGAAGGCGCTGACGGCGTTGGCAATGCCGACGCCGCCGGTCATCAGTGTCGCGAGCCCGACCAGGGTCAGGAATTCGGAAAGACGGTCGACGTTTTCGGAAAGCGAGGGGGCCGCCCTGTCGCTGGTGCGCACCGACCAGCCGGCATCCGGGAATTTTTCCTCGGCCGCCGTCTTCACGGCGTTCGGGTCAGCGTCTGGGCCGGCAAGCCGGATACGATAGGCATAGTCGACGAGGCTGCCGAGCTGGACCAGGCCGGATGCCTGAAGCGCCGCGTCGCTGATCAGGATTCGCGGGGCGAAGGCAAAGCCTTCCGACAGCGAATCCGGCTCTTCGGTCAGAATGCCGGAAACCCTGAGTTCGGCATTGCCGAGCAGCAGGCTGTCGCCGGGCGCAAGATGCAGCCGGTCGGCAAGCAGCGGCGCCACCAGCGTGCCGAAGCGGCCATCGGTCTCGCCGAGCGCATCGGCCACCGGCATGGCCGGATCGGAGACTACGGCGCCATAGAGCGGATAGAGACCATCGACCGCCTTCACTTCGGCGAGCGATTGGTCCGAGCCGTCGGCAAGCCGCGTCATCGAGCGCAGCGTGACCGATTGCGAGACCGTGCCGAGCGTATCGAGATAGCTGCGCTCCTCGCCGGTCAGCGGTTCGTTGTCGCGCTCGAAGCGGATGTCGGCGGCCAGGATTTCGCGGCCGCGCTCTGCGATCGCGGTGTTGACCGCCGAGGATACAGAATTGACGGCGGCGATCGCGGCGACGCCGAGCATGATACAGGCGAGGAAGATGTAGAAGCCGGAGAGCCCGCCGCGCATTTCGCGCAGCGCAAATCTCAGGGCCAGCGCTGGGTTCAGTCGATTTGCTCTCATTGCGCCGGCGCATCCGTGACGATTTCGCCGGAGCGGACGTGGATTTCCCGGTCGCAGCGCGCGGCAAGCGACGGATCGTGGGTGACGAGCACCAGCGTCGTGCCCATTTCGCGCTGGCGGGCGAACAGAAGATCGGCGATCTGGCTGCCGGTGTCGCCATCGAGATTACCTGTCGGCTCGTCGGCGATCAGCACAGCGGGTTCAGGGGCAAGCGCACGGGCAATCGCCACGCGCTGCTGTTCGCCGCCGGAAAGCTGGCCGGGATAATGGGTCAGCCGGTGGCCGAGACCGACGCTCTCAAGAGCGGCGCGGGCCCGCTCGAAGGCATCGGCGCGGCCGGCGAGCTCCAGCGGGATCGCGGCGTTTTCGAGCGCCGTCATGTTGGCGATCAGGTGGAAGGACTGGAACACGATGCCGACATTTTCGCCGCGGAAGGCGGCGAGCGCATCCTCGGAAAGGCCGGAAAGCGGGGTGCCGTCGATGGTGATCTCGCCGCTGTCGAGGCGCTCCAGCCCGGCAATCACCATCAGGAGCGTCGATTTGCCGGAACCGGAAGGCCCGAGAATACCGACGGACTCGCCGCGGCCGATCTCAAGCGACATGCCCTTCAGCACATGGACGGCGGCCGAGCCCTTGCCGAGCGTCAGCTGGGCCTCGTGAAGCGTAATCAGGTTTTCCGACAAATTCGTTCCCGCTTTGAAATTCGTGATTGGCTGAACACATATAGGCAATACGTGCTGGTCATGCGTGTGGACCGGCGAAAGCCGTGAATGGAAAAGATTTAGGAGCCCCATCATGCGATTAAAAGCGTCATCACGAATAGTTTTTGCCGCACTCGCCCTTATTTCCGCTACCGGGCTCGCCCGCGCTGCCGAACCGGTGCAGCTCGTCGTTCTCGGCGACAGCCTGGTTGCTGGCTACGAGCTCGGCCCCGGAGAGGACTATCCGGCGAAGCTGGAGACGGCGCTGAAGGCGGCCGGTCATGACTTGACGATTGCCAATGCCGGTGTCTCCGGGGATACGACAAGCGGCGGGCTTTCGCGGGTTGACTGGTCGGTGCCCGACGGCACGGACGGCGTTATTCTCGAGCTCGGCGCCAATGACGCGTTGCGCGGTATCGTGCCGCAAAACACCGAAGACAATCTCACCGCCATCATCGAAAAGCTGAAGGCGCGCGATATTCCGGTGATGCTGATGGGGATGATGGCGCCGCCGAACATGGGCGCCGACTACGGCGAGAACTTTAACGCCATCTATGGCAAACTTGCCGAAAAATATGACGTTCCGCTCTACCCGTTCTTCCTCGACGGGGTCACGACGCACCCCGATCTGCAGCTTTCCGACGGCATGCATCCGAACGCTGAGGGTGTCGACGTGATGGTCGAAAACACACTGCCCGCGGTTGAGGGCTTCGTGGAAATGATCGGGGGATAGGAAAAATAGGCCTTGCGCCTAAGCGGGTTAAGTGATTCGCTGACAATTGTCAGTAGCAGATTCGGGGAGCTCGCCATGCCGAGAATTTTCACCGCCCTCGAAATCCCGCGCGAACAGGCGTTGAGTCTTTCGCTTCTGCGCGGCGGCCTGCCCGGGGCCCGCTGGATCGATGTGGAGAATTACCACATCACTCTGCGGTTCATCGGCGATGTCGACTTTCGCACCGCCGATGAAGTGGTCCACTGGCTCGACCGGATCGAGCGTCCCTCCTTCCAGCTCAACCTCACCGGAACCGGCGCCTTCGGCAGCAAGAAGCCGCATGCCATCTGGGCCGGTGTATCGCCGTCACCCGATCTTTTTGCGCTGCAGGGCGAAATCGACCGCATCTGCCAGCGGCTCGGGCTGAAGGCCGATCCTCGCAAGTTCTCGCCGCATGTGACGCTGGCGCGGCTGCGCGGTTCGCGGGTCCAGGATGTCGTCGAGTATCTTTCCGCCCGCGGCAATTTCCACACGCTGCCGTTCACCGCGGCCCGGTTCGTGCTGCTGTCGTCGCGTGATTCCGTCGGCGGCGGCCCCTACAAGGTCGAGGAGGCCTTTGAGCTCTACGATCCGATGGATGACGCCTGGAGCTTTGAAAGCAATGATTGGCAGCCCGTGAAGAGCATGTGGTAGACGTTGTCGAACCCGTCGGCCCCGCCGTAATAGGGGTCCGGGACATCCTTGCGGATCGATAGCGTGTAATCGGAAAAGAGTGCGACCGTGGCGGCGGCGTTGGTGCCCGCCATGCGTCTGAGTACGGCCATGTTGTCGCCGTCCATGCCGAGAACAAGGCCGAAGCGCTGAAAGTCGCTAGCCACGATCTTGCGCGCGCGCTGGGCCGAGATGTCGATGCCGTGTTTCGCCGCGATGGCGCGCGAGCGCGGATCCGGCGCCTCGCCTTCGTGCCAGCCGCCGGTGCCGGCGGAGGCTATGACGAAGTCATCGGCAACACCGGCCGTCTCGGCCAGGTGGCGGAAGATGCCCTCGGCAAGGGGTGAACGGCAGATATTGCCGGTGCAGACAAAAAGAACGGACGATTTTTCCGGGTGGGCCATGAGTTTTACGCATTTCCGGTCGAAACTGGGGTGGAGTGAAGGAGACAATGCCATGAATGATGCGCGTCTGGAACATGAAGCGCTCAATGAAGCGCTGCAAGCCGTCGAAAACTGGGTGGTGACGGAAGACGAAACCGCCATTGCCCGGGATTTCAAGTTCGCCGATTTCCGCGAGGCCTTCGCCTTCATGAGCGAATGCGCTCTGGCTGCGGAACGGCTCGATCATCATCCCGACTGGTCCAATTCCTACAATCGCGTCGGCGTTTCGCTGTCCACGCATGATGCCGGCGGCGTCAGCACCCGCGACATCGCGCTTGCCGGGATCATGGACGAAGCGGCTCGGCGGTTCGGTCTTTGATCGGCAGGTCCGCCGCCCTATATCAGGGCCATGATGCGTGTGAAGGAGCGTTTCATGACCGATGACATCAAGTATGGCGACATTCTCGAACCCGGCGATGAGGATATCCGCGCCGAAAACGAGAAGATCGTGCGCGACGGATTCTGGGCAAAACTGAAGCGGACGGCGAGCCATATCCCCTTCGCCCGTGACGCGGTCGCCGCCTATTACTGCGCCACCGACAGGGGTACGCCGCTCGGCGCAAGGGTGGTGCTCTATTCCGCGCTTGCCTATTTCGTGATGCCTGCCGATCTCATTCCGGATATCTTTGCCTTCGTCGGTTTCACCGACGATCTGGCGGTGCTGACGGCGGCAATGACCATGATCCGCCGCAACATCAGCGACGAGCATTATGATCGCGCTGACAGCGCGCTGACCGGTCTGGGCAAATTGTGATCGCCTTTCCTGCCGCGTCGGCGCCGGCTGCCGCATTCTCGCCGTGATTGAAGGCATTTTTGTGCGCAGAGTTTACCTCATGCGCATCAGGTCCTGATGGAGGTCGTCGAATTGGCGCTTCGTTGAGATTTTGGTAACCTAGAATGCGTATCAAAGACAAAATCGCATCGTAACGGACCGGCTGCCCGAGGCGGCGCCGGCCGGCGGCAAGCACAGAAAATCGGCAGGATCCATATGTTTGCAAAAAGAATCGTCCTCGTACTGGCACTTCTGTTCAGCGGCGCCTCGCTCGCTGCCGCGCAGACGCCGACCCCGATCCAGAAATTCGATGCGTGGGTCGCCTATTCCTATAATTCCGATTCCGGCAAGGTCTGCTATGTCCTCTCGGTTCCGGCCAAGAAGGACCCCGCCAATGTCGACCATGGCGACAACTTCTTCGTCGTGACGAAGTATCCGGGCCAGAACGTCTCGCTCGAACCGCAGGCGATGATGGGCTTCGACCTGAAGCCGGGTACGACGGTCGATGTCATCGTCGACGGCAAGAGCTTCCCGATGTATTTCAAGGGAAAGGGCGCCTGGCTCGAAAATGCCGCGCAGGAACCGACGCTGGTGAACGCGCTGAAGGCCGGCCGCTCGATGGAAGTGGACGCCACCTCCGCCCGCGGCACCCGCACCAAGCACACCTATTCGCTGATCGGCATCACGGCCGCGCTCAACAAGATCAGCTCCTGCAGCTGATCGATCGAGCTTCGTTTCGAAACCCGGCTCCGGCCGGGCTTTTTGCGTTATCGCGAAAGGGATGACGGCGGGCGATATCCGTGATATAGGCTCGCGCAATGAAGGATGCCTCGTCAGGAACGGGGCTGTCCGGCCACTCTTCCCACGTTGCGGATCTTTCGTTTCCCGGTGCTGCTGCCGGCGGCGGTCCGCAATCTGCGTTTTACGGAGATGACGATGTCCGTCGCCGAAATCGATATCGAAGCTCAGCGCGCCAAGCCTCGTCCGCAGACGGTGGCCGGCAAGCGCCCGCTGATCGGCCTTTCCAAGCCGGAAATGGCTGCGGCGCTCTCCGAAATCGGGATCGCCGACAAGCAGCTGCGCATGCGCGTCAACCAGATCTGGAACTGGCTCTATGTGCGCGGCGTCTCGGATTTTGCCGAGATGACCAATGTCGCCAAGGATCTGCGCCTGAAAATGGCCGAGGCCTTCGATATTGCCCGGCCCGAAATCGTCACCGAGCAGATTTCCTCGGACGGCACCCGCAAATGGCTGATCCGCTTCCCCGCCCATGGCGCCGGCAAGCCGGTCGAGATCGAGACCGTCTATATTCCGGAAGAAGACCGCGGCACGCTTTGCATCTCAAGCCAGGTCGGCTGCACGCTCACCTGTTCCTTCTGTCACACCGGCACGCAGCGTCTGGTGCGCAATTTGCGGCCTGAGGAAATTCTCGCCCAGTTGCTCGTCGCCCGCGACGCGCTTGGTGATTTCCCGAATCGCGATGCGCCGAACGGTGCCTTCATCCCGGAATCGGACCGCAAGGTCACCAATATCGTGATGATGGGCATGGGCGAGCCGCTCTACAATTTCGACGCCGTGAAGAAGGCGCTGCTGATTGCCTCGGCCGAGGATGGCCTGTCGCTGTCGAAGCGCCGGATCACGCTCTCGACCTCCGGCGTCGTGCCGGAAATCTATCGCACCGGCGATGAAATCGGCTGCATGCTGGCAATCTCGCTACATGCGGTGCGCGACGACCTGCGCGATCTCCTGGTGCCGATCAACAAGAAGTATCCGCTGGAAGAACTGATCAAGGCCTGTCGCGAATATCCGGGGCTTTCCAACGCACGCCGCATCACCTTCGAATATGTGATGCTGAAGGGCGTCAACGACAGCCTCGAGGATGCGCGCGATCTGGTGAAGCTCCTGAAGGGCGTACCGGCAAAGATCAACCTGATCCCGTTCAACCCGTGGCCGGGTTCGAACTACCAGTGTTCCGACTGGGAGACGATCGAGCGCTTCGCCGACTTCATCAATCAGGCCGGCTATGCCTCGCCGATCCGCACGCCGCGCGGCCGCGACATCCTCGCCGCCTGCGGCCAGCTCAAGTCGGAATCGGAGCGCATGCGCAAGACCGAGCGCCTGGCCTATGAGGCGATGATGATCGCCAATCACGGGGATTGATGTTTCTCCGGCTGCGTTGGCATTCTTTCACTGGAGACGCTCGGCGATCCAGAGCTTGATGAGCGATTGCCGGGTTACCCCGAGATGCCGGGCCTCCCTGTCTAGCGCCTCGACGACCCAGGTGGGGAAGTCAACGTTTACGCGCTTGGGCTGGTCGTTGCGGCGGCGCGCCTGAGACCAGTCGATGGCGTCGCTTACGTCCTTGCCGGCGTCGAATGTCTTGTCGAACTCATTTGCCTTCATAGTAGCGGATCTCCTCTTTGCGGGCGCGGCGCACTGAAATCAGGCGCACGGCCTCGCCCCGTGGGTGTCCAGATGGCGGCCCAATGCTTGTCGCCGATCAAGCCCACGGAGAGAAACCGGGGCTCGTCTTCTGTTTTGGCCGGTGCTTCGATCATCCACGGATCATTCCAAAGAGCCTGGGCCTCCGCGAAGTCTATACCGTGTTTCGTGAGGTTCGCGGCGCTCTTGGCTGGGTCGTATTCAAACACCATACTTAAATATGGTATAATAACTATACCAATTCAACTAAGTGTGGGGCGTTTGTATTGTTCACCGCGCATGCGTGAGCAGGATCTTCACCGCAAACAGCGAAAACACGCCGGCGAACAGGTAGTCGATGCCGCGCAGCACCCGGCGGTGGGTCGCAAGCCAGCCGGAAAGCCGGTCGGCGGCAAGCACGATGGCGATGGTCGGCAGGATGGCGACGGCGATGAAGGTGAAGCCGAGGAACAGCAGCTTGCCGGTGACGTTCGGATCGCCGGGAGCAACGAACTGCGGCAGGAAGGTCATGAAGAAGATGATGACCTTGGGGTTCAGCAGATTGACCCAGAAGCCGTTCAGCATCGCTGCCTTCAGCGCGCCGCGCTGCCGCTCGGGTTTCGCTTCGGCCTCCAGCACGAAATTGCTGCCCTTGCGGATCGCCATCACCGCGATCCAGAGCAGGTAGGCCGCGCCGCCGCTTTTCAGCACGAAGAAGGCGGTGGGCGAGGCGATGATCAGGGCCGAAACGCCGAAGGCGACCAGCATGGTGTGCACGCAGATGCCGAGATTGGTGCCGGCCAGCACCATCAGTCCGGCGGCGCGACCTTCGCTGAGCGCCTTGTTGATCGACAGAGTCATGTCCGGTCCGGGGGTGAGCGCCAGAAGCAGCGTCGCGGCGGAAAAGGCCAGGAGCACGGGAAGGGACGGGATGAAAGTCATGGGCCACCTGCGCGAAGGCACGGCGGGCCTTCATTGTCATTGCCGTCGAGGTTAACAATCTGTAATGAGGGCGAAGCGGCTTTGCAATATATCGCAATAAACCGGGCAGGGCCGAAACAGAAAAGGGTTGTTTCTTGCGCGTTCTCGATGAAGCCTTTTTTCCTGAGCTGCCAAATTACTACCGTGGCAAGGTTCGGGAAAACTACGATCTGCCGGATGGCCGCAGGATCATCGTCACCACCGACCGGATCAGCGCCTTCGACCGGGTTCTGGCTTCGATCCCGAACAAGGGCGCGATCCTGACGCAGATCGCCCGCTTCTGGTTCGAGAACACGGCCGATATCGCCGCAAACCATGTCGTCGCCTATCCCGACCCGAATGTCGTCGTCGGCAAGCGGCTCGATATTCTGCCGGTCGAGGTCATCGTGCGCGGCTATCTCGCCGGCACAACCGACACCTCGATCCTGACCCGCTACAAGCGCGGCGAGCGCAAGATCTACGGCATCGATTTCGCCGACGGCATGCGTGACAATCAGGTGCTGCCGCAGGCAATCATCACCCCCACCAGCAAGGCCTTCGACGGTGGCCATGACGAGCCGCTGACGGCGGACGAGATCGTCGGCCGCGGGCTGTTGAGCGAAGCGCAGTGGACCGCGATCTCGGAGACGGCGCTGAAGCTTTTTGCGAGCGGGCAGGAGATTGCTGCCGGCCGGGGCCTGATCCTCGCCGATACCAAATATGAATTCGGGACCGATGCCGACGGCAATATCCTGCTTGCCGACGAAATCCACACGCCCGATTCGAGCCGCTACTGGATGGCGGAAAGCTATCCCACCCGTTTTGAAGCGGGCGAGCGACCGGAAAGCTTCGACAAGGATTTCATCCGCTCGTGGGTAGGGGCGCGCTGCGATCCCTACAAGGATCCGATCCCGGAGATTCCGGTCGATGTCATCATGGCAGCCTCCGGGGTTTACGCTCAGGCCTTCGAGATGATCACCGGCGAGGCATTCGTTGCCGATGACAGCGGCGAAAGCGTCAAGGCGCGGGTGAGGGGCAATCTCGCGCGCTACTATCCGGAGGCGTCTTGGGGGAAGGCATGATGCGCAGGCAGCGGCGATCGGCGGAGGAAACGCGCGAGGCCATCCTCGAGACGGCTGAGCGGCTGTTTCGCGCGCGCGGCTACTCTGCTGTGTCGATCGCCGATATCGCCGCCGAGCTCGACATGTCGCCTGCCAATGTCTTCAAGCATTTCAAGAGCAAGCTGACCCTCGGCCGGGCGACGGCCTATCGTCATGGTCGAAGGCTGGCGGAACGCTGCAGCATCGACGATTCGTCCGCGCCGCCGGACGAGAAGCTGATTCTGTTTCTCTCTCGGCTCGCCCGCGAGCACATGCGCGACAAGGCGGAGAACCAATACCTCTTCGAGATGATCCCTCTGGTGCTGGAAGATCCCGCCAAGGGTGGGCGAATCTATCGACGCCTCGTCGAGGAAACCCTGACAGGGCTGATCGCCGAGGGCATGGAAATGGGGATTTATCGGGCGGGCGATGCCGCGCTCGACGCAGCCTTGATCGTCGATATGATGGCGAGCGTGCTCCATCCGAAGATGATGGGTTGTGCCGATCCGGCAACACTTTCCGACAAAACTCAGCTGATCCTGGAACTGATTGACGGCGGGTTAAAATATCGCGTTGCAAAGTGACGGTTTCTCGGATACGTCACTGATTGGTTTTGTCCTGCGGTCGCTTCGCGTGCCGTTTTTCTGGACGGCCACATACTCGGTTCCTGAGGTCGCGGGACTGTGTTAAGAAAGTGGCCGAGTTCGACTTTATTCTTTTCTGGATAGGTGCCCATGCTTTCGCGCAAGCTTTCGATCGCCGCTCTTTCAGCCCTCGCTATTGCGCTTGCCGCTTGCAGCAAGGAGGGCGACAAACAACAGGCTGGCGGTCAGGCTCCGCCGCCGCCGCAGGTCGGCGTCATCACCATGACGAAGCAGTCCGTGCCGATCACGACCACGCTGCCGGCGCGGGCCGTTGCCTATCGTTCCGCCGAGATCCGCCCGCAGGTCACCGGCATCATCACCAAGAAGGCGTTCAAGGACGGCCAGTTGGTGAAGGAAGGCGATCTTCTCTACCAGATCGAGCCGGACACCTATGAAGCCGCGCTGGCGCAGGCTCAGGCCACCCTCGACAAGGCCAATGCCACGGTGCCGGGCGTGCAGGCGAACTACGAGCGCTACAAGCGGATCGTCAATCAGGGCGCCACGGAAATCCAGCTGACCGACGCCCAGACACAGTACGAACAGGCTCTGGCGGACGTGAAGTCCGGCGAGGCTGCGGTGAAGTCTGCGCAGATCAATCTGGACCACACCGAAGTGGTGGCGCCGTTCGATGGCGTTCTGGGTGTGTCGAACATTTCGATCGGTAACCTCGCGTCGCCGTCCTCGACCGACCCTCTCGTCAGCCTCAACCAGCTCGATCCGATCTACGTCGACATGTACGAATCAGCGGCCCAGGTGCTGGCCGGCTCCGGCAAATATGCCAACCTCAATACCGAAGAAGCCCTTCAGAACGTCAAGGTCAATGTGATGCTCGACGACGGCTCGACCTACGACGTGACCGGCAATCTCGATGTGTCCTCACGCACGGTCGATCAGTCGACCGGCTCGGTCAATCTTCGCGCCGTGTTCGAGAACCCGGACAACACGCTGCTTCCGGGCATGTTCGTTCGCGCAACGCTGACACTTGCCAACGAGGACGCTTACCTCATTCCGCAGCTGGCAGCCGAGATCGAAGCCGGCGGCAAGGTTTCGGCCAAGTTCGTGACCTCGGACAACAAGGTCGAGACGCGCGTGTTCAATAATGCGCTGGTATCCAACAATTCCTGGCTGGTGACCGATCAGATTTCGGATGGCGACAAGCTGATCGTGGATGGCTTCCAGCGGCTGATCGGCGGCGTGACAACCGTCACCCCCGTTCCTGCATCCATCAACGAAGATGGTGTTGTTGTCGATGATCCGCAGTCTTCCGGCGGCGCGTCTGGTGGTTCCTCCGGTGGTGCGTCTGCAGCGCCGGCTGCAGGTGGAAATGGCTGAGCGTAAAGGTGTTCAGGCTCTAGACCCAAGCGCTCGAGGAAAATTTTATGGCTAATTTCTTCATCAACCGACCGATCTTCGCCTGGGTGATTGCCATCGTGATCATGCTGATCGGCGGTCTTGGCATTACGCAGCTTCCGATCTCGCAGTATCCGCAGATCGCTCCGACGACGATCTCGCTGCAGGCGAGCTTCCCGGGCGCGAGTGCCAGAACGGTTGAAACGACGGTGACAAACGTGATCGAGGACGGTCTTTCCGGCTTCGATGACATGCTCTACATCACCTCGACATCAAGTCCCGGTCTGTCGCAGATCTCGGTCATCTTCGGCCCCAGCATCGATCCCGAAATCGCGCAGGTCGAGGTGCAGAACAAGCTGCAGCTGGTTCAGCCTCAGCTTCCCGACATCGTCCGCAACCTCGGTATTACCGTCAACCGCTCCTCCTCGAGCTTCCTGATGGTCGTGGCGCTGACCGACAGCAGCGGTCAGTATTCGGCCGCCGATCTCGGCAACATCATCGACAGCTCGATCTCGGACAGCGTTTCGCGTCTGAATGGCGTGGGCAGCGTGCAGGGCTTCTATACGCCCTACGCCATGCGTATCTGGCTCGACCCATTCAAGCTCAACCAGTATAACCTTTCCGTCACTGACGTTTCGAACGCCATCCAGGCGCAGAACCAGCAGGTCGCGGTCGGTAATATCGGTGACGCGCCGGCGGTCAAGGGGCAGGAACTGGCGATCACCGCCGTTTCGGCGACCCAGCTTCAAAATGTCGACCAGTTCGAAAACATCATTCTGAAATCGACCGAAAACGGAGCAACGGTGACGTTGTCCGACGTCGGTCGAGTCGAACTCGGCCAGCGCTACTATCAGTTCTACACCTTTTACAACGACCTCCCGGCTGCGGGCTTCGCCGTCGAGCTTGCCAATGGCGCGAATGCGGTGGAGACCTCCGGTCTGGTCACCGACTTCATGAACTCGATCAAGCCGTCGCTGCCGCAGGGCGTCGATATCATCTACCCGTACGACACCACGCCATTCGTCGAGCTGTCGATCGAGCAGGTGGTGCATACGCTGGTTGAAGCCATCGTGCTCGTCTTCGTCGTTCTGCTGGTCTTCCTGCAGAACCTCCGGGCAACGCTGATCGCAACACTTGTTGTGCCTGTCGTCCTGCTCGGCGCGTTCGGTGTGCTCGCATTCGCCGGCTTCTCGATCAACACGCTGACGATGTTCGCGATGGTGCTGGCAATCGGCCTCCTTGTCGACGACGCGATCGTGGTGGTGGAAAACGTCGAGCGCATCATGCACGAGGAAGGTCTGCCGCCGAAGGAGGCGACGCAGAAGTCCATGGGCGAAATCCAGGGCGCTCTCGTCGGTATCGTCATGGTGCTGACGGCCGTGTTCATCCCGATGGCCTTCATCGGCGGTTCCACGGGCATCATCTACCGTCAGTTCTCGGTCTCCATCGTTGCGGCGATGGTGCTCTCCGTGCTGGTTGCGATGATCTTCACGCCGGCGCTTTGCGCCACGCTTTTGAAGCCGGTCGATCCGACGAAAAAGGATCGTGGTCTTTCGGGCATGTTCAACCGCGGCTTCGAAAAAGTCACCAACGGCTATTCGAATGCGGTGACCTTCCTCCTGAAGGTTCCGCTCATCGTCTTCGCGGTCTTCGCCGTGCTGCTGTTCGGCGTCTACCACTACTTCGTTCAGCTTCCAGAGTCGTTCCTGCCGGATGAAGACCAGGGCTCGCTGTTCACGATCATCACGCTTCCGAGCGGCGCGACACAGGCGCGTACCGATGCCGTGACGCGGCAGGTCTCCAGCTATTTCCGCACTCAGGAATCGGATGCGGTTGATTCGACCTTCTCGGTTCTGGGCTTCTCCTTTGCGGGGCAGGGCCAGAATTACGCGATGAGCTTCGTGCAGATGAAGCCGTTCGAGGATCGAACCACCAAGGCGCTCTCTGCCGCCGCCGTTGCCCAGCGCGCCAACCAGTACTTCTACATGAACATCCGCGACGCGCAGGTCTTCGTCGTCGAACCGCCGGCCATTCCGGGCCTGGGTACCTCGACGGGCTGGACAGGCTATGTCGTTGACAGTGGCGGCCAGGGCCAGGCGGCAACGCTCGCGACCACGCAGCGCATCATCCAGCAGATGAATGGCGGCGGGATTGCAGCGCAGGTTCGTACCGATACACTTCCGCCCGAAACCCAGCTTCGCATCAATATCGACGAGCAGAAGGCTGGCGCCTATGGCGTGAGCATCGCTGATGCGACGGGTATGCTGGCGACGATCTATGCGGGTTCGCAGATCAACAACTTCACCCTGAATGACAAGGTGAAGAAGGTCTACGTACAGGGCGATGCGCCGTACCGAATGCAGCCGCAGGACATCTACAGCTGGTATGCCCGCAACACCGCAGGTGACATGGTGCCGTTCTCGGCTTTCACGGACCTCGAGTGGACCACTGGTGCGCCGTCGCTTGCTCACTATAACGGCAACACCGCCGTCGATATCACCGGCGGCACGGCGCCTGGCTATTCCTCAGGCGAGGCCATGAACGAGCTGGTGAGCGAGGTCGAATCGACGCCGGGTGGCTTCACCGTCGCATGGACCGACATGTCGCTGCAGCAGGTCATTTCGGGTAACGAAGTCACCTACCTCTATGCGATCTCGATCATTTTCGTGTTCCTCTGCCTTGCCGCGCTCTACGAAAGCTGGAGCATTCCGTTCGCCGTGCTGCTTGCCGTTCCGGTCGGTATTCTCGGTGCGGTCGTGGCGGCGCACTTCGATGGTCAGGACAACGACATCTACTTCAAGGTGGGGCTGCTGACGACAATGGGCCTTGCAGCGAAGAACGCGATCCTGATCGTGGAATTCGCCCGCGAACAGGCTGAGAAGGGAGATGATCTCTTCGAAGCTGCCGTTCACGCCGCCCGCATGCGTCTGCGCCCGATCATCATGACGTCGCTCGCCTTCATTCTGGGCGTGACGCCACTGGTGCTTGCGACCGGTGCGGGTTCTGCTGCCCAGAATGCCATCGGTATCGCCGTCTTCGGCGGCATGCTGGCGGCGACCACGCTGGGCATCTTCTTCGTGCCGTCCTTCTTCGTCGCCGTATGCCGGCTGATGGGCATCGGCAAGAAGGAAGACAAAGCGGCAGATGAGCAACAGGTGGTTTAAAACCACGTTAACCATATTGCGCCGGGGTCGCCTCGGCGCTTAGATGAAGACAACACGGTCCGTAAAGCGGACACGCCGAGTTGACAGGATATTTCTCATGCTATTGCGCCGCGTTACACCCGTTCCCCTGCTGATGCTGCTCCTGTCCGGCTGCGTTGTCGGGCCCGATTATCAGGCGCCCGAAATGGCGCTTCCCGACAAATTCAGCGAGGGCGGTACCAAGAGCGTTGGTGACGTCACCGAGGTTTCGTGGTGGAAGAGCTTCAACGACAGCCAGTTGAACGGCTATGTCGACCAGGGTCTGGCGCAGAACCTGTCGGTGCTGCAGGCACTCGAGACGATCGCCCAGGCCGAGGCCAATGTCGTGACCTCGACGGCCGGCGCCTTTCCGCAGGTCGACCTCACGGGGTCGGATACCGGTGCTGGGGCGGGCGGCGACCGCTCGTCGGCGAACGCACGCAAGACGTCGAACACGGCTGCGGCCTCGATCCCGGTCTCCTGGTTCCTGGATCTCTTCGGCCTCTATCGCCGTTCCGGCGAAGCCGCCATGGCCCAGCTCGACGCCGCTTACGCTTCCGCCGATGTCGCAAGGCTGACGCTGATTTCCAGCCTGACCAACGCCTATATCCAGGCACGCCTCTATCAGGAAAGGCTGGCGATCGCGAAGTCCAACCTGCAGAGCCGCCGCGAGACGCTGCGCCTGACCCAGTTCCAGCTCGATGCGGGCGCTGCTTCAAGGCTCGATGTGGTCCAGTCCGAAGGCCTCGTCAACGCCCAGCTTTCCAGCATCCCGACGCTTGAAGCCTCGTATCGCCAGTCGGTCTACTCGCTGTCGACGCTGATGGGGCTGCCGGCCGCCACGCTGATCGACCAGATGAACAAGGTGAAGCCGATCCCGGTCTACCACGCGAGCCTTGCAAGCGGCATCCCGGCCGATCTGATCCGCAACCGCCCCGATATCCGCGAGGCCGAGCGTAATCTGGCGGCGGCAACCGCGGCGATCGGTGTCGCCGAGGCACAGCTCTATCCGTCGATCACGCTCTCCGGCACGCTGCGGGCCAGTGTCGCTTCGACCTCGTCGTCCAATGTGGGGACGACCTCCTGGTCGTTCGGCCCGGCGATCAACCTGCCGATCTTTGACGGCGGAGCGCTGCGGGCGAATGTCTCGTCGTCCGAATCGCAGGCCCGTCAGGCCTATCTCGTCTGGAAGCAGACGGTGCTGAATGCGGTTCAGGAAGTCGAGAATGCGCTCGCCGTTGCCACCCGCGACGGCCGCACGGTCGCCGCGCTGCGCGCCACCGTCAATTCCTACCGCGATGCGCTCGATCTTTCGACCTCGAGCTACAAGGATGGTGCCACCTCACTGCTCGACGTGCTCGATGCGCAGCGCGCAGTGTCTGACGCCGAGGCCCAGCTTGCCGACGCCCAGGCGCAGACCGCGAGCGATTTCGTGGCCCTCAATGTCGCCATTGGCGGCGGCTATTCGGCCCAGTAACGACCGTTCAGCCCTTTTCGAACCGGTCTTTCCAGCTTGGAAGCGCTCCCCTTTGCGGGAGCGCTTTCGCGTTATGGACACCGCGGGCAATGGCGCGCGCCGTGGTTGTCATCGCAAGCAGGCAGAGTTCGGCAAAGGCGAAATCGTCCGGCGCATCCTTCACGCCGGTTGCCGCCGAGAGCACGGTATCGCCGTCATAGGGCAGGTGCGCCGGATGGATGGCACGGGCAAAACCGTCATGGGCCATCACCGCCAGCCGGTAGGCCTGCTGCTTGGTGAGCCGCGCATCGGTGGCGACCACGGCAATCGTGGTCGCGGTCGTCGGCCCGCCCTTGATCCGGAGCCGGTCCCAATCCTCGGGTAGCGGAGATGGCATTCCGAGGCCGCCGAACTCGCCGTCGCGTTCGAGCGGCGCGGCCCAGAAATGCGGACCGTCGCCGATCGTCACGCTCCCCATCGCGTTGACGGCTGCGAGCGATCCGACGACATGGCCGGCAACGCTCGTCGCACTCGCCGAGCCGAGACCACCCTTGAGGTTGACGGTGGTGGCGCCGGTTCCGGCGCCGATGGTGCCGAGCGCAAACGGACCGGGTGCGGCGTTGCGGCAGGCGTCATAGCCAAGATCGCGGTAGGGGGCATGCAGGCCCCAGTCCTTGTCTCCGCCATTGAGCAGGTCCATCAGGATCGCGCCGGGGACGATCGGAATCAGCGCCGGGCCGATGGCGAGGCCGCGCCCGGCGGCTCTAAGCGCCGATTGTGCTCCCCCCGGCGCGTCGAGCCCGAAGGCCGATCCACCTGACAGAACGAAGGCGTCGACCGTCTCGACGGTGCGTGCCGGATCAAGGAGAAGCTGGTCCCGGCTTCCCGGTGCGCCGCCGAGCGACAGACCCGAAGCGGTCGCCGGACGATCGAAGACGATGGCGGTGACGCCCGATGCAAGGTCGAGGTCCTGAGCATGTCCGACGGCAAGGCCGGCGACGTCGGTGATGAGGTTCAGCATGGTCGTTCTCCTGACCGACGGAAACGGGGGGAGGGCGGTCGACGGGCAGGCCGCCCAGGCTTCAACCTTGATAGCAGCAAACGATCTGGGGAGCCGAATGAATGCGGTGCCCGATCGCTTTTTTACAGTTTTTTGAAAATAGCGTGTTGACTTTGCCGGGCGCTTCACCCTATATGCGCATCACCGACGGGGTCGACGGTCGTTCTCGCGACCAACAACGTTGACCTCACTTCCGCCGATTAGCTTTGCTGATTGACGTGTTTGAACTCAAAAGGTTTTGGCACGGGAAGCGCGTTTTTGACGATTGGTTCCAGTCGTCAGTTATTTGGACAATTGAATATTGAGGAAAGAGAAACGTGGCGAG